>NZ_JACOFQ010000003.1:0-344132 GCF_019455395.1 Bradyrhizobium sp. BR 10261
GAAAGTGTAACCCATGTGTCCGGTACATTTTGTCACCTATGTCTCGGGCCGCTCACAGCTCGCCTCTGTGTCTGATTGCTCGAATCCATCGCAAAACCATCGAAGAATTCCGCGATTTTTCGCTAATGCTTCGCGCAGCCGTGGTTTTTCCGCCAATGCACTGTTCTCCTCCGCGTCATATCGACCGGCAGGGAGATGAGCCGCTGAAATCGTCATTCGGGCGTCTCCCGCTGCGCAGCGCCTTCACCGATGATGGAGAACGGTCCCCAGAACGCCGGATAGGCATTCTCCGGGTTTGCCGTATCGCCGAGATAGGCCAGCATGGCGCGGCGCAGGGCCTCGGCACGACCGATACCGGGTTCTGACTTGATGACGTCGAAGGTCGCGGTCGTGAGCCGGGTCGCGGCATCGGAAGCGACCGCCCAGTGCGACACCAACAGGGCGCGCGCTCCGGCATAGAAGAAGGCGCGCGCCAGCCCAGACAGGGCCTCGGCACCGGGCCTGTCACCCGCCACGGTGTTGCAGGCCGACAGCACCACCCAATCTGCGTTCAGCTTGAGCTGGGCCACCTCGCTCGCGGTCAGCAGTCCGTCATCGAGATCGCTCGCCCGTTGCGGAATGCTCAGCGCCAGCGACGGTTCGGCCACGCCCTTGATGTCGCCGGCAACGAGACCGTGGGTCGCGAAATAGACGATCCGATAGTCGGCGAGAGGCAGCCGTTTCACGTTGGCCTCGCTCGCGTCGGCTTCAAGATGAAGGTCGCTCGCGGCCGCACCGACCTTCCGGGCAATCGCGCGAAGCTCGGTGGCAGTCTCTGGCAGGGGCGGCAGTGCCTTGCCGAGCATGGCGCGATCGACGCCTGCGCCCTGCCAATAGTCGGTGTAGGCGCGCGTGTGTGCCGCTGTCCGCGGGGCGGCCGCTGGGACGCCGGCCGGGGCGGCACCCGCGCCGCGCGCGTCCGGCATGCCGAACACCGGATCGCCGAAGCCGATCATCGGCTGCGCCGCCGGCCGCTGGCGCGCATAGGCGCGCAATGCCTTCAGGCTCGCGACCGACGGCAGGACGCTGACGGCTTGCCGCTTGATCAGCCAGGCGGCGTCGCGATAGCCCGCGATGTCGGTGGGATTCGGCGCAGCGGGTTGCTGCGTCAGCAGCAGATGAAACGGCAGGGCAGTGAGCGCGCCGGTCGGTACCACCAGCAAATGGCGCTTGTCCTTGATCAAGTCGTCGACAGGGTCGAGCAGGGCGACGTAGAGGTCGCGCGCCAGGCCGAGGTCGAACATTCCCGCCGCGCCGGCGCTGCGCGCCGCCACCCATTCGCCGACATCGAGGCCGCGGCGGAAGGCCTTGACCTTGCCGGCCAAGGCGTCGGCGCCGAGCGCGATGTCGTGCCAGGCAAAGCCGTCGCGCGTCACCGCAAAGACGCGGCTCTCCTTGTCATCAGGCAGAAAGAAGACCAGCGCTTCGTCGCTGCCGAGCAGGTTCTGGACTGCCTTCACCTCCAGCGGCTGCGGCCTTGTGAGTGCGGCAAACTCCGGAAACTCCCGCGTCAACCTTCTGTCGCTCTCGGTGAGCCGTGTCTCGGCCTCGCCGCTCGCCCGGCGCAAGGCATCGATCGCCTTGCGATCGCGATCGCCCTCGGGCTTCGACAAGGCCTCGACGAGCTTGCGGTCAGCGTCGCGCCACGAGCCAGCGAGGTCCTGGTTCTCGCGCACCAGGGCGGAAAGTGCTCCGCCGCCGGAGGCGAAGCGCGCTGCAAACTGCTGCACGGCAACCGCCGCGGACGACTGGTCGGCCCACTGCGCGATCTCGAAGGCTTCGCGGGCGAGCGTCGGTTCGGGCGCGATCTGTTGACGCGCGGCAAGGGCAAGATTGGCGACGTGGCGGCGAAAGAACAGTGCGCGCTGCGCGACGAGGCCGCCGGATCGCTGCTTCTGCCGGGCGCCGTCGGCCTCTCGGGCGGCATGGGCCAGCACCGCGGCGGTGGCTTTGCGTGAATAGGTGAGGGCGTTGGCACCGTCGCCAGCCTCGGCATATTCGCGCGCAAGATTGTGAAGGGCGTTGGCGGTGTCGGGGTGGTTCGCGCCAAGGGCCTTCTCGTAGATCGCCAGCGCGCGCGCAGTGAGTTCCTCGGCATCGGCGTACTTGCCGCGCGCCTCGAATTCGAGAGCGAGATTGTTGAGGATGTGCGCGACGTCGGGATGATCCTTACCCAGCGCCCGCTCCTGGATCGCCAGCGCACGCCGGTACAGTGCCTCCGCCTCGTCGCTGCGGTTCTCGCCGCCGTACAGCACGGCCAGATTGTCGAGGGTGTCGGCAAGATCGGGGTGGTTCGGCCCCAGCATCTTTTCCTTGATCGCCAGCGCCCGCTTGTAGAGCGCTTCAGCCTCGGCCGTGCGGCCCTGGTCCTCGGCGGTCGAGGCAAGGTTGTGCAGGATGTTGGCCACGATCGGATGAACGGGGCCGGTGGCCTTCTCCTGGATCGCCAGCGCCCGCCGGAACAGACCTTCGGCGTCGCCATAGCGCGCCTGGTCTTGATAGAGAAGAGCCAGATTGACAAGCGCCGCCGCGACCTGGGTGTGGTTCGGGCCGAGCGCTTTTTCCGTGATCGCCAGCCCGCGCTTCAACATCGGCTCCGCTTCGCCAAAGCGCCCCTGGCGTTGATATACGACGGCCAGGTTGTTCAACGTCGCGGCGAGGTCCGGATGTTCAGGTCCGAGCGCCTGTTCGCGGATCGCCAATGCGCGCTTGAACAGCGCCTCGGCCTCGCCGTAACGCGCTTCGTAGAGGTACACGGCGGCCATGTCGTCGAGCGCCGTCGCGACCAGCGGATGATTTGGCCCGAGCACCTTTTCCAGGATCGCGGCAGCGCGCTTGTAGGCCGCTTCGGCGTCGTCGTAGCGGCCCTGGTTCTGGTAGGTCACGGCCACCTTGAGCAGAATAAGGGCATAGTTCGGATGCTCGGTCCCGAATCGGGCCTTTACGGCCGCCTCGAGCTTCTGCCATTCGACGAGTGCGTCTTCATATTTGCCCGCGGCCAGCAACGCATTGAAGTGCTTCTGCACCGTTTCGATATCGGCGCGCTGTGCCGCCGCCGGCGCCACCGCAAGCACCGCGACAGTTGCGAGCCCGGCCGCCAGCGCTGCGGCTTTCCGTCGCCATTCGAGGATCATCTCACGCCTCCTGATCCGCACCGCGATTGCATCGAGGTTGTGCTGTGCCCGAACGAACAAGGCTGGTCGATGACGCGCTTTGCTTCGTCCAGATCCAAGAAGGTTGGTGTTCTGTCAGCGCCAAAGGGTTCGACGTGCCGCGCGCAAAGATGACCGCGCCGACATTTTGAGCACGTGGCGGGTTCGGAATACCGGTTTGTGAGAGTACGCTTCCTGGTATGCTCTACCGCTGCTCGGTGGCGATGCGCAAACCCAGAGCAATCAGGACCGCTCCGGTCGCGCCCTGCACAAGGCGACGCACGGTGGGGCGTTGAAGTGCACTCCGCACCTTGTGAACGGCCGCGGCATAAAATGCGAGCCAGAGAAAGGTCATGACTGCAAAGACAATTCCAAGAGCGAGCAGTGTCGCAAAGGTCGAACCGCCCATCGGTGCAAACTGGGGAAGCAGGCTGGTGAAGAAAACGGCCATCTTGGGATTGCCGAGATCGCTGATGAGGCCCTGCCTGAAAGCCGTCCAGGGGCTTACGCGGCCATGCGGGTGGTTTTCCACCGCCATCCTCGAATCTTGCTCCGGCGGCCGAAGGGCTTCGTACAACGCGACGAGACCCAGATAGATAAGATAGGCGGCCCCCAAATATTTGATCGTGAGAAACAGTGGCGCCGAGGCCACCAGGAGAGCAGCAAGGCCGACGCTGGTTGCCAGCGCCCAGACTGTCTGTCCAACTGCTATGCCAGCCGCCGTGCAAATCCCGCCAGTCCGCCCGGCCAAAAGGGTGCTGCGGATTGTCGTCGCCGTATCGGGCCCCGGCGTGACGATGACGATGATCGACGTTCCGATGAATGCAAGAAAAGTTAGCATGCTCCGCTGCTCCGCCACATTGCCGGCGACTATAATACACACTGCCGAGGTCTTTGGCTCGGCTCGGCGTACCCGATGACGATCATGAGGGTAGATGTGCTCGCCGGCTATACGTTGTGGCAGGCGAGTGCTCTGTCGTCCACGGACCGAAGTTCGGGAACGTCGACCAGGCAGCGTTGGCTGGCCAGCGGACAACGTGGCGCGTAGGCGCAGCCGCTTGGCCGCTTGAAGAGGCTTGGCGGCTCGCCCGTTTCGATGGCACCGAGAATTCGCCTGGATGGGTCCGGCTTCGGAATGGCCGCCACCAGCGATCGCGTATAGGGATGGCGCGGATCATCCAGAACTGTCCGCGTTGCGGCCTGCTCCACGATCCGGCCCATATACATTACGGCAACACGATTGCTGATTTGCCCGATGACGCCGAGGTCGTGGGAGATGAACAGCATCGACAGTCCGAGCTGCTCCCGCAGGTCCATCATCAGGTTGAGCACCTGGGCCTGCACCGACACGTCGAGGGCCGAGACCGGCTCGTCGGCAATCACGATGGATGGCGAGGGAAGAATTGTTCGCGCGATTCCGGCGCGTTGTCGCTGTCCGCCACTGAGTTCGTACGGATAGCGAGCGGCGAAGGACGGATCCAGGCCGACCGCCGTCAGCGCGGCGGCGATCGCGGCGCTGCGCTCGGCGCGACTGGTGAAGAAGCCGTTGATATCGCCAGCCTCCGCGACCGAGTCTCCGATCGCGCGCCGCGGGTTGAGCGATGCATAGGGATCCTGGAACACCATCCGGATATTCAGGCGCATGTCGCGAAGGCCGGCGCCCGTCACGTCCCTTCCCTTGAAGCGGATGCTGCCGCTGTCGGGCCGGACCAGCCCGACGATGGACCGGCCCACCGTGGTCTTGCCGCAGCCTGACTCGCCGACGATTCCGAGCACCTCGCCCTCTGCCAGCGACAGCGACACGCCATCCACAGCTCGCACCTGATATTTTCGGCCGGCGCGCCTGACCTTGAAGGAGACCTTCAGGTCCTTGATGTCGAGGACAGCGTTTCCGTTCATCACGGTCCCCCATCGTCCAAGGGGAAAGCGCAGAGCACTTCATGTCCTCGCGAAACTTCGGCGCGCGGTGGATCCGCCGTACGGCAGGGCTCGCGCACCGCCGGGCATCGTGAGGCAAAGACGCAGCCGACAGCAACCGTCCCGGGTGCCGGCGGCTGGCCCGCGATGGTTGGCAGGCGGCGCGCGCCGGAATTCCGCGACGGCATGCAATCCATCAGTCCGCGCGTGTAATGATGGCGCGGCCTGCCGAACAACGCCGCGACATCAGCGGTCTCCACGATCCGGCCCGCATACATGACCGAAACGCGATCCGCCAGCTGTGCGATCACCCCCATGTCGTGGGTGATGAACAACATCGCCATGTCCAGGCGGTTGCAGAGCTCGCGCAGCAGGCCGAGAACCTGCACCTGGATCGTGACATCCAGGGCCGTGGTCGGTTCATCGGCAATCAGAACCTGGGGCCTGCAGGCCAGCGCGATCGCGATCATGATCCGCTGGCGCTGGCCGCCGGACAATTGATGCGGATACGCGGACAGCTGCATTGCGGGATCCGGCATGCGGACCAGCTCGAGCAGCTCACGTGCCCGGGCGATCGCCGGAGCGTCGGACACGCGATCATGCACGCGCACGGCTTCGGCAATCTGATCGCCGATCCGACGAACCGGGTTCAGCGAGGTCATCGGCTCCTGAAAGATCATGGCCATGCGGCCGTGGCCCGCTTCGACGCGCTGCCAGGGTTGCAGCAGTGTCACGTCGCTGCCCTCCAACAGGACGCGGCCGGTGCGGATCCGCGGGCCGGGCTGCGGCAGCAATCCCATCACCGCGAGCGAGGTCATGCTCTTGCCGCAGCCGGATTCGCCGACGAGGCCGAGGATTTCGCCTTTGGCAAGTTCGAAGGACACACCGGCGACGATATCGACCGGCGCAGTCGCCGGCCCCAATGACACCGTAAGGTCGCGAACGGACAGCACGATCTAGCCCTTCTCGCCAAGGAGCTGACGGAACCGGGGATCGAGGCGATCGCGCAGGGCATCGCCGACCAGGTTGAGCGAAAACGCAGTCGCCACGATCATCATGCCCGGAAAGAACAGCAGCCACGGCGCGCGGGTGATGAAGGTGCGCGATTCCGCCAGCATGTTGCCCCAGCTCGGAATCTCCGGCGGCGCGCCGAGGCCGAGGAAATCCAGCGATGCCGCGCCAAGCTGCGCGAACGCGAAGACAAAGCTGGCCTGCACAAGAAGCGGTGAGACCAGGTTCGGCAAGATATGCTTGCCGATGAGCCAAGCCGTTCCGGCGCCCATGCTGCGGGACGCCTCGACATAGGTCTCCGTGCGCAAGCGCAGCGTCAGGCCGTAAACGATCCGCGTCGTCGTGGTCATGTAGCCGAGCCCGATCGCCAGAATGGCGTTCACCACGCTCGGACCGAGGACGACGATCAGCCCAAGCGCGAGCAGCAGGCTCGGAAATGCCATGAGCACGTCGACCATGCGCATCAGCACATGGCCGAGCCGGGGGAACAGGGCGGACAGCACGCCGATCGGCACGCCGGTCGCGAGCGCGAACATGACCACGCCCGAACCGATCAGCAGCGCCATGCGCGCCGACTGGATGGCGCGTGACAAGGTGTCCCGGCCGAATTGGTCGGTGCCGAACCAATGAAGCGCGTTCGGAGGTGTCAGGCGGATCGACGGATCGATGGCGTAGGGATCGTAAGGTGCGAGCCAGGGCGCGAAGGTCGCGGCGAGTACGGTCGCGAGCAGGATGCCGAGCCCCATCAGTGCGATCGGTCGCGCGATGAACGGCTTCAGCCAGAAGATTGCGCCGTCACGGCTCATTGCAGTTCGACCCTGGGGTCGAGCAGGCGATAGCTCAGATCGACGATCAGGTTGATCAGGAGATACACGACGACGATGACCAGAATGACGCCCTGGATCACCGGATAGTCCCGGCGGAGGATGGACTGAACGACGAGGCGGCCGATACCCGGCAGGGCAAACACGGTTTCTGTCACCACGGCTTCGGACAGCAGCGCCGCGAAAGTGAAGCCGAATGCCGAGACCACCGCCAGGAGCGCGTTGCGCAGAATGTGCCGGGTCACGACCTGCCAGGGACGGATGCCCTTTGCACGTGCCGTGCGCACGTAGTCCTCGCGGGAGACGTCGAGCATGCTGGCGCGCGTCAGCCGCAGAATCAACGCGGCATTCGGCGCCGCAAGCGCGAGACTCGGCAAGACGAGATAGCGGAGATTGACGATGCCGCCTTCGAAGACCGATGGATAACCGGAGCTCGGAAACCAGCCAAGCCACGCGGCAAAGATCAGGATCAAATAAAGCCCGACCCAGAACGTCGGAATCGAGGCCATCAGCATCGCCGCGCCTGATAGTGCCTGGTCGAGCCAGGTGCCGTGCCGGACCGCCGCGATCACGCCGATCGGCACGCCGATCAGCGTAACCCAGATCATCGTCATGGTGGCGAGCAAGGCGCTGGTCTCGGCACCATCGGCAATGACCGACAGCACCGGCGCCTGGAAGAAGATCGACCGCCCGAGATTGCCCTCTGTCACGTGCCCGATCCAGGTCAGATATTGCAGGACGATCGGTTGGTCGAGGCCGAGCTGGTGTCGCAGAGCGTCGATCTGATCCGGCGTCGCGGTGTCACCGAGCAGAACGTAGATGGGATCGCCCGGGACGATATGGATGAAGGCAAAGATGATGACGGACGCCGCCAGAAGCGTCACCGCCGTCGTTGCCGCGCGCTTGAGTGAGTAAGACCACATGCGATTGTGCGGCCGATCAGCGGCGGTGATGCGCGCTGGCGGCGCTGGACATTCCCGGTGGTCTCATCGCCTGTCCTTATTTCGTGGACACATTCCAGAATGCGGGACCATTCGGGTTCAGTCCCTTCAGCTTGGGAGACGCGATGTCATAGGTGTAGGCATCGCCCACTTTCATCACCGGCACCTGGTCGTAGATCAGCGCTTGGATCTTGTCCCATGTCGCCTTACGTGCGGCCGGATCGGTCGATCTGATCAGCTCGGCCCGCAGCGAGCTGATCTCGGGGCTGTCCCACCATCCGGGATAGCTCGCATTCAGGAAGGTCAGGAGCAGCGGATCGGGCGAGAAGGAATGGTGGGTGACAAAGATGTCCCACTGTTCCGGCTGGCCTCGCATCTTCAGAAGCGTCGCCCAATCGACGACCATCATCTGAACATTGATGCCGGCGTCTGCCAATTGGCGCGTGAAGACGGAGGCTTCATCATAGTGCGCTTGATAATTGGTCGAGACCAACAGACGGATCGGAGTCCCCGTGTAGTCCGCCTCCTTTGCGAGCTCCTTGGCTTTCTTGGGATCGTGGGGGCTGTAGCCGGACACGCCTTCTGCCGAGTACCAGGGCGTGCCCTTGGGAAAGATCGATCCTTCGGCATTCCACAGTTCCTTGGAGCCGAAGGCGACGCGCAGGGCCTGCGACTTGTCCAGCGCGGTCTGGATGGCGCGGCGGAGCTTGTAATTGTCCTTCAGGATTCCCTGCTTCGAATTCATGAAGAACAGGCCGAAGATCGGCGCGTTGGTACGCTGCACCTGAACCGACGGGTCCTTGCTCAGGGATTCGTACAGGTCGCCGGAGATCATTTCCGCATAATCGTAGTCGCCGGCCTGTACGCCGCTGACGCGGGTGCCGACGTCCGGGACCGGAATGAACCGGATCTTGTCCAAGTTGGCGACGCGGGCGCCGGCGAAGCCGTCGCCCTTTTCCTTCACCGGCTTGTAGCCATCGAATTTCTCCACCTCGACATAGCGGTTGGGCCGCCACTCCACGAACTTGTAAGGCCCGGTGCCGATATAGTCCTTCTGCTCGATCGGCTTATTGCCTGCGTTGGCCGCTATCTCTTCTGGATAGATCGCAAGGCCACCATTGACGTCCGCAATGAGAGTCTTCCAGGCGCCGTTGGGCGCCGATAGCTTCAACGTGACCTCATACTTTCCAGTCGCCTCGACCGAACTGGCTGCGGCCATCAGGAGCTTGCCGCGCGCGCCGACACTGCCCCACCGCGTCATCGACGCGACCACATCCTTGGCGGTCATTTCCTTGCCGTTGTGGAAAGGGACGCCCTCGCGGAGCTTGATGACGATGGTCTTGCCGCCGTCTTCCTCGCGATCACTCTCGGCCAGCAGCGGGCGTGGCGTATAGGTCGAGTCCAGCGCATATAATGTTTCGAAGATGTGACGGCCGATGACGGAGGCGACGTCGGCTGTCGTCAGCATGACATCGAGTGGCGGCGGTTCGCCGATGGTGGCTTCGCGAAGCAGGGTGGCCGCGCTGGCCTGCGCATTCAGAAACAGTGCAGTGGCAATCGCGACGGCGCCACGCATCAAGACACTGAGGTCGCATCTCATGATCGCCCCTCCCAGCTTGTTTTCGCCGCCTGCCTCGACGTGCAGGGGATGCGCCCTTCCGGATTTGATCAGGCGGCGCGTTATCGTTTGTTTGAAAGTTACAGGCAGATTATGCTAAGTTTCAAGCGAAAAATTGCCAAGTATGGCCCACCCGCCAAGACCTGACCGGTCGACACTGAAGGTTTCTTACGGAGATCTCCGGGCCAAGGCGCAGGTTAATCCGACCTGAGGAAGGGCGCGCATGCCGCGTGCGAAGCGAATTCAAACGGCGAAAACCGCTGAGACAACCGTCTCGGCGCCATCGCGCCGCGACGCTTTCGTGGCCGGCGACATCGTCTCTGTCATCAGACAAAGTGCTCCTGATCTCAGTCCCTCGGAGCAGCGCGTTGCCATGGCGCTGCTGGCTGACGTCGAGTTTGCCATTCACGCGAGCAATGCGGAGCTGGCCCGCAGCGCTCGCGTCAGTGAACCGACGGTAACCAGATTCAGCCGCTCCGTTGGCTGTCGCGGCGTCCGCGACCTCAAGGTGAGGCTGGCCCAAGCGATGGCGGTTGGGCGGATTTACCTTGAACTGCCTCCGCATGTCGGCACGGATCTGGCGCGCCCTGCGCTCTGGCGGTCGGTGTTCCAGGAAATTCGTCGCGCAATTGCCGCCGCTGAAGAGGGGCTCCAGAGAGAGGACGTCGAGAGGGCTGCCGAAGCCATCTCCCGCTGTTCGAAACTTGCAGCGTTCGGCGTGGGCGGCGGCTCGACCCTTGCGGCGATGGAGGTTCAAAATCGCTTCTTTCGTCTTGGGATCGCCGTCTCGCACAGCTCCGACCCGAGCTTGATGCGCATGATCGCCGCAACCTTCGGCCGGGACGATGTCGTGGTCGCCATCTCGACCACCGGTATGGCGAAGGAGGTGATCGAGGCAGCCGGTATCGCCAAGCAATACGGCGCCCTCATTGTCGCGATCACCAAGCCGAACAGCAGGTTGGCCTCGATCGCCGATATCGCGCTTGGCGTGCACGTGCCCGAAGCGCCCGATGCGCTCAAGCCGACTGCGTCGCGCTATGCCCTTCTTGCGGCCATCGATCTGCTCGCTGCATCGACGGCCTATTGCAAGCCGCTCGAAGCCCAGACACGGATGCGTCGGATCAAATACGAGCTGCTGAAGGGCGCCGACGGGAATTCAAATGGGCCGCTCGGGGACTGAACCGCCGCGGTCGTTAATCCAAATTGACTCGAATTTTAGCCAATTCACCAACAACCATTAGGGTTACTTCCTCGATCTCTAAGCGAATTATTGTCCGCTTTACCACCCGCCTCTAACAGAGAGACGGCGGACAACGCACATGCCTCATACAGGCCCAATAAGTGCGGCCCGCGTCCCACGCGGAGGTGGTACGATGCGCAACGAGACGATCGCTATTCACGCCGGCTACGAGCCCGAAGCCACCACGCATGCGGTCGCCGTGCCGATCTACCAGACCGCAGCCTACGCCTTCGACAGCGCCGATCACGGCGCCGCGCTGTTCAATCTCGAGGCCGAAGGTTTTCGTTACAGCCGCATCGCCAATCCGACCAGCGCCGTGCTGGAGCAGCGCATCGCCCAGCTCGAAGGCGGCGTCGGCGCGCTTGCGGTGGCAACCGGCCAGGCTGCGCTGCATTTCGCTTTCGTCAACGTCGCCGATCACGGCGGCAACATCGTCTCCGTGCCGCAGCTCTATGGCACCACCCACACGCTGCTGTCACACATCCTGCCGCGGCAGGGCATCACCGGCCGCTTCGCCGAGAGTGATGCGCCCGAGGCGATCGCAAGGCTGATCGACGAGAACACCCGCGCCGTGTTTGCCGAGACCATCGGCAATCCCGCCGGCAATGTCTGCGACATCGAGGCCCTCGCAAAAATCGCGCATGCTCATGGCGTGCCGTTGATCGTCGACAACACCGTCGCAACGCCGATCCTGCTCAAGCCGTTCGACTACGGTGCCGACATCGCCGTGCATTCGCTGACTAAGTTCCTGGGCGGCCACGGCACCACGCTGGGCGGCGCCATCGTCGATTCAGGAAATTTCCCCTGGGCCGAGCATGCCGACCGCTTCCCGGCCTACAACAGGCCGGATGCCTCCTATCACGGCCTCGTCTATGCCGAGCGCTTCGGCAAGACCGCCTATATCGAGCGCGCGCGCAGCGTCTATCAGCGCACCATGGGTTCGGTGCTGTCGCCGTTCAACGCCTTCCTGCTTTTGCAGGGCATCGAGACCGTTGCGCTGCGGATGGAGCGCCATTGCGAGAACGCGCGCAAGGTCGCCGAATTCTTGCGCAACGATCCGCGCGTCGCCTGGGTCAATTACACCGGCTTCCCGGATAGCCCCTATTATCCGCTGGTCCAGAAATATCTCGACGGCAACGCTTCCTCCCTGTTCACCTTCGGCATCAAGGGCGGCATGGAGGCCGGCAAGGCCTTCTATGACGCGCTGAAGCTGATCACGCGTCTCGTCAATATCGGCGACGCCAAGTCGCTGGCCTGCCATCCAGCCTCGACCACGCACCGCCAGATGTCGGCGGAGCAACAGCGCGCTGCCGGCGTGCTGCCCGAGACCATCCGTCTCTCGATCGGCATCGAGCACGCCTCTGACATCATCGAGGACATCGATCAGGCCTTGGAAAAGGCCTGTCCGGCCGCGCGTCTTCAGGCCGCGGAGTAAGCAATCGGGCCGATGAGCATCTTGATCGCCAGGGATCAAGGGATCGCAAGCCCGGCGCTGGTTCCGGCCGAGGGCGACCTCGCGCGCGATCATGCGGGTGCTGCGCTCACCATCGGGCTGATCAACAACATGCCGGATGCGGCGCTGAAGGCGACCGAGCGGCAGTTCATGAAGCTGCTGCAGGCCGCCGCGGGGCCGCGCCGCATCCGCTTCCATTGCTTCTCGCTGCCGTCGGTGAAGCGTTCGCCGGAAGCGACGTGGCATGTCGAGAGCGAATATTCCGATCTGGTGGATCTCAAGCACCAGAAATTCGATGGCCTGATCGTGACAGGGGCCGAACCCATCGCTCCCGACCTCGACCAGGAACCGTATTGGCGCGATCTCACCGAGCTGATCGACTGGGCCATGGTCAATACGCGCTCGACGATCTGGTCCTGCCTCGCCGCCCATGCCGCGGTGCTGCATCTTGATCGCATTGAACGGCAGCGGCTGCCGTCGAAATGCCATGGCATCTTCGACTGCGAGGCCGTGACCGACGACCCGCTGACCCGCGATGCGCCGGCGCCGCTCAAGGTCTCGCATTCGCGTCTGAACGAGGTGACCGAGCGGGATCTCGCACAGGCCGGCTATCAGGTGCTGACCCGGTCGGCCCAAGCTGGCGTCGACGTTTTCGTCAGGCAATATGCCAGCCGCTTCGTGTTCTTCCAGGGCCATCCCGAGTATGACGCGCTGTCGCTGCAGCGCGAATATCTGCGCGACATCGGTCGTTATCTCGCGCGCGAACGGGAGGTCTATCCCGCCCTCCCGGTGAGCTATTTCGACGCGGCGACCGAAGAGAAACTCGCGCGCTTCCAGAAGCGCGCGAAGCATCAGCGTCATCCGGCGCTGACCAACGAGTTGCCCGCGCTGAGCTTGCGGACAGATATCGCGGCCGGTAGCGCCGCGGCGGCGTTATTTCGCAATTGGTTGCGATATCTCGGCGCGGAGGCGGATGCTCCACTGCCCGCGCGTTAACCTCGGAGCCTCCGGTTCCGCGTTAGGATTACCCAAGCGTTAAACTTGCGTCACACCCCGCGCAGATGTTTCAGTGCAGAAATACAGAGTCACAGGGAATGCACTCGTGCTGTCGAGCCTCAACGGACGCTTGAGCAATCGGCTGGCCCGGCATTTCCGCGCCACGCCGCATCGCTTGCCGACGCGAGCACCGATGGTGAGCTTCACCTTCGATGACGCGCCCGATAGCGCCGCAGGCGAGGGCGCTGCGCTGCTGGAAGCGCATGGCGGCCGCGGCACGTTCTATATCGCAGGCAGCCTGATCGACCGGCCCGGAGACCATTGGCATGGACTGTCGAACGATGCGATCGTCCGGCTGCATCGTGCCGGCCACGAGATCGGCTGCCACACCTTTTCACACTTGCGCGCGGTGGACCTCGACGAGCGCGCGATGACGCGCGAGATCGAGCGCAACCGCAGCCATTTCCGCGGCATCGATTCCTCGATCCGGCTCGAGAATTTCGCCTATCCGTATGGCCTCGCCTCGGTCTGGCGCAAGCCGCAGCTCGCCAGGATCTTCCGCTCGGCGCGGGGCATCCTTCCCGGCGTCAACAGCGATGTGATCGATCTCCAGCTCCTGCGCGCTTCGCCCCTGGTCAATTGCGAGATCGATAGGGATGGTGTGGACCGTTACTTCGACGACGCCGTTGCGAGCGGTGGCTGGTTGATCTTCTACGGCCACGACGTCGTCGATGCGCCGAGCCCCTATGGCTGCACGCCGGCCCTGCTGCACCACGCGCTGGAGGCGGCCGAGAAGCGCAGCATGCCGATCGTGACGGTCGCCGAGGCCTTGCGGCGAATCGGGGCGTAGCAGGGAAACACGGCGCCTTGCGCCCAAATCGTCTTGCAACGTCCCCGCCGTCATGCGACTTGCGTCGTGACGAATCTCTCAAAACCCCGACGCGCCCATGTCCGTCCCTTCCACCGCTCCACTGCCAGCGTCGGCCGATGGCCGCGATGCGCTGTCGGTGCTGCATTCGGTGTTCGGCCTGCCGGGCTTTCGCGGCGCGCAGGGCGAGATCATCCGTCATGTGACTGACGGCGGCAATTGCCTGGTGCTGATGCCCACCGGCGGCGGCAAGTCGTTGTGCTATCAATTGCCGTCGCTGTTGCGCGAAGGCTGCGGCATCGTGGTCTCGCCGCTGATCGCGCTGATGCGCGACCAGGTCGCGGGCCTGATCGAGGCCGGCGTCAATGCCGCCGCGCTGAACTCGTCGCTGTCGTTCCAGGAGGCCTCCGAGATCGAGCGCCGCCTGATCGCCGGCGATCTCGACCTGCTCTATGTCGCGCCGGAACGGCTGGTCACGCCGCGCTGCCTGTCGATGCTGGCGCAGGCCAAGGTGGCGCTGTTTGCGATCGACGAAGCGCATTGCGTCTCGCAATGGGGCCACGATTTCCGGCCTGAATATGTCGGCCTCTCCGTCATCGCCGAGCGCTTTCCCGATGTGCCGCGCATCGCACTGACAGCGACTGCGGATGAGCTGACGCGGAAAGAGATCGTCCAGCGCCTCCAGCTGACCGACAGCCCGCAATTCGTCTCCAGCTTCGACCGGCCCAACATCCGCTACGAGATCGTCGACAAGCGCAACGCGGTGTCGCAGCTCAAGGATTTCATCCGGGAACGCCATGCCGGCGACGCCGGCGTGGTCTATTGCTTGTCGCGCAACCGTGTCGAGGAGGTCGCAGCTGCGCTGGATGACGCAGGCATTGCGGCGCTGCCTTATCACGCCGGGCTCGACAGCCAAGTGCGCTCGCGCAACCAGGACCGGTTCCTCAACGAGGACGGCATCGTCATCGTCGCGACCATCGCCTTCGGCATGGGCATCGACAAGCCCGATGTGCGCTTCGTCGCCCATCTCGATCTGCCGAAGAGCATCGAGGCCTACTACCAGGAGACCGGGCGCGCCGGTCGTGACGGCAAGCCGTCCGCCGCGTGGATGGCCTATGGGCTTTCCGACATCGTGCAGCAGCGCCGCATGATCGACGAGTCCAGCGGCTCGGACGAGTTCAAGCGCGTGTCGATCGGCAAGCTGGACGCGCTGGTCGGCCTCGCCGAGACCGCGCAGTGCCGGCGCAGGCGGCTGCTCGCCTATTTCGGCGAGACGGTGATGGCCGAGAATTGCGGCAATTGCGACAATTGCCTGACGCCGCCCAAGATGCGCGATGGCAAGGTGCTGGCGCAAAAGCTGCTGTCCTGCGTCTATCGCACCGGGCAACGATTCGGCGCTATGCATCTGATCGACGTGCTGATCGGGCGTCTGACCGACAAGGTGACGCAGTTCGGCCACGACAAATTGTCGGTGTTCGGCATCGGGCGCGAGCTCAACGAGAAGCAGTGGCGCACCGTGCTGCGGCAGCTGGTGGCGATGGGCCATTTGCAGGCCGACAGCGAGGCGTTCGGCGCGCTGAAACTGACCGACTCGGCGCGGGGCGTGCTGCGTGGGGAGACCGAGGTGTGGCTGCGAGAGGAGGCGCCTGGCACGCGCGTCCGCGCCAGCCGCGCAAAGTCCCGCCGCGGCGACCTTGCGCCGGCTGCCGGCGCGCCACAAGGCGATGTCGATCCCGAATTGCGCGCGCGGCTGCGGTCCTGGCGCTCGGATGTGGCGCGCGAGCGCGGCGTGCCCGCCTATGTCGTGCTGCACGATGCCACCATCGACGGCATCGTGCGGGCCTGGCCGACCACGCTCGACGAGCTGCGCGATGTCCCCGGCATCGGCGACAAGAAGCTCGAGCATTACGGCGAGGAGCTGTTGCAGATCGTCAGGACGCGGTAGGCGCGCCCCGATCTCCCCACATCGTCATCCGGGACAAGAGCGCCCAAAGCGCGCGCCACGTGGCATGCTGGTTGCCCCAGCGCGCTTCAACAAATGACGGCTGGGTAACGGGTCCTGGCTTTCGCCAGGACGACGTTGGTGAGGATGCGCGAGTAGAGCCTCTCAGCCGTTCCGGAACGCGTATCCGTAGCCGTTCAACGCAGGCGCGCCGCCGAGATGGGCATAGAGCACCTTCGCGCCCTTCTCGAAATAGCCCTTCTTGGTCAGGTCGATCAGGCCCTGCATCGATTTGCCTTCATAGACAGGGTCGGTGATCATCGCTTCTAACCGCGCGGTGAGGCGGATCGCTTCCTTGGTCTCCTCCGACGGCACGCCATAGGCGGGATAGGCGTAGTCCTCGATCAGAACGACGTCGTCCGCAACGATGTCCTTGCCGAGCTCGACGAGTTTTGCGGTGTTCTGCGCGATCGAGAGTACCTGCGCCTTGGTTTGATCAGGGGTGAACGATCCATCGATGCCGATCACCTTTCGCGCGCGGCCGTCGGCGGCGAAGCCCACCAGCATGCCGGCATGGGTCGAACCGGTGACGGTGCAGACGATGATGTAGTCGAACTTGAAGCCGAGCTCCTTCTCCTGTTTGCGCACCTCTTCGGCGAAGCCGACATAGCCGAGCCCGCCGAATTTGTGCACGGAGGCGCCGGCCGGAATCGCGTAGGGCTTGCCGCCGGCGGCCTTCACTTCCTCGACCGCCTGCTCCCAGCTCTTGCGGATGCCGATGTCGAAGCCGTCGTCGACCAGGCGCACGTCGGCGCCCATGATGCGCGAGAGCATGATGTTGCCGACGCGGTCATAGACGGCGTCCTCGTGCGGCACCCAGGCTTCCTGCACCAGCCGGCACTTCATGCCGATCTTGGCCGCGACGGCTGCGATCATGCGTGTGTGGTTGGACTGCACGCCGCCGATCGAGACCAGCGTGTCGGCATTGGAGGCGATCGCATCGGGAATGATGTATTCGAGCTTGCGCAGCTTGTTGCCGCCATAGGCAAGGCCCGAATTGCAGTCCTCGCGCTTGGCGTAGATCTCGACATTGCCGCCGAGATGTTTCGACAGCCGCTCGAGCTTCTCGATGGGGGTCGGGCCGAAGGTGAGCGGATAGCGCGCGAATTTGTCCAGATTCATGGGATCCTCCCTGATGGCGTTATGGCTGGGATGTGACTAGCACTGCGCCGAAAAAAGGTGCTTTCGAATATTGCGCCGCCAATGCGCGTAATCTTGCTAAAGATACGCTAAAGGCTAAGATTTCTTCCGAGAATGACCCCTAATCCGGAAGTTCCTTCCATGTCCGCGCGGCTCGATCGTATCGACCTCAAGATGTTGAGATTGCTGCAGAATAACGGCCGGCTCAGCAACGCCGAGCTGGCCGAAACTGTCGCGATCAGCCCCGCCACCTGCCATCGCCGCACCCAGCGCCTGTTCGAGGACGGCTTTATCGCCACGGTTCGCGCCATGGTGGCGCCGAAGAAGGTGGCCAAGGGCACGCTGGTGATGGTCGGCGTGGTGCTCGACCGCTCGACCCCGGAGAGCTTTGCGACGTTCGAGCAGGCGATTGCCAAGCTGAAATTCGTGCTCGACTGCCACCTCGTCGCCGGCGATTTCGACTACTTCCTCAAGATCCGCGTCGGCGACATGGAGGATTTCAACCGCATCCATGGCGAGCAGCTGATCGCGCTGCCGGGCGTCCGCCAGACCCGCACCTTCTTCGTGATGAAAGAGGTCGTCGACAACGCGCCGCTGGAGTTCTGAGCGGTGTCGAACGATCACGGACGACTCCTGCTCTGAGCCGGGCGCGGACCACCGAGTCGCCCCACACCACTTGCAAAATCGCACGGTCGTCACGGCAACTTCACTTGCCATGTGAGCGCACGCGGGCGACGGTCGCCGCTTCTCAACGAGGAGATCCGCCGTGCGCCTTCCCATTCTCGATCCGAAAGAGCTGAGCGACGAGCAGAAGCCGCTCTATGCCGACATGCAAGCGGGCATCAAGGACCACTTCAAAGGCTTTGTGAACATGCGCGACGACGGCGCGCTGCTCGGTCCCTGGAATCCCTGGATCCGCGAGCCGCGCTTCGGCAAGCCGGTGTGGGAGCTGGTCAAGGCGATCGCGTCGAACCCGCTGCTGCCCGCGCCGGTGCGTGAGGTCGCGATCCTCGTCACCGGCTCGCATTTCCGCTCCGGCTACGAGCTCTATGCCCATGTGCTGGTCGCCGAACAGCGCGGTCTCTCCGACGAAAAGCTCGCGACCATCGTCGCCGGGCAGCGGCCGGTCGATCTCACCAAGCAGGAAGCGGTCGCCTACGACATGGCGTCCGCGCTCGTCAGCGGCGGCGTTCTGCCGGAGCTGACCTGGCGCGCCGCCGTGAAGGAGTTCGGCGAGCACGGCGCCGCCGAGCTCTCCTACCTCGTCGGGGTCTATTGCATGGTCTCGGTGACGCTGAACACGTTCGACGTGCCGGTGCCGGAATAATCCGGAGTCATAGAGGCTGATTGCGCACGGCGTAAAGAGGCGTGCGCAGCGTCAGCTGATAGGACGGCTTCGGCATCCATGCGATCTGCGCGGTGATGCCGAACAGTCGGTTGTCGTTGTCGTCCATGTGGTCGAGGTCGAGCCGCAGGATCGGCTGGGTGAAGGGCTCCGCCAGGGTCCGGCGCGCAAGCTGCGCGCCGCCGAATGACTGCACGCCGAGGCGGCCCGTGAATTTCCAGTTGCTCGGCCATTGGTAATAGCCGCCGGCATAAAGGATCGTGTTCGGTTTGATCCGGGCGAGCTGGCTGGCGATGTCGGTGTGGGTGTATTGCAGGCCGGCAAGCCAGCCCCGCGTCTCGTCCTCGTCCAGTGCGTAGTCGAATTCCAGCACGTGGTTGAACGAATTCGTCATGCCCTGTTCGTTCGGCACCGACTGCGTCAGGGTGGATTGCAGTGTGATGGTCGGGATCTTGCCGCCGTTCTGCTGATGGAGATCGGCCTGCACGCCGATATTCCAGCTGGTGATGTCGAAGGACGACCAGCCGCCACCGATATCCGTCGACGAGCCTGATACACCGCCATAGAGCGACACGCGATCGCTGACATCCACGGTCAGCGGCAGGTCGACAGCGATCGATCTTGCGGCCGGCAAGCCGCTCGGCAAGGTCACGCCGCGCTGCGCCGCCAGCGCCTCGAATGCGGCCGAGAGTGAGCTGTTGCCGAAGCCGAGCCCGAACGTCCCCGCCGGGATCGTCGCATAAGTGGTGCGGAGATCGAGATAGATATTCGGGACGGCAGGCTTTGCCGGCGTGTCCTCCTCATCAGCGGCGCAGGCGGCGCCTGCCGAGGCCGTCAGACAAAGCAGTCCCATCGCGATCGTGCGCCAGGCGAGACGATCAATTGGGTTGCGATGAGACACGTGACAATCCGGCGCGTGGCACTCTGGACACGGAATTGCTCGCTAGATGGAACGTGATCGTTCGTGGGGTCAAGGTCTATCCGTGGGCCATGGACGATGCGGATGTACGCGGTTACCCTGCCGTGATCGCACCGACACACTCGCCCGCCAGACTGCCAACAGGGCAATTGAAGGACGCCAGCCATGAATCCGTCACGCCGCATCCTGCTCACTGGTCTGGCCGGGCTTGCCGTGGCTCCGACGGCTGTCGCCGCTGCGCCGGTGCCGGCTGCTGGTAACGCGACCGTTGCCGAGGAGCGCTTCGCGCGCATGATTGCCGCAGCCCATGCGTCCGACGTCACCGGCGTGGAGCAGGCCGAACGCTATGCGGATGCGCATTGGCCGGAGTATGTCGCTGCGGCGCGGGCCGTGCTCGACGCCCGCGCGTGATTGGAGCGCTTATTTCTCCACCGCGCGCCGCACCTGCTCGCCGATCTGCGACAGCACCAGCTGCGCTTGCGGCAGGATCATGCCCATGGCATGGAAATTGTGGACCATGCCGTCATGGCAGACGTGCTCGACCGCGACGCCGGCGGCGAGCAGCTTGCGCGCATAGGCATTGCCCTCGTCGCGCATCGGGTCGAATTCAGCGGTGTGGATGATTGCAGTCGGCAGGCCCGCGAGCCGCGTCGCGCGCAGCGGCGAGATACGGGGATCGGCAGCATCCAGGCCCTCGGGCAGATAGTCGGACAGGTCAGCCTCGATGGTGGCGCGGTCGATCAGGTGTCCCTCCGCGAAGGCCTCGCGCGAAGGTGATACCTCCTCGAAATCCAGCACCGGGCAGATCAGGCATTGTGCGGCGATGGAGAGGCCGACGCTCTGCGCCGCCTCCTGGCAGACGATCGCTGCGAGCGTGGCACCAGCAGAATCGCCGCCGACAACCAGCCGTTCGGCATCGATGCCGAGTGTTTCAGCTTCGCGCGCAACCCATTCAGTGGCCGCGACCGCGTCGTCGACGGCGGCGGGATATTTGTGCTCGGGCGCGAGACGGTAGTCGACCGACACGAGACGGCAGCCGGTCGCATGCGCCAGCGCCGCCGCGATCCGGTCATGCGTCGCGATGCTGCCGGCGACGAGCCCGCCGCCATGAAAGAAAACGAAGCCCGGCGCGCGGGAGCCGGCAGACGCCGGCGAATAGAGTCGATAGGGCAGCTCTCCGCCGGGGCCGGGCAGGACGCCGTCGGAGGCGGTCACATCAGGCGCCTCGGCGCGCGCAAATTGCATCAGCTTGGCCAGCGATTGCCGCCGCGCCTCGACGCTCGGCCGGCTCCGCGCCTGCGGCGCAGCTGCGGCCATCATGGTCAACAGGCGCTTCGCGAGTGGATCGAGCGGCATGGGAAACTCCGTGACATCCAGGCATTATAGCCGGTTTGGTGGCGATGTTGTCTCAACCTCCGTCCGGGGCAAGAGTTGATGCTTCGCCGCAGCAAATCGTTTAGAAATTGGGACAATAGTGCCCGGATATTTTTCGAGGGAGGCCTGTCATGGCCGAGATCAAGAAGCCGATCGACTATTCGCCGAGCTGGACCTTCTTCGAAGGCAAATGGCACGACGGCAATGTGCCGATCATGGGGCCGCGTACCCATGGCGCCTGGCTCGGCTCGGTGGTGTTCGACGGGGCGCGTGCGTTCGAGGGCGTTGCGCCCGATCTCGACCGTCACATTGCCCGCGCCAATCAATCCGCGATCAATTTCGGCCTGAAGCCGGTGGTCGATGCCGACACCTGGCTGGCGCTCGCCAATGACGGCATCGCCCGGTTCGCGCCGAATGCCGAGCTGTATATCCGTCCGATGTATTGGGCGCAGAATGGCGTCGGGGGCGGCGTGCTGTTCGACCCCGAGACCACCAATTGGTGCCTGTGCATCTACGAGGCGCCGATGCCGAAACCGACAGGCAGCGCGATCACGCTGTCGCCGTTCCGCAGGCCCACCGCCGAATGCGCGCCGGTCGATGCGAAAGCGGCCTGCCTCTATCCGAACAATTCGCGTGCCCTTGCCGAAGCCGCATCGCGCGGCTTCCAGAACGCGCTGATGCTCGACCTGCTGGGCAACGTCGCCGAGTTCGGCAATTCCAACGTGTTCATGGCCAAGGACGGTGTCGTCTTCACGCCGGCGCCGAACGGCACCTTCCTCAACGGAATCACGCGCCAGCGCGTGATCAGCCTGCTCCGCGCCGACGGCACCACCGTGGTCGAGACGACGCTACGTTATCAGGACTTTCTCGCCGCCGACGAGATTTTCTCGACCGGCAATTTTGCCAAGGTCGCACCCGTGATTCGCATCGACGAGCGGGAGCTGCAGCCGGGTCCGTTCTACACCAAGGCGCGCAAGCTGTATTGGGACTTTGCCCATGCGGTGAAGCTGGCGGCATAGGCGCGCCCGCCAAGGACTCCGCCGTCATCGCCCGCGAAGGCGGGCGATCCAGTATTCCAGAGGCGCCAATGATTCCTCGATGGGCTGCGGCGTACTGGATGCCCCGGTCAAGCCGGGGCATGACACCTGTTTCTAACCGCCTCTCCTGAACCGGCTGAACTGAAACGCCTGTGTCGAATGCCACGGCGTCGGATGCATCTCGCTGCGCGTCTCGACCAGCTCGAACGCGGGCCCGAGCTCGCTTGAAAGGCTGGCGCTGTCATGCCGCTGCACCGGCAGGCCGCTGCATTTCTCCGGGCCGTCAGGCGCGAACGTCGCGATGATCACCTGTCCGCCTGCCGCAACCGCCGATCGCAGGCGCTCGACATAGGCAGCGCGGTCGGCCGGATCGGTCAGGAAGTGAAACGCCGCGCGATCGTGCCAGATATCCCAGGTCCTCGCCGGCTGCCACATCGTGACATCAGCCACGATCCAGTCGACCGCCGAGGCGGCCGCACCGATTCGCTTCTTCGCCGCATCAAGCGCATTTGCGGAAAGATCCAGCACCGCGATGTCGCGATATCCGTCTTGCAGCAGCGCATCGACCAGCCGCGACGCGCCGCCGCCGACGTCGATGATGGCAGCGTTTTGATCGAGACTGGCCGCGCGGATCATCTCGAGCGAGATCGCCGGGCTGGCCTGAAACCAGCTGACCTCGGTCTCGCCCTTGGTGGCGTAGATGTTCTGCCAGTGCGTGGTGCGGTCGGACATGGTGGCTCCGGCCTTGGCCGGCATGGCGGCGCGCTGCTGGCGATGCCGCTATTCATTTGCAGTACGCGCGCCCGCGGCTCGCGGACGCGCCAGTGCGAACGAGAGACTACTCGTCCTTCTTCGACATCCGCTCGAGGCGTTCCTGCATGTCCTTCATCTGCTGGCGCAGGTCGTCGATGTTGGTGTCCTTGGCGGGCTCGGCATTCGCATCGGGCTCCGGTTCCGGAGTGGCCGAGCGCGCAGGCGTCGCAAACGGCTTGAACATCGAGAAAGTCTGCTGGAACAGCTCCATGTTGCGGCGGACCTGCTCTTCCAGCGGCGCGAAGGGCGTGCCGGACAGCGTGTTGGCGATCTGCTTGCGGAACTTCTCCTGCTCCTGGGTCAGCGTCGCGATCGACTGCTCCAGATATTTCGGCACCACCATCTGCATGCTGTCGCCATAGAAGCGGATCAACTGACGCAGGAAGGTGGTCGGCAAGAGGTTCTGGCCGGCCTTGTTCTCCTGCTCGAAGATGATCTGGGCGAGCACGGAGCGGGTGATGTCGTCGCCGGTCTTGGCGTCGTAGACTAGGAAATCTTCGCCATCCTTGACCATGGCGGCGAGATCCTCGAGCGTCACATAGGTGCTCGTTCCGGTGTTATAGAGCCGACGGTTCGCGTATTTCTTGATCGTGGTGGGTTGGTCTGATTTCGCCATGGGCTCTCACTTGCAAGCGCGGAGAACGGGAACCTTGCGGCCATGCCGCAGGGCGGGACGAGTACGCAACGCAACAAAGTAAGCATTTTCAACGGGGGCACGCCACCGTTTTGTGCGGCACGGTTAATTGCGCAGCAAAAACTTGCTTGCGAAAGCACCAAGAACGCTATTTTGAATGCGGTGCGGCATTGACATGCCTCAACGACGTTAACAGGATGCCGGATGAGACTGACGGGCCTTTTCCTGCGCCCGCCCGCCCCCTCGACACAGAACCTCAAGCCCCAGGAGATGCCCATGTCAGACGATGTCGTCATCGTCAGCGCCGCCCGCACCCCGGTCGGAAGCTTCAACGGAGCCTTCGCGACCCTTCCCGCACACGACCTCGGCGCCGTCGCCATCAAGGCGGCGCTGGAGCGCGGTGGCATCGAGCCCGGCCGGGTCTCGGAAGTCATCATGGGCCAGATCCTGACCGCTGCCCAAGGCCAGAACCCCGCCCGCCAAGCCTCGATCATGGCCGGCATCCCCGTCGAGAGCCCGGCCTGGGGCGTGAACCAGCTTTGCGGCTCGGGCCTGCGTACCGTCGCGCTCGGCTACCAGGCGCTCCTCAACGGCGATTCCGAGATCGTCGTCGCCGGCGGCCAGGAGTCCATGAGCATGGCTCCGCATGCTCAGCACCTGCGTGGCGGCGTCAAGATGGGCGGCCTCGAACTGGTCGACACCATGATCAAGGACGGCCTGTGGGACGCCTTCAACGGCTACCACATGGGTAACACCGCCGAGAACGTCGCGCGGCAGTGGCAGATCACCCGCGCCCAGCAGGACGAGTTCGCTGTCGCCTCGCAGCAGAAGGCTGAAGCTGCGCAGAAGGCCGGCAGGTTCAACGACGAGATCGTTCCTGTCACCATCAAGACCCGCAAGGGTGACGTGGTCGTCAGCGCCGACGAATATCCGCGCCATGGTGCCACGCTCGATGCGATGGCCAAGCTCAAGCCAGCCTTCGAGAAGGATGGCACGGTCACCGCTGGCTCCGCCTCCGGCATCAATGACGGCGCCGCCGCCGTGGTGCTGATGACTGCCAAGCAGGCCGCCAAGGAAGGCAAGAAGCCGCTCGCGCGCATCGTGTCGTGGGCGCAGGCCGGCGTCGATCCGAAGATCATGGGCTCGGGCCCGATCCCGGCCTCGCGCGCCGCGCTGAAGAAGGCCGGCTGGAGCGTCGGCGATCTCGACCTGATCGAGGCCAACGAGGCCTTTGCGGCACAGGCTTGCGCCGTCAACAAGGACCTTGGCTGGGACACTTCCAAGGTCAACGTCAACGGCGGTGCGATCGCGATCGGTCACCCGGTCGGTGCGTCCGGCGCGCGCGTGCTGGTGACCCTGCTGCACGAAATGCAGAAGCGTGATTCGAAGAAGGGCCTTGCCACCCTGTGCATCGGCGGTGGCATGGGCATCGCAATGTGTCTCGCGCGCGACTGAAACTGACACTTGACTGACGGGTGCGCTGCACACGCAGGTAGAGTGCGATGCACGCGATTAAAAAGGCGGCGGTTGCAAATCAAATATTCTTCGCAACCGCGCCAGCCTCGACTAAATACAAACGCCCGGCTCAACGCCGGGCGTTTTGTTCTTGATGTCCGTCAAACCAACCGCATAATCCATCGCTAAAAACCATCGCTCAGAAACGTCCGAAGAGTCCAAGGGAAGGAATACGATATGGCAAGAGTTGCATTGGTGACGGGTGGTACGCGGGGCATTGGAGCTGCGATCAGCAAGGCGTTGAAGGCGGCCGGCTACAAGGTCGCGGCGAGCTACGCCGGCAACGACGCGGCGGCGGAGAAGTTCAAGGCCGAGACCGGTATTGCCGTCTACAAATGGGACGTCAGCAGCTTCGATGCCTGCGCCGAGGGCGTAAAGAAGGTCGAGGCCGATCTCGGGCCGGTCGAGGTGCTCGTCAACAATGCCGGCATCACGCGCGACACCGCCTTCCACAAGATGACGCTCGAGCAGTGGAACGCCGTCATCAACACCAATCTCGGCTCGCTGTTCAACATGACGCGGCAGGTGATCGAGGGCATGCGTTCGCGCAAGTTCGGCCGCATCATCTCGATCTCGTCAATCAACGGCCAGAAGGGTCAGTTCGGCCAGGTCAACTATTCCGCAGCGAAGGCCGGCGACATCGGCTTCACCAAGGCGCTCGCGCTCGAGAACGCCAAGGGCGGCATCACCGTGAATGCGATCTGCCCCGGCTACATCAACACCGAGATGGTGCAGGCCGTGCCGAAGGACGTTCTGGAGAAGAACGTGATTCCGCAGATTCCGGTCAACCGGCTCGGCGAACCGGAGGAGATCGCCCGCGCCGTCGTGTTCCTCGCGGCCGACGAAGCCGGCTTCATCACCGGCTCGACGCTGTCCATCAATGGCGGCCAGTATCAGGCCTGATAGGAACATCAAGCCTGTAGCGTTGGGCGCGACAAGGCGATAGTGAAGACGCAAATGCCCGGCCTCGCGCCGGGCATAAGCGTCCTCAGAGCCTTTGATCGATGACCCCGCGTACTGCCACACTGATCGGATTGACCGCGATCCTGATGTGGTCGCTGCTGTCAGTGATGACGGTGGCGACCGGCAAGATTCCGGCCTTTCAGCTCGCCGCCATGACGTTCGCGATCGGCGGCCTCGTTGGGCTGCTCACCTGGATCGGCCGCGGTGATGCTGCAAAGAGTCTGCGGCAGCCAGTGGTGGTGTGGGTCGTCGGCGTCGGCGGCCTGTTCGGCTATCACGCACTGTATTTCCTCGCGCTGCGCTTTGCCCCGCCCGCCGAAGCGGGCCTTCTCAATTACATGTGGCCGCTGCTGATCGTGCTGTTCTCGTCCTTCCTGCCGGGCGAGCGGCTTGCCGTGCATCACATCGTCGGTGCGGTGCTCGGCCTCGTCGGCACGGTGCTGCTGTTTGCCGGCAATACGTCAGGCTTCGCGCCGGGTGCGGTACCGGGATTGATCGCGGCCTTCATCGCCGCCTTCGTCTGGGCGGCCTATTCGGTGCTGTCTCGGCGATTGAAGGCAGTGCCGACCGATGCTGTCGCCGGCTTCTGCCTCGCCACATCGCTGCTCGCCGCGCTGATGCATAGTCTGCTCGAGACCACGGTATGGCCGGAGACCATTTTGCAATGGCTCGCCGTGATCGGGCTCGGCATCGGCCCGGTCGGTGCTGCCTTCTACGCCTGGGACGTCGGCATGAAGTGGGGTGACATCCGCGTGCTTGGCGCCGCGTCCTACGCGACGCCGCTGCTCTCGACCGGCTTCCTCATTGCAGCCGGCTTTGCCAAAGCCAGCGCCAACATCGCGGTCGCCGCCATCCTGATCGCCGGCGGCGGCCTGATCGCCGCGAAGGACATGGTGCTGCGAAAGCGATGATCGTCATTCCGGGGCGCGCGAAGCGCGAGCCCGGAATCCATCTATCCGCGTCGATGATGGTGAAACGGATTCTCAGATGCGCAATTGCGCATCATAGCTCGCCGCTGCGCGGCGTCCCGGAATGACAGTTGGGCGACGGCTCCCAGCCCTTCGGCGCGAGCTCGAACTTTGCGAACTCGAATGCCGGCGCCACGGTGCAGCCGACCAGCGTCCACTCGCCAGTGGTCTCCGCCATTTGCCAGGCGTGCGCCGGCACGATGGCCTGCGGCCGCTCGCCGCTGACGAGGTCGGTGCCGAGCCGCACCTCGTGCTGGGAGCAGCCCTCATGGGCGATGCGCAGCATCAAGGGACTGCCGGCATAATAGTGCCAGGTCTCGACCGCATCGATCCGATGCCAGTGCGAGCGCTCGCCGCACGCCAGCAGGAAGTAGATCAGCGTCGAGCGTGACCGGCCGTTGGCGTCGGTGGTCTGGTCGCGAAAGGTCTCGCGGTAATGGCCGCCCTCGGGATGCGGGCGGAGTTCGAGGCGCGCGATGATCTCGGCTGCGGTCGGCATCGATCCCCGCCAGGTTTTATTGTTCAAGGCTTTGCGTCAGGACTTGTTCTTGCGCTCGCGCAGCTCGCCGAACACTGCGGCGGCATCCGCGCCCTTCATGTGTAGCCTGGCTGCGACCGCCGGTTCGTCAGCGCGCAGGAACACGTTTGCTCGCTTCTCATCGCCAAGCAGTGAGGGAATCGTCGGCTTGTTCTCCGCCCGCAGCTTCGCAACCTCGGCCGCCCTTGCCTGCAGCGCCGCATTGTCGGGCTCCACGGTGAGTGCGAATTTGACGTTGGACGCCGTGTATTCGTGGCCGCAATAGAGCTTGAAGTCGTCGGGGAGCGCCCGCAGCTTCAAGAGCGAGTCCCACATCATCGGATAGTTGCCCTCGAACACCCGGCCGCAGCCGATCGAGAACAGCGTGTCGGCGGCGAACAGCGTCTTCTCGGTATCGAACACGTAGGAGATGTGATCGAGCGTGTGACCGGGCGTCTCCAGCACGCGCCCCAGCAACGAGCCGACCTTGACCACGTCGGCATTGGCAACGCGCAAATCGACATTGGCGATCTTCGTCGTCTTGTCATGCGGCGCGACGACGCGGCAATTGTATTTCTGCTTGAGCTCGGCGACCCCGCCGACATGATCGCCATGATGATGGGTGATCAGGATGTCGGTGAGCTGCCAGCCCTCACGCTCCAGCGCCTTGATGATGGGGCCGGCTTCGGGGGCGTCGATCGACGCGGTTGCCTTGGTTTCCACATCGTGGATCAGATAACCGAAATTGTCGTTTAAACAGGTGAAAGTACGAATTTCGGCGGCCATGACATCTCCATCGCGCTCAGCCCCGCCAGACAAATATGGCGTTAACGTTGCGCAGGCAATGCAATATTGGGCGCGCAGCCGCGCCCCAGCGCATGTTACATTGCCCTCATGACCATCGACGTCGTCGACCTCAGAGAATTCTATTCCCGCCGTCTCGGCATCGTGGCGCGGCAGATGATCAATCGCGGCATCAGGGAACGCTGGCCGGGCGCCGAGGGCCAGCGCGTGCTCGGCATCGGCTACCCGACGCCCTATCTCGGATTGTTCCGCGAGGACGCGGAGCGCTGTATTGCCTTCATGCCGGCAGCGCAGGGCGTGCTCAAATGGCCGACCGGGCGGCCCGCGCTGGCCGCGCTGGTCGATGAGTTCTCGCTGCCGCTTCCCGACGCTGTTGTGGACCGCATCCTGCTGATCCATGCGCTGGAGATGTCGGACGATCCGGCCGCGCTGCTGCGCGAGGTGTGGCGGGTGCTGTCGCCCTCAGGGCGTGTCATCGCGGTGATTCCGAACAGGCGCGGCGTCTGGACGCGGAGCGACAACACGCCGTTCGGCCACGGCCGTCCCTATTCGCGCTCGCAGATCACGGACCTGTTGCGCCAGACCTGGTTCACGCCGACCGGCTGGGGCGAGGCGCTGTTCATGCCGCCTTATGCCGGTCGCTGGGTGCTGAAGTCAGCGCAGATGTGGGAGCGGGCTGGAGCGGCGCTGTCGCTGCCCTTCGCCGGCGTCCACATCGTCGAAGCGACCAAGCAGGTCTATCGCGCGATCCCCGCCAAGCGCGAACGGGCGAGGCTGATTCCCTCGCTGGCGAAACCGGTGCTGGTGCCGTCCTCGACCACGGTGAGGCGGGGCTGAAAACAAATCGTCCCGGCGGCGAGGCCGGGACGACTGCAATCCATCAAGATCGGAAGGGTGGCTTACTCGCCAGGGGCGAGATCGTCGCTTGTCGCGGCCGGAGCGGCCTCGCGCTCGGGACGCGGGCCGCCATGCGGCCGGCGGCGTCGCCGCGGATAACGCTCACCCCCGCCGCCAGTGCCACCTTCGAAGCCGCCGGGCGCACCGTTGGTCTGCGGCTGCGCGCCGGTGATGAAGGACGGCAGGCGATCGACGCTGCCGGCATCGGCGACGACAGGTTGCGGCTGGTTCTGCGGCTGCGGCTGCTGATGATATTGCGGCTGCGGACGATGGTCGCGCTCGCGATGCTCGCGCGGTTGCTGATCGCGCTGATAGGGCTGCTGGTTGTCGCGCTGCTGGTAATCACGCTGGTGATCGCGCTGGCCGTCGCGGTCGCGCATGAAGGGCTGTTGCTGCGGCGGCTGCGGAACGAAACCCGGCTCCTGGCCGAAGGCCGAGAAATTATCGCCGTCGTCCTCGCCGTCATCGCTGCTGGTGCTGATGGGCTCCTCGCCGCGCGGTTGCTGGTTCTGGCGGAACTGCTCCTGGGCCGCCGCGATCAGGCGGAAATAGTGCTCGGCATGCTGGTAGTAGTTTTCGGCGGCAACCGGGTCGCCCGAGGAGCGGGCGTCGCGCGCCAGCTGAAGATATTTTTCGGCGATGTGGGAGGCAGTGCCGCGGATCTTGATGTCGGGGCCGTTCGATTCGTAGACCCGGGTCATCGGGTTCTGGCCGCGTCGGTTGTTGTTATTGTTGTTGTTGCGGTTGCGCATCCGCTGCTTGTTCTGACCGTTTCTCATGTCCTGCCTTTAATTCCAGCCCTAGAGGTTGCACGCATTACTGATTGCTAGGAGTGACCTGATGACAAGGGTTCACAGGCCTCATGCGCACCGCGCGCAAGTGCGGTTTGAACCCTGCCAATGTTCGTCGGCCGTCGCGTTCAACAAAGACGCGTTCCCCACCCGCCAGCATCCATTGCCAGCGAACCCATTCATATCGCCTGCCGAAACAAGCCCAGCTTTGTTGCGTAAGTCTTCAAGCGCAATATCAGGCTTTCGTTCACGTTGCGGTCGGAGAGCAGCGCAGCTCTACTGGCCATCGCGCTCAACAGGACCTGCGGCTTGGAACCTATAATCAGTAAAGCTCTCGCCCGAGAGCCCGGCTTTCGCCCGTAGGTCTACGGGGCCGGCACCGATGTGTTGACCGGAACGTAGTCGTTCCCACGGGATATTCCAAGAGGTTTTTCGAGCCCAATCCGGCTTTTATGGGGGCATTTTTCGGGCCGAGACGGCCCTGGGAATGCCCGCCAGGTCAGCCTTGGGGGGCCGGTCGATCGATAACGCGGCAGCTGCCATTAAGGTTTCAATCATCGGCGCCTGTCCCTGGCCGGCCTCGACGATCAGCGCCCCGCCGGGGGTGAGCAGGCCGGCTGCCTGGGGTATCATGGCACGGTAGGCATCGTATCCGTCATTGCCGCCATCGAGCGCCAGGTGCGGATCGTACTCGCGGACCTCGATGCCCAATTTCGGAATCTCCCCTGCAGGAATATAGGGCGGGTTGGACACGATCAGGTCGAACGGGCCGCGAAGGGCCGCCGCATACGAGCAGGCGACGAAGCCGGCGCGGTGGGCGAGGCCGAGGGCGGCGGCATTGACCCTGGCGGTATCAAGCGCGGTCAGGCTGAGATCGGTGCCGACACCAAAGGCTTCGGGAATCTCGTGCAGCAGCGCAAGCAGGATCGCGCCCGATCCGGTGCCGATATCGGCGATAACAGGCGGATGAGAGCGACCGAGCTCGCGAAAATGCTCGAGTGCACGCTCGACCACCGTCTCGGTATCGGGTCGGGGGACCAGGGTTGCTTCCGACAAACGAAACGGCAGACCCCAGAATTCCCTGATGCCGAGAATGCGGGCGACCGGCTCATGTGCGAGCCTTCGCTGCGCGTACCCTTCGAGCCGCGCAGCCTCCTCTGGCGTGAGCGGTCGCGCCGCCTCCGTGATCAGGCCGGTCAGATCGAGCCCCAGTGCAGCGCCAACAAGCAGGCGCGCATCGAGGGACGGCTCCTCGACGCCGGCCGATTGCAGCAGCGCCGACAGCGCACGTCGCGCGCTCTCGATGCTCTGTCCGGGATCAAAGCCTGTCGCCAAGGGGAACCATCCTGCCTGGCATCGTGGATAGATCGGCTGCCTTGCCAGCGTCAACGGAAACGAGCGCGCTTGATCACCGCGCAGCGCAGGAGGGACATCCATGGCGGCCTATGACGATCAGAATGTCGTCCAGCGTCGAATAGGCCGTCGGATAGCTGTGCATCCGTGACCTCGGCCGGTTGGTCCGGCTGCGGCCGCTTGCTACTTTAGGCTAAGCCTCCGGCGACGGCGGGCGGCATTGTCGAGGCAGGCATGGCTCAAGCCAAGAGGGCGCAGCGGTCGAAGGTGGTGGCATCGGCGAGGCGCAGTACGATGCGTGACTCCGATTACGCAGCGCTGGCGCAGTTTCGCTACCAGATCCGAAGCTTTCTGGCATTCAGCGAGGCGGCCGCCGCCGTACAGGGATTGACGCCGACGCAACATCAGGCGCTGCTCGGCATCAAGGGCTTTGTCCGCCCGGGCCCGGCAACCGTTGGCGACGTCGCGAAATTTCTGCTGATCCGGCATCACTCCGCTGTCGAGCTGATCAATCGCCTCGAAAAGCGGGGCCTTGTCGCTCGCCTCGCCGATCCGGAGGATGCCAGGCGCGTGCATCTCAAGCTGACGAAAAAAGGCGAGCAGAAGCTCCAGGCGCTCTCGCGCAAGAACCTCGAGGAGCTCCGCCGCGCCGCGAGCCCGGCGCTGAGCCGTCTGTTGAAAACCTTCGGAGCGCCCGGCGAGGCCTGAACGCCCCGCGGCCTGTCAGGCCGCTGCGCCCTGTGCGGCGAGCTGCGCGGCCTGGTGCTCCGTGGTCAGCGCATCGGTGAGTTCGCCGAGCGCTTCGCCTGATATCACCTGCGGCAGCTTGTAGAGCGTCAGATTGATGCGGTGGTCGGTGACGCGACCTTGCGGGAAATTATAGGTGCGGATGCGCTCGGAGCGGTCGCCGGAGCCGACCTTCTCCTTACGCTCGGCCGAGCGTGCGGCATCGACGCGCTGCCGCTCGGCATCGTAGATGCGCGAGCGCAGGATGTTCATCGCCGAGGCGCGGTTCTTGTGCTGCGAGCGGCTGTCCTGCATCATCACCACGATCCCGGTCGGGATATGGGTGATGCGGATCGCCGATTCCGTCTTGTTGACGTGCTGGCCGCCGGCGCCTTGCGCGCGCATGGTCTCGATGCGCAGATCCTCGTTCCTGATCTCGACGTCGACATCCTCGACCTCGGGCATCACCGCGACGGTGGCCGCCGAGGTGTGGATGCGCCCCTGCGTCTCGGTGTCGGGCACGCGCTGCACCCGGTGCACGCCGGATTCGAATTTCAGCTTCGAGAACGCGCCGCGGCCCTGCACCTCCGCGATGATTTCCTTGTAGCCGCCGACAGTGCCTTCGCTCGCCGAGATCACCTCGACCTTCCAACCCTGCAAGGCAGCGAAGCGTTCGTACATCCGGAACAGATCGCCGGCGAACAGCGAGGCCTCGTCGCCGCCGGTGCCGGCGCGGATTTCCAGCACGACGTTGCGGTCGTCCATGGCGTCCTTGGGCAGCAGCGCGATGCGGATCTTCTGGACGAGCTCCTCGATCTTCGGATTGAGCTCGTCGCGCTCGGCTTCGGCCATGCTGCGCATCTCGGCATCGGTCGCCGGATCGGCGATCAGCGCCTCGGTGTCGGCGAGCTCCTTGACGGCAGAGCGATACGTCTTCACCGCCTCGATCAGCGGGGTGATCTCGGCGAGCTCGCGCGTGACCTGGACGTAGCGCTCGGAGGAGAGCTGTCCGAGCGACTCGGCCTCGAGGGACGCGTGATGCGCGAGCAGGAGGTCCAATTTGGCTTCGGGGAGTGACGACATGGTTCAGTCTCGAATAGCGGAGGGAAGCGAGGCGGCGACGGCGAGCGGCAGGTCCGCTACAACGCCAGGCCCTCGGCCTCGGCAAATTCCGTCAGCTTCTGCCGGATCGAAACGCTGCCGCTAGGTGCATCCAGCAGGGGTCCAAGCATCGCTGCAGCCTTGTTGACGTCGAGGTCGATCACCATCGCCTTGACCGGGCCGAGCGCGGTCGCCGACAGCGACAGCGAGCGGTAGCCCATCGCCAGCAGCGCCAGCGCGCCGATCGGCTTCGAGGCCATCTCGCCGCAGAGCGACAGCGATTTCTTCGCGGCCAGCGTTTTTTGCGCGATGTCGCGCAGCGCGCGCAGGATCGGCGTCGACATGGTGTCGAAGCGCTCGGAGACCTTGGCATTGCCGCGGTCGACCGCGAACAGGAACTGGAACAGATCGTTGGAGCCGACCGAGATGAAGTCGACCTTCTTCAGGAGTTCGTCGAGCTGGTAGAGCAGGGCGGGCACCTCGACCATGGTGCCGATGTCGATGCGCTCCGGCAGGGTGTGGCCATGCTGGCGCAAATAAGTCAGCTCGCGCTCGACCAGCGCCTTCGCCGAATCGAATTCGGCGACCTCCGTGATCATCGGGAACATGATCCGCAGTGCGCGGCCGCCGCCGGCCCGGAGCAACGCGCGGATCTGGCCGCGTAAGAGGCCGGGACGGTCCAGTCCGAGCCGGATCGCGCGCCAGCCGAGCGCGGGATTCTCCTCGATCACCGTCTCCATGTAGGGCAGCGCCTTGTCGCCGCCGATGTCGAGGGTGCGGAAGGTGACGGGCTTGGGGCCCGCGGCGTCCAGCACGGCGCGGTAGAGCGCGAGCTGGTCGCTGGTGCGCGGCAGGCTCTGTCCCACCATGAATTGCAGCTCGGTGCGGAACAGGCCGATGCCGGCGCTGCCGGTGTCGTCGATATGCGGCAGGTCGATGGCAAGGCCCGCATTGATCAGGAGCTCGACCTTCTCGCCGTCCTTGGTGACGCAGGGCCGGTCGCGCAGCGCCAGATATTGTGCCTGGCGGCGGGCGCGGAAGCGCACCCGTTCGGCATAGGCTGCTTCGATCTCCTGCGACGGGCGCACATAGATCGCGCCCGAGGTGCCGTCGACGATGATGGCATCGCCTGGATCGGCAATGCCGGGCGCATTCGGCACTTCGCCGACCGCGGGAATGCCGAGCGCGCGGGCCACGATCGAGACGTGGGAGTTGGCGGTGCCTTCCTCCAGCACGATGCCGCGCAGGCGCTTGCGGTCGTAATCGAGCAGTGCCGCCGGGCCCATCGCACGCGCGATGACGATGGCATTGTCGGGCAATTGTTCGCGTGAAGGCGCGTGGTCCTGGCCGACCAGCTGCCGCATCAGGCGGTAGCCGAGGTCTTCCAGGTCATGCAGGCGATCGCGCAGGTATGGATCGGTGGAGCGCAGCATGCGGGCTCGGGTGTCGGATTGGACGCGCTCGACGGCGGCTTCCGCGGTGAGGCCGGTGGCGACCGCCTCGTGCAGCTTGTGCGACCAGCCCTGATCGTTGGCGAACATGCGGTAGGCTTCGAGCACGTCGCGGTGCTCGCCGCCCTCGGCGACATCGCCGCGCTCCAGCATGCGGTCGAGATCCGAGCGCAGCTTGGCCAGCGCGGTGTCGAGCCGCTTGATTTCCTTCGGCAGGTCCTCGGCAATGTAGTCCTTGATGACGACGCGCGGCTCGTGCAGCACCACATGGCCGAGCGCAATTCCTTCCGAGAGGATCGCACCGGCCTTCTGCGTCGAATGGCGCGCGGCCGGCTCCAGGCCCGGCTGGGCCAGCGCGGACAATTCGCCTGACGCGATCAGCTCCGCCAGCACCATGGCGGTGGTCTGCAGCGCCTCGAGCTCCTCCTCGACATAGGTGCGCTTGGCGCGGTTCTGCACCACCAGCACGCCGAGCGTGTTGCCAGCGCGCAGGATCGGCACGCCGAGGAAGGAGTGATAGATCTCTTCGCCGGTCTCGGGGCGGAACGAGAAGGCCGGATGGCTCTGCGCGTCGTTCAGATTGAGCGGCGTCGCCTCGCTGGCGACAAGGCCGACCAGGCCCTCATGGGCGCTGAGGACGGTGTGGTGCACGGCCTCGCGGTTGAGGCCTTCGGTGGCGTAGAGCTCGAGGGTGTTGTCAACTCGCAGCACATAGACCGAGCACACCTCGGCCACCATGTTGGCGGCAATCAGCACCACGATCTTGTCCAGCCGCTCCTGGGCCGAGACCTGCTCCGCCATGGTTTCGCGGAGCCGTCTCAATAAGACGCGGGGACCTCCCGACGCGCTCCGCATGAACCGTCAATCTCCTCCGTCTGCCCGGTCCGGCGATATTGGCCGGCGGCTGGCCTAAAATTCCAGAAAAACAATCAAATTGTTTGTCCGGCGCAGGCGCAAACGCAAATCTTCCTGAGATTTTGTGCTTGCGTCGAATCAGCGCCGCCTGAACTGGGACACAGTCTGCGGCAGCCCACCCTGTCCGCCGTATAGCGAATTGAGGCTTGTTTTGCCAAGCAAAACGCCTGCCAAACGCGAAGGTGTGTACACCCCAGCGTTTGCTGCGACCGCTAAGAGAAAATTAGCCTTGGCATGGTCCGGAAAGTGCGAAGCAGTTTTCCGGCAAGACCATGCGACGGTCGCGCTTCAGGCCTGATCGAGGCCGTAGAGCGTGTGCAGCGTGCGCACCGCAAGCTCGGTATAGGCGGTGTCGATCAAAACCGAGAATTTGATCTCGGAGGTTGTAATGGCCCGGATGTTGATATTCCGTCCTGCGAGGGCCGAAAACGCCTGGGCCGCGACGCCGGCATGGCTGCGCATGCCGCTGCCGATCACCGAGATCTTGGCGACGTCGGTCGCAGTATCCAGCCGTGCATACCCGATCTTGGCCTTGGCGGCGGTGATCGTCTCCTTGGCCCTGACGTGGTCGGCGGCCGGCACCGTGAAGGTGAGGTCGGTGGTCTTGCCGTCTTCAGACACGTTCTGGACGATCATGTCGACGTTGATATTGGCATCCGCGAGCGGGCCGAAGATCGATGCGGCAACGCCAGGCTTGTCCTCGATCTGGCGCACCGAGATCTGGGCCTCGTCCTTCGAAAAGGCGATACCGGTGACGACGTGGTTTTCCATGATCTCCTCCTCGCCGCAGATCAGGGTGCCGGGCGGCTGGTTGGCATGCGGGTCGATATCCTCGGGCTTGTCGAAGCTGGAGCGGACGAAGATCGGCATGTTGTGGACCATGCCGAGTTCCACCGAGCGCACCTGGAGCACCTTGGCGCCCTGGGAGGCCAGTTCCAGCATGTCTTCGAATGCGATCTTGTCGAGCCGCTTGGCCTTCGGCACGATGCGCGGGTCGGTGGTGTAGACGCCATCGACGTCGGTGTAGATGTCGCAGCGATCGGCCTTGACGGCGGCGGCAATCGCCACGGCCGAGGTATCGGAGCCGCCACGGCCAAGGGTGGTGATACGGCCCGTCCTGGGATCGATGCCCTGGAAGCCGGCGATGACAGCGACCTCTTTCCGCTCCTGGAAGCGCTTGATGATCTCGCTGCCGTCGATGTCCTCGATCCGGGCCGAGGCATGAGCATCGCTCGTCTTGATCGGGATCTGCCAGCCCTGCCAGGAGCGGGCCTGGATGCCCATGCTCTGGAGCACGATGGCCAGCAGGCCCGAGGTGACCTGTTCGCCGGAGGCGACGACGGCGTCGTATTCGCGCGCGTCGTGCATCGGCGAGGCCTCGGTGCACCAGGCCACCAGCTCGTTGGTCTTGCCCGACATCGCCGAGACGACCACAGCCACTTCATGGCCTGCGTCGACCTCACGCTTCACATGGCGTGCGACGTTGCGGATACGTTCGATGTTGGCGACGGACGTGCCGCCGAATTTCATCACGAGACGGCTCATGACGACGCGTGCATTCCCTCTTGAGGATCAGTATGGTGACCCGCGCCGGACGGATGCCCAGGGGGATACCGACCGCGCGTATACAGAGGGGCGGGTCCGGGGGCAAGCGGGTTCCTGCACCGGCCAGTCCAGGCAATGGGTTATCAGAGGTCATGGCGCGCTATATTGACGAAATCCTGCAGCCCGGCGAGCGGGTGCTGTATTCGACCAATGCGCACTGGATCTTCTACTTCCCGGCCATTCTGGCCTGGATCGTGGCGATCGCCCTATTCGTGGTCTCTCGCCGGACCGACATCTACGGCGTGATGATCATCTGTTTGTTCGGCTCCGGCCTGGTGGCGCTGGCCGCCCTGTTCTGGACGGTGAAAGGCTGGTTCCACCGCTTCACCACCGAGACCGACGTCACCAATCTCAGGGTTGTGCATAAGACCGGGTTCATCAAGCGTCGCACCTTTGAAATGGCGCTGGATAAGGTCGAGAGTGTCGATGTCGACCAGACGATTCTTGGACGAATTCTCAACTATGGCGACGTGACCATTCGCGGCGTCGGCGAAGGGATCGAAACGATCAAGACCATCGCCGATCCGCTTGCCTTCCGTAGTTCGATCACCACGCGTTAGGACCGCGCGTAACCATGAGCATGCAGCAAGATAGTTCCGCAACTGCCACCATGCCGCCGGGCTCGACCGTCGACGCCGCCGAGATCGCGAAATTCTCAAAGCTGTCAGCCGAGTGGTGGGACCCCAAAGGCAAGATGGCGCCGCTGCACCGGATCAATCCGCTGCGGCTCGGCTATATCCGCGACGCCGCCTGCCGCAAGTTCGAGCGCAATGTGCGCAGCCTCAACAGCCTCGGTGGCCTGCGTGTGCTCGACATCGGCTGCGGCGCCGGCCTGTTGTGCGAGCCGCTGTCGCGCCTGGGCGCACAGGTCATCGGCGTCGACCCGTCGGCCAGCAACATTGCGGCCGCGAAGCTGCATGCCGGTAAGAGCCATCTGTCGATCGATTACCGCTGCACCACGGTGGAGGAGATTGATCCGCGCGAGCGCTTCGACATCGTGCTGGCGATGGAGGTGATCGAGCACGTCGTCGACGTCGGCGTTTTTCTCAAGCGCTGCGCCTCGATGCTGAAGCCGAACGGCCTGATGGTGGTGTCCACGCTCAACCGCAATTGGAAGAGCTTTGCGCTCGCCATCGTCGGCGCCGAATACGTGTTGCGCTGGCTGCCGCCCGGCACCCACGAATGGAACAAGTTCGTCACCCCTGACGAGCTGACCAAACATCTCCTCGACAACCGCCTCGTCATCACCGAGCAGACCGGCGTGGTCTACTCCCCCTTCGCCGACAAATGGACGCTCTCGTCCGACATGGACGTGAACTACATGGTGGTGGCTGAAGCGATGATGTGAGGGGGGCTGCTAGTCGTGGCCTAGCTGCTTCCACAAACACTGAGTTTGTGGCGCGAGCATCGCTCCCATGACGTTCGTGTGGTTGACCCATCGAATAGCTGACGGCACGGTGGCCGCAATCCTTTACCTGCATTAGCCACCCGTCCCATGTTCACCGTCACCAGTCTCTGGATTCCCTTCACCGTCATCGCTGCGCTCGGCCAGGTCGCGCGCAATGCGATGCAGCGGTCGCTGACGAAGCCGCTGGGGACATGGGGCGCGACCAATATCCGCTTCCTGTTCGGCTTCCCGTTTTCGCTGCTGTTTCTGGGGCTGGTGCTGGTCGCAACCGGCGATCACATCGGCATGCCGCCATCGATGTTCTGGCCGTGGCTGCTGCTGGGCGCGCTCAGCCAGATCGTCGCGACCGGTTTGATGCTGCTGGCCATGAACGACCGCTCCTTCGTGGTGACGACGGCCTACCTCAAGACCGAAGCGATCCAGACCGCGATCTTCGGCTTCGTCTTCCTCGGCGATCACCTGACCGGGCTGAAAGTGGTGGCGATCGTGATCGCCACCGTGGGCGTCGTCATCACTGCGCTGCGCCCCGGCGGCGAGAAGAGTTTTGCCGAGTTGAGGCCGACCATGACCGGGCTCGTTGCAGCGGCGGCGTTCGCGCTGTCTGCGGTCGGTTTCCGCGGCGCGATCATCAACGTTCCCGGCGTCTCCTTCGTGACCGCGGCCTCGTTCACGCTGGTGCTTGGCCTGTTCGTGCAGACGTCGATCCTGACAGTCTATTTGCTCTGGCGCGCGCCCAACGTGTTGCGGGGAATTCTCGGACTATGGCGGCCGTCCATGATGGCCGGCTTCACGGGCGCCTTCGCTTCGCAGTTCTGGTTCCTGGCGTTCGCGCTGACGGCCGCAGCCAATGTCCGCACCCTCGCGTTGATCGAGGTGCTGTTTGCGCAAGGCGTGGCGTATTACTCGTTCAAGCAGCCGATCGCGCCGCGCGAGGTTTTTGGTATCGTGCTGATCGTGGTGGGCGTGGCGCTGCTGGTCGGATTTTGACTTTCCCGGCCGCCGTCAAGCCCGGCCATGACGAGAAGCGAGACTATTAATTCCGGTCTTCCGGCAGGATCGGTAGCGGCGAGACCTCGATGCCCTCGTCGATCAGCGACTTCGCTTCATCAGGCGAAGCCTCGCCGTAGATCGGGCGATGTTCCTTGTCGCCGTAATGCATTGCGCGGGCTTCGTTGGCGAAGCGGTCGCCGACATTATCGGCGTTCGTCACGATGTGGTCGCGCAGCTCCTTCAGCTTGGCGCGCAGCTCGCGCTCCTGCGCCAGCATCAGCGAGGTCGGACCTGACGACGCAGCCTCTGGAGCGGCGGTTGTTGTCGGCTCCGCCGGCGGCGTTGCGCGCCCCTTCTTGCCGACGATGCGCGGCGCCATGATCGCCTTGTCGACCTTGGCCGAGCCGCAGATCGGACAGGTCACCAGCTTGCGCTTGACCTGCTGGTCATAGGCCGACGAGCTCTGGAACCAGCTCTCGAACTCGTGGTTGCGGTCGCAACGGAGCGCGTAGCGGATCATGCCGATCCTCGCACCAGGTGCAGATGATCCGGCCCGGCCTTGGGATCGGAGACGCCGAAGCGGCGACCGTGCTGGAGCGACGGGATGGCGCGGCGCGCGGTCTCGACCTTGGCCGGATCGATCTTGGCCATGATGATGCCGGGCTCGACATCGCCCTCGGCGAGGATCTCGCCCCAGGGATCGATGATCAGCGAATGGCCATAGGTCTCGCGCTTGTTCTCATGGGTGCCTGCCTGGGCCGCCGCGAAGATGAAGCAGCCGGTCTCGATCGCGCGCGCACGCAGCAGGATGTGCCAGTGCGCCTCGCCGGTCTTGCGGGTGAAGGCGGAGGGAACGGTGATGAAATGAGCGCCGCTCTCGGCCAATGCGCGATAGAGCGCGGGGAAGCGCACGTCGTAGCAGATCGTCAAGCCGACACGGCCCCAGGGCAGGTCGGAGATCACGGCGGTCTCGCCCGGCTGGTAATTGGCGGATTCGCGATAGCTCTCGCCGTCCGGCAGCTCGATGTCGAACATGTGGATCTTGTCGTAGCTCGCGAGCACATTGCCCTCGGGCCCGATCAGGAACGAGCGGTTGACCGCCTTTTCCGGCGAGAAGCGCAGCGCCAGCGAGCCGACATGAATATGGATCTTCAGCTCGGCCGCCAATGCGCGATAGGCCTTGAGCGAGGTATCGTCCTCCTCGCTCTGCAGATGTTCGAACAGCGCCTTGCGGTTCAGCTGCATCATGTTGCTGACTTCGGGCGTCTGCACGTAGTCGGCGCCCTTGGCGGCGGCCTCCCGGATGAGTCTCGTCGCCTGCGCCAGGCTCGGCCCCGGCATCAGGCCGGTGCGCATCTGCACCATGGCGGCGGTGAAGGTCCTGTCCTCACTCATGAGACCGCCTTGACGCTTTCAAGCAGGCCGTCGAGCTTGCCTTCGCGGTCGAGCGCGTAGAGGTCGTCGCAGCCGCCAATATGAGTTCCGCCGATCCAGATCTGCGGGAAGGTCGAGCCCGCGCCGGCGCGGTCGTACATCTCCTCACGCCAGGACGGATTCTTGGCGACGTCGAATTCGGTGAAGCTCGCCTTCTTGCGGGTCAGAAGCGACCTGGCGGCGGAACAATAGCCGCATCCCGGCCGGGTGTAGATCTCGACAGCAGCGGTCATGGTATCAAGCGCTCTCATGTCATGAATTTATTGAATTATATGGGGGTTTACCTGGTCTCGACAACCCGGGCAAAGACCAGCACGTCGACCTGGGCCGCCTTGGCGCGCAGCAGAGCGCGGGCGCAGGCATCCAGTGTCGCGCCCGATGTCAGGACATCGTCGACAAGGACGATGCGCCGGCCCTGGACCTCGGACTGACGGTCGGGGGATACCTGGAAGGCGCCCTGCACATTGGTGGCGCGCTGCGCCCGCGACAGGCCGATCTGCTGCTCGGTGGCGCGCACCCGGCGCAGCACCTCGGCTCTCACCCTCACACCGCTCTGGCGTGCGATGATCTGTGCCAGCGCGCCTGATTGGTTGTAGCGGCGGCGCCAGGCCCGCCGCCAATGCAGGGGCACCGGCACCAGCATGTCAGCGCCGTTGAGCAACTCGCCGCCCGCGCGCGCCATCCAGCGGCCCATGGCCGGCGCGAGATCGGTACGGTCCTGGTATTTCAGCGCATGCACCAGCGTGCGCGCGACATCGTCATAGCGCACCGCCGCGCGTGCCCGCATGTAAGCCGGCGGGCTCGCGATCGCCTCCATCGACAGCATGTCAGGGCCGGGATCGTAGACGAAGGGAATGCCGAGCCGCGGGCAATAGGGCCGTTCAATGAACGACAGCCGCGACCAGCACGCCGCGCACACACCCTCGCCATCGACTGGCTCGCGACAGGACACGCAGAGCGTCGGCAGCGCAATGTCGAGCGCGAGCTTTGCCGCCCGTGTCAGCACATAGCGGCCAGCCGTCCACGCGGCACGCAAAGGCGCGGCAATGGAACGGGATGGGGCGGCATCAGCTTCCATGACAGGAGGCTAGCGTTCCACGGCAATCCGCTCAAGCCACGCTCCCGTGCCCGGACGCGCAGCAGCGCTGCTGCGCGTCCGGGGCACGAGAGAGGAGCGGGGCACGAGAGAGGAGATTGCAATGGCCTGCATGATCGGCGTAACCAGCGGCATGGCTCAGACCCCACAGACCCCGCCCGCCTTGTTCGATCGCGCCCTGCTTCATGCGCGGCAGCGGCGTGCGCTGGCGCAGGGTCCCGAGAGCTTCCTGCTCGACCGGGTCGCCGAGGACATGTCCGACCGGCTTGCGGCAGTGATGCGCGAGTTTCACGCCCCGGCCGATCTCTGGACGCCTGGTGCGGGGCTCACAGGGCTGCGCGGAGGGTTGCTGTCCATGCAACGGATCGCGCTCGACGCAGCGGGCTCCGAGAAATTGCCCGTGGTGCCCGAAAGCCTCGATCTCGTCGTCTCGGCACTGGCGCTGCAATTCGTCAACGATCTCCCCGGCGTGCTCGCGCAGGTTCGCCGCGCGCTGAAGCCGGACGGGCTGCTGCTCGCCGCGATGATCGGCGGCGATAGCCTGACCGAGCTGCGGCAGGCCTTTGCCGCGGCGGAGGCCGAATGCGAAGGCGGGGTCTCCCCGCGCGTGGCGCCGTTCGCCGATTTGCGCGACATCGGCGCGCTGTTGCAGCGAGCGGGCTTTGCGCTGCCGGTCACCGACGTCGATCGTGTCGTGGTGCGTTATGGCGACGCGTTCACGTTGATGCAGGATCTTCGCCGCATGGGCGCGGCCAATGTGCTGATCGAACGGCGACGCACGCCGAGCCGGCGCGCGACGCTGCTGCGCATGGCCGAAATCTATGCCGAGCGCTTTGCCGATGCAGACGGCCGTATCCGTGCGACCTTCGACATCATCTGGCTGTCCGGCTGGGCGCCACATGCGAGCCAGCAGCAGCCGCTGAAGCCGGGTTCGGCGAAAGCGAGCCTGGCGGAGGCGGTGAAGAAGGCGGGGAAAGAGTGATTCGTGCCCCGGACGCGCTGCAGCGCTCTTGCGCTGCTGCGCAGAGCCGGGACCCAGTCTGCCGCTAGCATGGGCCCCGGCTCTGCAGCGCACCTCTGAAGAAGCGCTGCGCTGCGTCCGGGGCAAGCAGGCCTCACATCAGCAAATCGATCAAATGCGGGATCAGCGGAATGTCCGCCGGCGGCATCGGGTAGTCGCGCAGCTTGTTGGCGCGGACCCAGGCCAGGTTTTGCCCCTCACGCGGCGTGACGATGCCTTCCCAGCGCCGGCAGATATAGAGCGGCATCAGCAGATGAAATGTCTCATAGCCATGGCTCGCAAAAGTCAGCGGCGCCAGGCACGGCTCGGCGACGGTGATGCCGAGCTCCTCGTGGAGCTCGCGGATCAGGCTTTGCTCGGGCCGCTCGCCCGGCTCGAGCTTGCCGCCAGGAAATTCCCACAAGCCCGCAAGCGTCTTGCCTTCCGGGCGTTGCGCGATCAGGACGCGCTTGTCGGCGTCGACGAGCGCGCAGGCCACCACCAGTGTCAGCTTCAGCTCGGCCATGATCACTAAGACCGGTAATCGCCGTTGATCGCGACATATTCCTTGGTCAGGTCGCAGGTCAGCACGCGATCGCGGCCCTTGCCGAGGCCGAGCGAGACCCGGATCGCGATCTCCGGCGCCTTCATCGCCTCCGACACCTGCGCTTCGTCGTAGGAGGGATCGCGCGCGCCGCTCTTGGCGACCCGGATGCCATTGAAGGAGATCGACAGCTTGTCACGATCGGCTGGCTCGCCGGCCTTGCCGACCGCCATCACCACGCGGCCCCAATTGGCGTCCTCGCCGGCGATCGCGGTCTTCACCAGCGGCGAGTTGGCGATCGACATCGCGATCTTGCGGGCGGAAGCCTTGGTCTTGGCGCCCTCGACGGTGATCTCGACCAGTTTTCGCGCGCCCTCGCCATCGCGAGCGACCTGCTCGGAGAGGTCAGCGAGGATCTGGTTGAACGCTTTCACGAAAGCCTTCAGGCGCGGATCGCTGGCGCGGCTGATTTTTGGCGCGCCGTGTTCGGCGGCCGCACCCGTCGCGAAAGCCAGCAGCGTGTCCGAGGTCGAGGTGTCGCCGTCAATCGTCACCGCGTTGAAGGTGTCCTCGACGCCGGCCTTGAGCAGCGCCTGCAGCGCGGCGGGCGCGATCGGCGCGTCGGTGAAGATGAAGGACAGCATGGTCGCCATATCGGGGGCGATCATGCCGGCGCCCTTGGCCATGCCGTTGATGGTGACCTTGGCCTTGCCGAGCTTCACGGTCGCGGTCGCGACCTTGGGGAAGGTGTCGGTGGTCATGATCGCTTTCGCTGCGGCGAGGTAGTCGCCTGGCTCGGCTGATACGGCCAGGCGGCCCAGCACGCCGTCGAATTTGGTCGCGTCCAGCGGCTCGCCGATCACGCCGGTCGAAGCCAGGAAAATCTCGCTCTCGCTGCAGCCGACGGCCTTGGCAGCGATCTTCGCGGTCAGCGCGGTGGAGGCCCGGCCAGTCTTGCCGGTGAAGGCGTTGGCATTGCCGGAATTGACGACCAGTGCGCGCGCCTTGCCGCCCTTCAGCTTGGCACGGCACCATTCCACCGGCGCGGATGGGCATTTCGACTTGGTGAAGACGCCGGCGACGGCCGTGCCCTTGTCCATGATGGCGAGCAGCACGTCGGTGCGGTTCTTGTAGCGGATGCCGGCCTCGGCCGTCGCAAGACGGACGCCCGCGATCACGGGCATATCGGGGACACTCTTGGGGGCGAGGGGAGAGACGGAGGAGGACATCGCGGACGGCCTTGGTGAGGTCTGGATATGCAGATGCCCGGCCCCTCTTTGCGGGGGCCGGGCATCAGGTAGGCTTAGATACTCTCCGCGTCACCGAAGTGACAGCAAATTCTTACTTCTTGGCCGGAGGGGCCATCTTGCTGTCGGCCGGCTTGGCATCCTTGGACGCGTCGGCCGCCGGCTGGTCCAGCCGCTCGACCTTGGCTTCCGTGCGCAGCTTGGCGACGTAATCGGCCTGGGCCTTGCGGGTGACGTACTGCTCGATCTGGGGCTTGACCTGGTCGAACTCGGGCGCCTTGCGGTTGCGCTTTTCCTCGACCTTGATGATGTGCCATCCGAACTGCGACTTGACGGGGTCGGAGATCTTGCCCGGCTCGAGCGTGAAGGCCACGGCCGAGAACTCCGGCACCATCTGTTCCTTGGTGAAGAAGCCGAGGTCGCCGCCGTCGGCAGAGCCCGGGTCCTTGGACTTCTTCTTGGCGAGGTCGGCGAAATCGGCGCCCTTGTCGAGCTCCGCCTTCACCGCCTTGGCCTCGTCCTCGGTCTCGACCAGGATGTGGCGGGCGCGCACTTCCTGCTCGCCGGTGATCTGCTTGGAGGCCTCCTCATAGACCTTCTTCATGGCGTCGTCGGTGCTCGCCGCCTTGCCTTCCTGGGCGAGCAGGCTGTCCATCAGCAGGCGGTTGCGGGCGAACGCCATGCGCTTCTTGAATTCCTCACCGTCGGCGACCTTCTTGTCCTCGGCGGCCTTGGCCACGATCTTCATGTCGATCAGGAACGACAGGACGTTTTCGTCCTTGGTCGCCGGATCCATCTGGGCGAGGCTCGGTCCGAGCTCTTCCTCGGCCATGGTGACGTCGCTCTTCTTGATTTCAGCGCCATTGACCTTGGCCAGAACCGGATCGTCGGCCGCCCGGAGCGGGCCCGCGAACGCCAGGGTCAGCGCCAAGCAGGCTGCCAAGCCGAGGCTGCCAGCCAGGGCGGACGCTTGGCGGAAACGCAGGCCGGTGGTTACCGGGAACGAGGTGGTCATGGAAAATCCTTTTGTTGAAGCAGGGGGCTGCTCGAGCGGGGCGGACACTCGCCCAATTCAGGGGGGCTTGGCAACGCGAAAAGTCTGTCAAAATGATGAATTAGCCGCAATGCGCCTGCCGTTGACAAGGCCCTGACCGGGCCATATCTCTGCGCGGTCGCGACCATGGCGATGGCTTTTATTTTGCTGCGTTTTTGGCCGTTGAACCCAGACTAGCCCAATTCCCACCCATATGGCGGATGACCCCCCGCAGTCCGGGCTCTGGCGCCATAAGGCGTCACGGTGAGTTGATAGCCCGGAGGGTGACAACTTCTTAGGCCAACGCGGTTAAATCGCGAACACAGGAACTAGGCATGATCGGCGCGCTCGCCCGCAAGTTTTTCGGTTCCGCCAACGACCGGCGGGTGAAGGGATATCAGTCCCGCGTCAACGCGATCAACGCGCTGGAGCCCGAGCTCATCAAGCTCTCCGACGAGCAGCTCAAGGCCCGCACCGCCGAGTTCAGGCAGCAGCTCGCCGAGGGCAAGACGCTGGACGACCTGCTGGTGCCCGCCTTCGCCACGGTACGCGAGGCTGCCAAGCGCACGCTCGGCCAGCGCCATTTCGACGTTCAGCTGATCGGCGGCATGGTGCTGCACGAGGGCGACATCGCCGAGATGAAGACCGGTGAAGGCAAGACGCTGGTGGCCACGCTCGCCGTCTACCTCAACGCGCTCGCCGGCAAGGGCGTCCACGTCGTCACCGTCAACGATTACCTCGCCCGCCGCGACTCCGGCTGGATGGGCCAGATCTATAGCTTCCTCGGCATGACCACGGGCGTGATCGTCCATGGCCTGGACGATGCGGAGCGCAAGGCCGCCTATGCCTGCGACATCACCTACGGCACCAACAACGAATACGGCTTCGACTATCTTCGCGACAACATGAAGTACCGGCTCGAGGACATGGTCCAGCGGCCGCACTTCTTCGCCATCGTCGACGAAGTCGACTCCATCCTGATCGACGAAGCGCGCACGCCGCTGATCATCTCCGGCCCGCTCGACGACCGCTCCGACTTCTACAACACCATCGACGGCTTCCTGCCGAAGCTCGACAAGACCGATTACGAGGTCGACGAGAAGCAGCGCACCGTGACGCTGACCGAAGGCGGCATGGAGAAGATCGAGACGCTGCTGCGCGATGCCGGCCAGCTCAAGGGCGAGTCGCTCTACGACGTCGAGAACGTCTCCGTCGTGCACCACATCAACCAGGCGCTGCGCGCCCACACGCTGTTCACCCGCGACAAGGACTACATCGTCCGCGACGGCGAGGTCGTGATCATCGACGAGTTCACCGGCCGCATGATGCCGGGCCGGCGCTATTCGGAAGGCCTGCACCAGGCGCTGGAAGCGAAAGAGCATGTCCAGGTTCAGCCCGAGAACCAGACCCTGGCCTCGATCACCTTCCAGAACTATTTCCGCATGTACGAGAAGCTCGCCGGCATGACCGGTACGGCCGCGACCGAAGCGGACGAGCTGTTCGACATCTACAAGCTCGAGGTCGTGGAGATCCCGACCAACCTCGCCATCGCGCGCCTCGACGAGGACGACGAGGTCTACCGGACCCAGAAGGAAAAATACCAGGCGATTCTCGCCGAGATCGAGCGGGCCAACGCAAGGCTGCAGCCGGTGCTGGTGGGTACAGCCTCGATCGAGAAGTCGGAAGTGCTGGCCGAATTCCTCAAGGCCAACGGCTACAAGCAGATCGACTTCGGCAAGGAGAACGCGCTCGACAAGCTCTATGCCGCCGCGCGCGCCGGCAAGCCGGCAAAGCTGTTCGCGGTGCTGAACGCGCGCTTCCACGAGCAGGAAGCCTATATCGTCGCCGAAGCCGGCGTGCCCGGCGCGATCACGATCGCGACCAACATGGCCGGCCGCGGTACCGACATCAAGCTCGGCGGCTCGCTCGAGATGCGTCTCCAGCAGGAGACCGCCGGCATCGAGGACGAGGCCGAGAAGGCGAAGAAGGTCGAGCAGATCAAGGCCGACATCGCCCATTTCCGCGACATCGTGCTGAAGGCCGAGGAGACCGTCGAGGTCGAGCCGGCCAAGGGTTCAAAGCCCGCCAAGACCGTGAAGAAGCCGGGCGGCCTCTACATCATCGGCTCCGAGCGTCACGAATCCCGCCGCATCGACAACCAGCTCCGCGGCCGTTCCGGCCGTCAGGGCGACCCCGGCCGCTCAAAGTTCTTCCTGTCGCTGGAAGACGATCTGATGCGCATCTTCGGCTCGGACCGCCTCGACAGCATGCTGCAGCGTCTCGGCCTGCAGGAGGGCGAGGCGATCATCCATCCCTGGATCAACAAGGCGCTGGAGAAGGCGCAGCAGAAGGTCGAGGCGCGGAACTTCGACATCCGCAAGAACCTGCTCAAGTTCGACAACGTCCAGAACGACCAGCGCAAGGTGATCTTCGACCAGCGCGTCGACCTGATGAAGGACGACAGCGTCGCCGAGACCGTCAGCGACATGCGTCACGCCTTCATCGAGGATCTCGTCGCCAAGCACGTGCCCGAGCATGCCTATGCCGAGCAGTGGGACGTCGCGGGCCTGAAGGACGAATTGAAGCGCGTGCTCGATCTCGACCTGCCGGTCGACGACTGGGCCAAGGAAGAGGGCATCGCCGACGAGGAACTGCTCAACCGCATCGAGACCAAGGCGGATGAGCACATGGCAGCCAAGGTGGGGCAATGGGGTCCCGACGTGATGCGTTACGTCGAGAAGACCATCCTGCTGCAGACGCTCGACCATCTCTGGCGCGAGCATCTGATCATGCTCGACCATCTGCGCCAGGTCATCGGCCTGCGCGGCTACGGCCAGCGCGATCCCTTGCAGGAATACAAGACCGAGGCCTTCAACCTCTTCCAGGAGATGAGCGCGCATCTGCGCGAGGCCGTCACGGCGCAGCTGATGCGGGTCGAGATCGTGCCGCCGGAGCAGGAACCCCCCGTGCTGCCCGCGATGGAAGCGCACAAGTTCGATCCGAGCACCGGCGAAGATGAAATGGCCCTCGCCAGCGTCACCCTCGCCCCGCAGCACACCGACGCCGCGCTGCGCGACCCGAACAATCCCGCCAGCTGGGGCAAGGTCGGCCGCAACGAGGATTGCCCGTGTGGCAGCGGCAAGAAGTTCAAGCACTGCCACGGCCGGTACGCGTAGCGACAGGGCGATACTGTCATGCCCCGCGAAGGCGGGGCATCCAGTACGCCGCGGCTTCTCGGCTCAATCACATCAGTCTCTGGAATACTGGATCGCCCGATTAAATCGGGCGATGACAGCTCAGTGTGTGGCGTTCAGATATTTCCGCGCTAGGCCGGGACGACGATCCTTGTTGGGAGGCGGCGTTGCAACTCACTCATCGTCGTCCTGGCGAAAGCCAGCGCCGCGGCTTCGTAGCCCGGATGGAGCGAAGCATAATCCGGGAATCCTTGTCGCGATGAGAGAAAGACCCGGATTGCGCTTCGCTGCATCCGGGCTACTGCTGTGCAGCGAGACGCGCGCGCCCGCTCAATTCGAGCTGTCGATCAAGCTCTCCAGCAGCCGCTTGAGCTCGCTCGTCGACTTGTCGCCGTAGCTCTCCAGGATGTGCTCTTCCTGGTCCACCGCGAGCGAGTTGAGCTTCTTGCACAGCACCTTGCCGCGATCGGAGATGAACATCAGCACCTTGCGGCGGTCGTTGGGGTCCTGCACGCGATAGACCAGCGTGTCGGAGACCATGCGGTCGATCATCTTGGTCAGCGTCGGATGGTTGAGCAGGACCGCGTCCGCAAGCTCGCCCATGGAGTGGCCATCGCCGTCAGACAGCACTTTCAGGATGCGCCATTGCTCGACTGGAACTCCTTCCTTGCTGAGGCGCAGTTCCAGCTGGCGGTTGATCTCCCGGTTGGCTTGCGCGAGCAGGTAGGCGAGGTGTTCGGTGATGGGAGCGTTCGATTTTGCCACGGCTGAAGACTTCGTCTTGACCCAATTGAGTGAATGTCTTGCAATCAATGCTGCATCTATATGCACTTCAATTGTTGAATATTCAATATTTTCAAAATAGGATGATTGCCCAACAAAAGGGCGGATGCCGCGGCCGCCTGCTCAACGGGCTTTCAGGTCTGGGACCGGACAGGAGTTGGCGTGCACGCGACGGTAAACTTCCCGGCTCACGGCGGTCCGGCGTTGCCGCCGTCCTTGCTGTTCAGGAATCTGTCGTCATCGGCGGCTGATGGTTCGCTGTCGCCGCGCGATCACATCCTCTTCAAGCGGCGCGGCGCCAACAAGCTGCGTGTCGGCGGCTTCATCTGCTGCACCGGATCGCCGGGGATCTGGGGCCCCTGCGCAATCAACTCTGCACAGCTCGCCGTTGCCGAAATCAACAAGCGCGGCGGTGTCCTCGGCCGCGAGATCGAGCTTTCCGTTTACGACGCCGGCGGTCCGCTGGACGAGGTGCTGAACCGCGCCGAGCAGGCCATCGCCTTCGACGAGCTCGATCTCATCGTCGGCCTGCACACCAGCGCGGTCCGCGTTGCCTTGCGCGACATCACCACGCGGCATCGCATCCCCTATATCTACACGCCGGTCTATGAGGGCGGCGAGCGCACGCCGGGCGTGATGGCGATCGGCGAGACGCCGCGCTGGCAGAGCCGGCCGTCGATTCACTGGCTTGCCGAGGTCAAGAAAGCAAAGCGCTGGTACCTGATCGGCAGCGATTACGTCTGGCCCTGGCAGTCACACCGCGCGGTGAAGAACTACATCAAGGAAACCGGCGGCCACGTCGTCGGCGAGGAGTTCGTTCCCTTGGGCGAGGACAATCACGAGCCGCATCTGGCGCGCATTCGCGCCGCGCGGCCGGACGTGGTCCTGATCTCGCTGATCGGCACCGATAGCAGCACCTTCAACCGCGCCTTCGGCGAATGCGGCCTGGGCGCCACCACGCTGCGGCTTGCGGGCGCCATGGACGATACTGTGTTGCTAGGCATCGGCGCCGACAACAGCGAGAACATGTTCTGCGCCTCCGGCTATTTCACCGGCACCGGCGCGCGCGCCAATGACGAGTTCCAGAGCCGCTATCGCGCGATGTTCGGGCCGAACGCGCCGCCGATCGGTTCGGTCGGACAGTCCGGCTACGAAGGCATGCGTTTCCTCGAAGCGGTTGCCAACAAGGCCGGCTCACTGGCGATGGGGCCGATGCTCAAAGCCGGCCGCAACATCGTCTACAGCGGCGCGCGGGGGACGGTCACCGTTCGCGACGGGCGCGCGCGGATGCCGATGCATCTCGCCGAGGCCGATGGCCTCGATTTCAAGCTGATCAAGCCGATCTGACCCGCGCCGGGCAATCCGCCGGGGAGGCTTCTGCAAAATAATACTTGAAAAGGAAAATATTTCCGTTTTGAATGTTCCGGCGGGGCCGGTGGTGCGCCGCGCCGGGGCGGCCACGCCCGTCTTCGTTTCAAGAAACTTCAGGAGAGCGCCGTGACAGTTGTCCTTCCCACGCCAGCCCAGCTTCGCAGCGTCGCCGAGCAGTGCGGCCTTTCGCTGACCGACGACGATGTCGCCTCGTTCCGCGGCCTGATGCAGGGCTCGATCGAGGCCTACAATCTCGTCGCCGCGATGCCCGACGAGCTGCCCGAGGTGAAATACCCGCGCACCCCGGGCTACCGGCCCTCTGCGGAGGAGAACCCTCGCAATGCCTGGTATCGCAAATCGACAGTAAAGGGTGCGGCGAGCGGCAAGCTCAAGGGCAAGACGGTGGCCCTGAAGGACAACATCATGCTGGCCGGCGTTCCCATGACCAACGGCTCATCGACCCTGGAAGGTTATGTGCCCGATTTCGATGCCACCATCGTCACGCGCATGCTGGATGCCGGCGCCGAGATCAAGGGCAAGGTGCATTGCGAGCATTTCTGCCTGTCCGGCGGCAGCCACACCGGCTCGTACGGGCCGGTGCACAATCCGCACAAGATGGGCTACTCGGCCGGCGGCTCGTCGTCCGGTTCGGGCGTTGTGGTTTCGCTCGGCGAGGTGGACATGGCGATCGGCGGCGATCAGGGCGGCTCGATCCGCATGCCGTCCTCGTTCTGCGGCGTCTACGGCATGAAGCCGACCTGGGGCCTCGTGCCCTACACCGGCATCATGCCGATCGAGATCTACGTCGATCATACCGGTCCGATGACGGCGAGCGTCGCCGACAATGCGCTGCTGCTCGAAGTGCTCGCCGGCGACGACGGCTACGATCCGCGCATCAAGGCGCCCAGAGTCGAGGAATACACCAAAGCGCTGGGCCAGGGCGTCAAGGGCATGAAGATCGGCATCCTCAAGGAGGGCTTTGAGCAGCCGGGCGCAGAGGCTGCGGTGAATGAAAGCGTTCGCGAGGCGACGAAGCGCTTCAAGGATCTTGGCGCCAGCGTCGAGACGGTGTCGATCCCGATGCATCTCCTCGGCGGGGCGATCTGGACGCCCATCGGCACAGAAGGTCTGACCCAGACCATGATGTTTGGCGATGGCTACGGGCTCAGCCGCGGCGATCTCTATTCGACTTCGCTGATGGATTTTCATCGCGGCTGGCGCCGACAGGCCGACTCGCTGTCCGAGACCACGAAACTGTTCATGATGCTCGGCACCTACATCAACAATAACTTTGGTCCTCGCTTCTACGGCAAGGCGCTGAACATCTCGCGGCGGCTGACCGCGGCCTATGACAAGGCATTCAGTGATTACGATCTGCTGCTGATGCCGACCACGCCGATGAAGGCGACCAAGCTGCCGGAGCCCAATGCCAGCCGCGAGGAGTACGTCGCCCGCGCGCTGGAGATGATCTCCAACACCGCGCCGTTCGACATCACGCATCATCCCGCGATGTCGCTGCCCTGCGGCATGGTCGACGGCCTGCCCGTCGGGCTGATGCTGGTCGGCCGCATGTTCGAGGAATCCACGATCTACCGCGCCGCGCATGCGTTCGAGCAGGTCGGCGACTGGAAGAAGATGTGAGCGAAGTGTTGATACAGACGGGCGGACCAGAGCGTTTTCGAGCGAAGTGGATGCCGGTTCGCGTGAAGAAAACGCGTCAAAACAAGAATCCATCGCATGGCTAACGCGTTCGTCGCGGCGTTCGAGATCCTGAGCTTTGGTGCGATCATCGTCCTGATCGTGCTGGGGCTCGGGATCATCGCGAGCATGATGGGCATCTTCAACTTCGCGCAGGGCGAGTTCGTCCTGCTCGGGGCCTACATCACCTATCTCGCCTATTCCAGAGGCCTGCCGATCTGGGCCGGCATGGTCGCCGCACCCTTCCTGGTCGGCGCGCTCGGCTTCGTGCTGGAGGCGCTGATCATCCGCCGCTTCTATGCCGCGCCGATCGTGGCCATGCTCGGCACCTACGCACTCGGCCTGATCATCCGCGAAGCCGTGCGCGGGCTGATCGGCGGCTTCTATCTTACCGTGCCCGAGCCGATCGGCGGCTCGATCGACATCGGCACCATGCACATCTCGGCCTGGCGCTTCACCATCATCGTCATCACGCTCCTGGTGATGGCCGGTTGCTATCTGCTGCTGTCGCGCACCAGCTTTGGCCTGCGCATGCGCGCCACGCTGGAGAACCCGTCGCTGGCCCGTGCGTCGGGCATTTCGACGCCGCTGATGTACGGCGCCACGTTTGCCTTCGGGGCGGCGCTGGCCGGCCTTGCCGGCGCGCTGATCGTGCCGGTGTTCAGCCTCTATGCCGATCTCGGCATCCGCTTCCTGATCCAGGGCTTTGTCGCCGTCATGGTCGGCGGTGTCGGCTCCTTCATTGGTCCGGTCGCCGGTGCCGGCGTCATCGGCACGCTCAGCGCCGCGCTGCCATGGATCATGGCGCCCGTGGTCGCCGATGTTCTCGTTTTCGTGCTCGCAATTGCCTTCATCAAATTCCGGCCGCAGGGCCTCATCGCTGGAAAAGGGGTTTAGTCAAATGTTCGATCGTCAACTCTCACGCCGCCGCTTCCTGTCCAATTTCGCTTTTGCCTCCGGCGCAGTCGCAACCGGGGTCGGCAGCTGGGTGATCCCGGCGCCCTGGGCCAACGCGGCCGAAGCCCCGATCAAGGTCGGCATCGCCACCGACCTCACCGGACCGATCGCCTATGCCGGCAATGCCGACGCCAATGTCGCCAAGATGGTGATCAAGGACATCAACACTGCAGGCGGTCTGCTCGGTCGTCCGCTCGAGCTCTATATCGAGGACACCGCGTCGAATGAATCGGTCGCCGTCGGCAACGTCCGAAAACTGATCCAGCGCGACAAGGTCGACATGGTGCTGGGCGGCATCACCTCGTCGATGCGCAACGCGATCAAGGACCCGATCGTGGCGCGCGGCAAGACGCTCTATATCTATCCGCAGCTCTACGAGGGCAAGGAGTGCACGCCCTATCTGTTCTGCACCGGCCCGACGCCGGCGCAGCAATGCGACGAGTTCATTCCCTGGCTGATCAAGAACGGCGGCAAGAAGTTCGCGCTCCCGAGCGCCAATTATGTCTGGCCGCACACGCTCAACGTCTACGCCCGCAAGGTGATCGAGCAGAACGGCGGCGAGGTCGTGTTCGAGGAATACTATCCGCTCGACCAGATCGACTTCTCCTCGACCGTCAACCGGATCATCTCCAACAAGGTCGACGTCGTCTTCAACACCGTCATCCCGCCTGGCGTCGGTCCGTTCTTCAAGCAGCTCTATGAAGCCGGCTTCCTCAAGAACGGCGGGCGTCTCGCCTGCGTCTACTATGACGAGAACACGCTCAACATCAATCAGGCGAGCGAGATCGAGGGCCTTGCGAGCTGCCTCGACTATTTCAAGGTGCTGACCAAGGAGAACCCGTTCGACGCCAAGATCCAGGCGGCCTACGAGAAGGACTTTCCAGGCAACTTCCTGTTCGCCGCCGGCAGCGCGGCGACCGGCACCTATCGCGGCCTCAAGCTGTGGGAAGCCGCAGTCAAGGAGGCCGGCAAGATCGACCGTGACTCGGTTGCCGCCGCGCTCGATCACGCCAAGATCGCCGAAGGTCCGGGCGGACCGGCCGAGATGGTGCCGGGCAAGCGGCACTGCAAGATGAAGATGTACACCGCGGTCGCCAAGGGCGGGAATTACGAGATCGTCGGTCGCAGCGACGGCCTCGTCGATCCCAAGGAATGCTAGACTGGAATGCGGAAGTCGATGAGCGCAGTGAAACAGGCGATCCCCGCCGAGATCGGCGGGGAGACGGACGTTGCCATGACTGAACGCATAGCGCCGGCCCGGGCTGTCGCTGGTCGAAAGGTCCTGCCGATCGTGGAGGGAGTGGTGCTGATCGCCGCGCTGCTCGCGCCGCTAGTGCTGCAGGATTATCTGACGGTGTTCGCGACGCGGGTGGTCGTCCTGGCGCTGTTCGCGCTGTCGTTCGATCTGGTCTGGGGCTATGCCGGCATCATGAGCTTCGGCCAGGCCTTGTTCTTCGGTTCAGCCGGCTATGGCGTCGCGCTGCTAGCGCGCGATCTCGATGTCACCAACATCTTCCTCGTGCTGCCGGCGGGCACGCTCATCGGCCTCACCTTCTCGCTGCTGCTCGGCGGCTTCCTGCTGCTGGGACGGCATCCCTCCAGCGTGATCTTCGTCTCGCTCGGCACGCTCACCGGCTCCTACGCCGCCGATCGTCTCGCGCGCGGCTGGTATTATCTCGGCGGCCAGAACGGCATTCCCTCGATCGCGCCGATGACGCTTGGCGGCTATGAGTTCTCGGAAGGCCCGGCGTTCTATTATCTCGTGCTCGGCATCCTCGTCGTGGTCTATCTGCTGTGCCGCTTCCTGGTGCGCTCGCAATTTGGCCTTGCGCTCGCGGGCCTGCGCGAGAACGAGCAGCGCATCGCCTTCTTCGGCTACAAGGCGCAGCATCTGAAGGCGATCATCTTCGCGATCGGCGGTGCCATCGCCGGCCTTGCCGGCAGCCTCTATGCCTTCCACGAAGGTTTTGTGTGGCCCAACATGGTCGGCGTCGTGGTCTCGACCCAGGTCGTGCTCTACGTGTTGTTCGGCGGCTCCGGCACGCTGATCGGCGCCGTCATCGGCACCGTCATCGTCGAGGGCGTCAGCTTCTGGCTGTCGGATAATTACCGCGACATCTGGCCGATCATTCTGGGCGTGTTGCTGCTGCTCGTCATCCTGTTCCGTCCGCTCGGCCTGATCAGTTTTGTCCTCGACGAGCGCGAGCGGGTCGGCAGCTTCGGTGCAAAAATCAGGGGGAAGCGAAATGCCGCTCCTTGAAGCCGCCGGCATCTCGAAAATCTTCGGCAAGCTCACCGCGCTCGACGGCGCCGCGCTCAGCGTCGGCGAGAACGAGTTTCATGGCCTGATCGGGCCGAACGGCTCCGGCAAGAGCACGCTGATGAAGTGCATCGCCGGCGCCGAAGTGCCGACGCAGGGCAAGGTGAGCTTCATCAACACCGACATCACCGCCTTCACGCCGACCGAGCGCGCCCGCGCCGGCATGAGCCTGAAATTCCAGATTACGTCGGTGCTGCCGTCGCTGACGCTGTATGACAACATCCTGCTCGCGCTCCAGGCGCAATCCTCGCTGCTCGATCTCGTGTTCTCGCGCACGCGCGGCGCGCTCCATGATCAGGTCATGACCATGCTGACGCAGTTCCGTCTCGCTGACCGCGCCTTCGATGCGGCGGCTGCGCTGTCGCACGGCCAGCAGCAATGGCTGGAGATCGCGATGGCGCTCGCGGGCAAACCCAGATTGCTCCTGCTCGACGAGCCCACCGGCGGCATGAGCCTGGAGGAGCGCCGCGTCACCGGCGAGCTGCTGCAGCCGATCAAGCAGCATTGCTCGCTCGTCATCGTCGAGCACGACCTCGATTTCATCCGCGACATCTGCGATCGTCTGACCGTGCTCGACCAGGGCAAGGTGCTGGCCTCGGGCACAGTGTCGGAGATCCAGGCCAACACATCCGTCCAGGAGATTTATCTGCGCCGTGCCTGAATTTTTGCACATCCAGCATCTCGACGCCGGCTATGGCCGCAGCCAGGTCCTGTTCGACGTCAACCTCGGCATCCCCTGGCGCGGCGGTGTTGCCGTGCTCGGGCGCAACGGCGCCGGCAAGACCACGCTGATGAAGACGATCGTCGGCGAGCTGCCGGCGTGGAAGGGCGAGCTCGGCTTCGACGGCCGCGACATCAGCCGTCGGCGGCCCGAGCAGCGCGTCCGCGCCGGTATCGGCTATGTGCCGCAGGAGCATTCGGTGTTCGCGCGCCTGTCGGTGCGCGACAATCTCGCGGTCGGCTCGCTCTTCAACAAGGATGCCACCGCGGTCGACCGCGTGCTGGCGATCTTCCCGAAGCTCGGCCAGCGCCTCGACCAGCCCGCCGGCACGCTCTCCGGCGGCGAGCGCAAGATGCTCGCCATCGGCCGCGCCATGCTGGGAGATCCCAAGCTATTGCTGCTGGACGAACCCACTGAAGGCGTCTGGATCGGTGTGATCGAGGAGATCACCGAGCGCCTGATCGAGCTCGCGAGGAATATCGCCGTCATCATCGTCGAGCAGCACCTCGATCTGGCACTGCGCGTCGCCGACTACGCCTACGTCCTCGACCGCGGCCGCGTCGCGCTGCAAGGCGCGGCCGGCGAGGTGCGCGGCAATCCGGAGCTGATGCGGTATCTGGCGCCGTAGGCGGAGTCGAATTACGTTGCTCTCACCCCGATCTCAACTGTCATGCCCCGCGAAGGCGGGGCATCCAGTACGCCGCGGCTTCTCGATTGATAACGACTGCTTCTGGAATACTGGATTCCCCGCCTGCGCGGGGAATGACAGCGTCAGTCTGGGATAGATCGGGGAGGCGATCCCGCCCTACTTCACCGCGCTAAAGCGGCTGTCGAACGAGTTCGACGACACCACCGGCGCTGCGCCAGCGAGCTGGCCGCTGCTGCTCGTCGTATCACCCGCACCATTGCTCACGGACGGTTTCAACGCGGGCCGGGTTGCCGCGACCTTGGTCTCGGCGGGCTTGGTCGGCTCGACAGGCTTGGCGGCAACGGCCGGAGCGTCTTTCGACTTGTCGTGGCCGGGTATCAGCTTGGTCACCGCGGCCTTCAGCTTGGAGGTCGTGCTTGGCGCTGCGGGGGCCGGGGTCACCGATGCGGTGGCTTGCGGCGGCGGCGTGGTCGCCGTGGTGTCGGCGGTGCTGAAGCCCATCTTGCGGCCGAGATTGGAGAAGAAGCCGCCGGATTTCTCGGGCGCGGCGGCGGAGGCGACGCGGGTGTTGGTCGCGGGCGCACTGACGGCGACAACAGGCTCTTGCTGCGGGGCAGAGGCGACCGGCTCGAGATTCGGCTTCGGCGGGTTGACGGTGCCGGGGATGGTGCCCGGCGCCTTCGCCATCGCCAGCATCTGCAGCGTGTTGCCTTCGGCGCCTTCGGACAGGCCGGTCGAGCCTTCCGGAATCTTGGCAGCGAAGATCTTGTTCATGCCGCCGTCGATGCCGGTGTTCAAGCGCGCCACCGGCGTGCCCTTGGCGACGAGCTTGTTGTACTCGGCCTCGTCGCGCTCCTGCTTCTCGCGCACGGCGCTGGCGATGTCCTCGGGGATCACATAGGCCGGGCACTTGGCGGAGGCGTCGAACACGGGTTCGCGCTTGGCATCGGGCGCCTTGGCCGCGTCGAACACGTATTTCTTCTCGCAGAAGTCGACCTTCGGCTCCTGCCGCGTCACCTCGAAATGATCATAGCCTTCCTTGATCATCTTCCAGAAGGCCATGTTCGGATTGTTGCGGTGCTTGGCCATGTTCACCGGCGTCATCCGGAACGGATAGGCCTGGAACTGGAACGCCTTCTGGCCGCCGAAGAAGGATTCGCGCCCGAGCGAATAGATCTCCGCGATCTGCTCGTCCGTCATGGCGTAGCAGCCGCGCGAAGAACAATCGCCGTGCACCATCAGCTGCGAGCCGGTGCGGCCCAAAGCCTTGTCGAACGCGTTGGGGAAGCCGGTGTTGAACGAGAGGTAATAGGCCGACTGCGGATTCATCTGGCTCGGATTGATCGAGTAGAATCCTTCCGGCGCCTGACGGTCGCCTTCGCGCACCTTCGGGCCGAGGTCGCCCGACCAGCGGCAGATCGGATAGGTCTTGAGCAGCGCGAACTGGCCTGACCGGGTCTGCTTCCAGATCTCGAGCTCGGCCTCCTGCTTGAACAGGCGGATCAGGATCGGCGAATTCAGATCCATGTCCTTCTCGGCCATCGCGGCGACGAGCTTGGGCGGGACCGGCTGATTGGCCTTGGCGTTGGTCGCCAGCGACATCTGATCGGTATCGCAGCCGGCGAGCACAATGCTGGCGGCAAGCGCAACCGAAGCCAAGAGCGCGCGAGCAAGCGAACGAGAATTCAAGATGGACCCCACAACGTGCCGGGCGGAAGCGCGAACCCCTGATCTTGGAGCAAGGCCTGACCCGGAAGATCCGGACGTATTCAGGCCCAGCCCCAGCGCTTATGCCCTGAAGCCATTGATTAAAATTCTAACCTCCGCCCCTTCAGGTCGCAACCCGACCGGAAATCACGAGCCCGTTGGCGCGGCGGCGTGGTCAACAGAGACTTAAACTGGGCCGGAACTTGGACTTTGCAGCGAACCGGTACTGAGATCGCCGATTTGGGCAAAAAAAGGGTTAATGCGGGGTAACCGGGGGCTTCAGGGGGGTGCCGTAGGGTGGACAAAGGCGCAAAGGGCCGTGCCCACGACTTGGTTCTTGCGGCCTGGAATGGTGGGCACGCTTCGCTTTGCCCACCCTACGGCACCGGAATCGGGGCGAATCAGCCCAGTTTCCGGCCGATATCGAGGAATTTCTGCCGGCGTTGCTTGCGGATGGCCTCGCCGTCCATGCCGCGGAGCTCGTCGAAGGCCTTGGCGATGGCGTCCCCGGTGGTGGCGATCATGGCGGCGGGATCGCGATGGGCGCCGCCGACCGGCTCCTTCAGGATGGCGTCGATCACCCCGAAGCGCAGCATGTCCTGGGCGGTGATCTTCATGTTGTTGGCGGCTTCCTGCGCCTTGGAGCCGTCGCGCCAGAGGATCGAGGAGGCGGCCTCCGGCGAGATCACACTGTAGATCGCGTGCTCCAGCATCAAGACCTTGTTGGCGGTGGTGATGGCGATGGCGCCGCCCGACATGCCCTCGCCGGTGATGATGGCAACGTTTGGCACGGTTAGCGCCAGGCAGGCATCGGTCGAGCGCGCGATCGCCTCGGCCTGTCCCCGCTCCTCGGCGCCGATGCCGGGATAGGCGCCGGCGGAATCGGCCAGCGACAGCACCGGCAGGCCGAACCGCTCGGCCATCTCCATCAGCCGCACGCATTTGCGATAACCTTCCGGCCGCGCCATGCCAAAGTTGTGCTTGATGCGGCTCTCGGTGGAATCGCCCTTTTCCTGGCCCATCACGCAGATTGCTTCGCCGCGGAAGCGGCCGAACCCTGCGACCAGCGCCTCGTCCTCACCGAACTTGCGGTCGCCGGCGAGCGGGGTGAATTCGGTGATCAGGCCCTTGATGAAATCGTTGAAATGCGGCCGCTGCGGATGCCGCGCCACCAGTGTCTTCTGCCACGGCGTCAGGTTTTGATAGAGGTCGGCCAGCGCCTGCGCGGCCTTGTCCTCGATCCGGCCGATCTCCTCGGCGATGTCGGTGCCGGAGGCGGCCAGCGTCCTGAGCTCGTCGACCTTGGAGTCGAGCTCGGCAACGGGCTTTTCGAAGTCGAGATAGCTGCGCATCTGGTCTGGCATCGTTTCAATATAGGGGGACGGGACGACGAGGCGAAGCGAGGTTGGCTTCAGATAAAGAAGTGTAGCTTCTTCAAGGGCTTGACCTGTGCGCATCATGGAGGCGCGCCAGATCAGTGACAAGGCCACGGCTCTTTCTGCGGAGATGTGGCCGAAGTCAAGGCGGTTTCGGCCGCCGCGGAGCGGCGGCGGCTACTTCTCCGCCAGCGGGTGCAGGTCGCGCACCAGGCTCTTCAGCCGCTCCTCGACCACATGGGTATAGATCTGCGTCGTCGAAATGTCGGTGTGGCCGAGCAGGGTCTGCACGATGCGCAAATCCGCGCCGTTATGCAGCAGGTGGCTGGCAAAGGCATGCCGCAGCACGTGCGGAGAGACCAGCCGCGCCTGCAGTCCCGAGGCGACCGCGAGCTCCTTGAGGTCGCGGGCGAAATGCTGCCGCGTCAGATGCCCGCTCTCGCCGAAGGAGGGAAACAGCCATTTCGAGGCGGCGAGGCTGCCCTTCTTCTCCCCTTTCGCAGCTTCCGTTGCGGCGAGGTAATCCGCCATCGCCTGCCGCGAGGCCTCGTTCAGCGGTACCAGCCGTTCTTTGTTGCCCTTGCCGCGCACCACGATCATGCGGGCGTCGCGCTTGGCGGCCGAGCGCGGCAGCGACACCAATTCGGAGACGCGCAGGCCCGTGGCGTAGAGCACCTCGAGCAGGCAATAGAGCCGCAAAGCCCGCAGCCGCTGCGAGGGCGAGGCGTCCGCCGCCTCGCTCATCTCCTTGGCGCGGCGGAGCATGCGGTCGACGTCCGAGATCGACAGCACCTTGGGCAGGCCGCGGCCACGCTTGGGGCCGGACAGGATCGCTGCGGGATCTTCGGTCCGGATGCGCTCGTTCAGCAGAAAGCGGAACAGATGCCGCATCGCCGACAGCCGCCGCGCCACGCTGGAGGATTTGAAGCCGCGCGCATCGAGGTCGCCAAGATAGTCGCGCAGCGTTTGCGTCTCGGCGTCCACAAAGCTGTGGCCGACACGGGTCAGAAACTCGGAGAAATCGGTGAGGTCGCGTCTGTAAGCATCGAGCGTGTTCGGCCCGGCGCCCTGTTCCGCCGCCAGCATGTCGAGGAACAGGCCGGTGAGCCTGGCGTCGGAGGACTTGGCATCGGAGGGCTTGACGTCTGAGGGCTTGACGTCTGAGGGCTTGGCGGAGGATTTGCGCATGCCCTTCAGGCTAGCTCCTATTTCTTGAGAAATTTATCCGGCGGGATCGTCACCGTCATTTCCCGCGGCTTCGGATTGACGAAGTTGGCCAGCGCGAACACCGCGCCATAGACGATGCCGGCGATCACGGCGACGACCGTCAGGAAGCGGAACAGGCTGGGCATCGGGCATGGTCTCGACGAGGGTCTTGATACGGGTCTTGAACAGGCAAATTAACCAATGAAATCATCCAACATGTTCGCCGTTTCGTGGCAAGAGTCCTCTGGCGACGGCCCCAAGGGGGTCGTATAGGTGGCCCGGATGCCGCCTTTAGCGGCAGTGTGAGATCCAATCGAGCGAGATAATGTCCGACGCCGTATTGCCAGCACAAGCGAGCCTTGAGGCCGACATCCTGTCGGCGCTCGGCGCGCGCTCCATCGTGCTGGTCGGCATGATGGGCGTCGGCAAGTCCACCATCGGCCGCCGCATGGCTCTCAGGCTCAAGCTGCCCTTTGTCGACGCCGACACCGAGATCGAGGCGGCGGCCGGCATGACCATACCGGAGATTTTCGAGCGCCACGGTGAGCCGTATTTCCGCGACGGCGAGGCCCGTGTGATCGCGCGCCTGCTCGAGGGCGGGCCCGTGGTGCTGGCGACCGGCGGCGGCGCCTTCATGCGCGAGGAGACGCGCAGCCGCATCGCGGCGAAAGCGATCTCGGTCTGGCTCAGGGCAGACCACGACGTCATCATGCGGCGGGTGCGCCGCCGCGCGGACCGTCCCTTGCTGCAGACCGCCGATCCCGAGGGAACCGTGACGCGGCTGCTCACCGAGCGCGAGCCGGTTTATGGCAAGGCCAACATCACCATTGCCTCGCGCGACGTGCCGCACGACAGAATCGTCGACGAATGCATCGAGACGCTGCACGCCTATCTCTGTGGTCCACCACCAGCCCAATCTCCTGCCGATGTCGCGAGTGCCGTTCGATGACTGCGCCCCTCAAACGTTCCGACCCTGTTCATGTCGACGTCGCGCTCGGGGATCGCGCCTATGACATCGTCATCGGCCGCGGCATGCTGTCCTCGCTCGGCGAGCGCGTTGCCGCGTTGCGCCCGGGCGTGCGCACCGCCATCGTCACCGATCGCACCGTCGCAAAATACTGGCTCGAGCCGGCGGAAGCCTCGCTCGCAGCCAGCGGCATTCCGACCGCGCGCGTCGTCGTCGAGGAAGGCGAGATCTCCAAGACCTATGCGGGCCTGGAGAAGGTCAGCGAAGCCCTGATCGCCGCCAAGATCGAGCGCAACGACCTCGTCATTGCGCTCGGCGGCGGCGTGGTCGGCGATCTCGCCGGTTTTGCCGCTGCGATCCTGCGCCGCGGGGTCGATTTCGTGCAGGTGCCGACCTCGCTGCTGGCGCAGGTCGATTCCTCCGTCGGTGGCAAGACCGGGATCAACTCGCCGCAGGGCAAGAATCTGCTCGGCGCCTTCCACCAGCCGGTGCTTGTCATTGCCGACACCGCGGTGCTCGACACGCTGTCGCCGCGGCAGTTCCGCGCCGGCTATGCCGAGGTCGCCAAATACGGCGTGCTTGGCGACGAGGCCTTCTTCACCTGGCTGGAGAAGAACCATGCCGACATCTTCAAGGGCGGCTCGGCCCGCGAGCATGCGATCGCGACCTCCTGCCGCGCCAAGGCGGGCGTGGTCTCGCGCGACGAGCGCGAGACCGGCGAGCGCGCGCTGCTCAATCTCGGCCACACTTTTGGCCACGCGCTGGAAGCCGCGACCGGTTTTTCGGATCGCCTGTTCCACGGCGAGGGCGTTGCCATCGGCATGACGCTGGCGGCGCAGTTCTCCGCAAAGCTCGGCATGATCGCGGAGGCAGATGCCACGCGGGTCGAGCGTCACCTGATCGCGGCAGGCCTTCCGACCCGCTTGCAGGACATTGCCGGCTTCGCGCAAGAAGGTCTTGCGGATGCCGACGCGCTGATGGCGCTGATGGCCCAGGACAAGAAGGTCAAGCGCGGCAAGCTCACCTTCATCCTGCTGGAGGCCGTCGGCCGCGCCGTCATCGCGAAGGATGTCGAGCCGACGCCGGTGCGCGACTTCCTAAAGGACAAGCTCGCCGTCAAGGCGTAACACGCGACCGAAGAGCGCTTTCGAGCGAAGTGGTGACCCGTTCGCGTCAAGAAAACGCATTAGAAGGATGTTGAGTGCTGCATGGATTGGCTCGGCTTCACCATCGTCATCATCTGCCTGCTGGTCTCGGGCTTCTTTGCCGCGAGCGAGACCGCGCTCACCGGTGCCTCGCGCGCCAGCATGCTCAGACTCTCCAAACAAGGTAATCGCGACGCCGACGTGGTCTCGCAGCTGCTCGACATGCGCGAGCGCCTGATCGGCGCACTGCTGCTCGGCAACAACATCGCCAATATCACCGCCTCCGCGCTGGCGACTTCCATCTTCACCGCCTGGTTCGGCGATGTCGGCGTGCTCTATGCCACCGGCGTGATGACGGCGCTGGTCGTGATCTTCGCCGAGGTGCTGCCCAAGACCATCGCCATCAACGCGCCGGATCGCATGGCGCTCGCGGTGGCGCGCCCGATGCGGCTGACCATGTATGTGCTGGGGCCGCTGCTGCGGGTGGTGGAGGTCATCGTCCGCGTCTTGATGCGTCTGTTCGGCCTCGCCGGCGAGCACCAGGCGATCCTGTCGCCGACCGAGCGCCTGCGCGGCGCGGTCGACCTGTTGCACCACGAGGGCAAGGTCGAGAAGCAGGACCGCGACATGCTCGGCGGCCTGCTGGACTTACGCGAGCTCCAGGTCTCCGACGTCATGATCCATCGCACCGAGATGATGATGATCAACGCCGACATGCCGCCGGACGATCTGGTGCGCGAGGTGCTGGCGACCGAATACACCCGCATCCCGCTCTGGCGCGAGAAGCCGGAAAACATCATCGGCGTGCTCCACGCCAAGGATCTCCTGCGCGCGATCCGCGCCTCCGACGGTGATACCTCGCGCATCGACGTCTCCACCATTGCGCTGCCGCCCTGGTTCGTGCCGGAGATGCGGCCGCTCGCCGAGCAGCTCAAGGCGTTCCGCCGGCGCAAAACCCATTTCGCCCTCGTGGTCGACGAGTACGGCGAAGTTGAAGGTCTGGTGACGCTGGAAGACATTCTGGAAGAGATCGTCGGCGACATCTCCGACGAGCACGACGTCGTGGTCGCGGGCGTGCGCGCCCAGCCTGACGGCTCCGTCGTGGTCGACGGCTCGGTACCGATCCGTGACCTCAACCGCGCCATGGACTGGCGCCTGCCCGATGAAGAGGCAACTACCGTCGCTGGCCTCGTCATTCACGAAGCACGCTCGATCCCCGACCGCGGCCAGAGCTTTACCTTCCACGGTTTCCGTTTCCGCGTTCTGCGCCGCGAACGCAACCGCATCACCGCGCTCCGTATTTCACCGGTCCCGCGCGAGGCCGAGATGGAAGAGGTGAAGCCGAGACGGGCGGGGACGTCGTTCTAGCCATACACGCGCCGTCATCGCCCGCGAAGGCGGGCGATCCAGAACGCCGCGGCGGGCATTGCATGCAACAACAGCGGCCGCGGGGTACTGGATGCCCCGCCTTCGCGGGGCATGGACAGCTAGCCGCCTTCCCCCGGCGCCTGCGCATGGATCGCCAGCGCATGCACGCTGCCGGAAAGTTCCGCGGCCAGTGCCGCATTTATCATGCGGTGACGGTCGACCCGGCTCTTCCCTTTGAAGGCTTCAGACACGATATAGACGCGAAAGTGCGTCTCGCCGCTCGGCCGATGGCCGGCATGGCCCTCATGCAAATGTGACTCGTCGACGACTTGCAGGCTTTCCGGCGTGAAAGCTTCCTGCAACTTGTTGCTGATAGTATCTTTCATAACCATGACTGCCATTAAAGTCCGCGATCGCGCTCCGTCAACACCATAGGCCGCCCTCTGGCGGCCGTCCTAAAAGGCGCCGAAGTGAAACTTCGGCTACGGGTTTCGTTCTAATTGCAATGTCAAGACTTGAAGGTTTTTGCATTGCGTAGTCAAAGTCAGCCATGCCGATCGATTCATCAAAGTTCTTCGACTCCATCCGTGTGAAGCCGCGGGGCAAGCAGGCCGAAGTGAAGCCGCGCGACACTGCGGTCGGTTGCGAATGGGCCGGGTGTCAGAACAAGGGCGCGCACCGCGCGCCGAAGGGCCGCGAGAACCAGCGTGAGTACTGGCACTTCTGCCTGGACCACGTGCGCGAGTACAACCAGAACTACAATTTCTTCTCCGGCATGAATGCCGACGCCGTCGCGCGCTATCAGAAGGACGCGCTGACCGGCCATCGCCCGACCTGGAAGATGGGCGCCAATGGCGGCAAGAAGGGTGCGGAAGCCGAGATCGACATGGCGTCCGATCCGTTCAGCATGTTCAGTGAGATCAACGGCCGCGCCAGCTGGCGCAAGGGTCCGGAGGCCGAGCCCAAGGCCGAAACGCGCAAGGTCATGAACGCCGAGCGCAAGGCGCTCCAGGTCATGGGCCTCGGCCCGAATTCGACGCTCGCCGACGTCAAGAGCAAGTACAAGGCGCTGGTCAAGCAGCACCACCCCGACGCCAACGGCGGCGACCGCTCCACCGAGGATCGCCTGATCGAGATCATCAAGGCGTATAATTATCTGAAGACCGTGGTGCGGGAGGCGTAAGGGTTTCCCGGTGTCGTCCCGGCTTTCGCCGCGGCGACAGTATCGTAGGGTGGGCAAAGCGTAGCGTGCCCACGCATTTTTTGTGATCGAGAGAGATGGTGGGCACGGCGCAAACGCGCCTTTGCCCACCCTACGATTGCTTGCTCGCGGAGACATCCGCAATACCTCACCCCTTCGGCATCGCCCCCACATAGGACGAGCTCGGCCGGATCAACCGCCCGGTCCGCTGCTGCTCGCGTGCATGCGCGGTCCACCCCGCTGCGCGCGCCACCGCGAAGATCGGGGTGAATGCCTGCCTTGGAATCGCCAGCGCATCGAGCAGGATCGCGGTGAAGAATTCGACATTGGTCTCCAGCGGCCGGTCCGGATTCTTCTTGCGCAAGGCTGCGCGGATATAGGCTTCGACCTCGCCGGCAAACGGCAGGTCGGTGCCGTTGGAGGCCAGCGCCTCGACCGCGGTCTTGAGCACATCCGCACGCGGATCGCGCACGCGATAGACGCGGTGGCCAAAGCCCATCATGCGCTCGCCGCGCGCCAGCGCCGCATCGACCCAGGGCTGGATCCGCTCGCGCGTGCCGATCGCATCCAGCATTTCCAGCACCGGCTCCGGCGCGCCGCCATGCAGCGGACCGGTCAGCGCGCAATAGCCGGCGGTGACGGCGGCGAACAGATCGGCCTGTGTCGAGGCCACGACGCGCGCGGTGAAGGTCGAAGCGTTCATGCCGTGGTCGCTGGCGGTGACGAGATAGGCATCGAGCGCCGTGACCTCGCGCGCTGCGGGCGCGCGCCCGTGCAGCATGCGCAGCGTATCGGCGGCGTGGCTCACGGTCGGATCGGGCGCGACCGGGTCGAGCCCCTTCGCGCGGCGGACCAGCGCGCCGGCGATCACCGGAAACGCGCCGACGATGGTCGCTTCATGCTCGAGCCCGTGCTCGGCGCGGAGACCCGCAACCGCTGCACGAAATCCGTCGATGATGCCCATGCCGCGCGTTGCCGGCAGCAACTCGTCCAGCCGCGCAAAGGCCCGCTCGCGTGCCGCGCCGAGGCTCGCCCGCACATTGGCTTCGGTGAGGGTGGTCTTGCTGGCGCCGTTCCAGAGCCGGGCGGTGACGCCCTCGAAGCTGGAGATCGCGGCGAGGCGGCCGACATGCTCGCCCGCGATGATCAGCTCGCCGCGTTCGCCATCGACATGGCTCAGCACGGTTTCGGCCGCGGGAACGCCGTCCAGCCCGATCTGGCTTTTGGTGAGGTGGATGTTCATGGCCCAAATCTCCCTTTTTGCTCTGCACCAGGAGAAGATCAGGCCTCTCGACACATTGATCAATCTTGATTACATCAATCAATATGAAAAATTCCGACGGCCTTTACCTCTCTGCCCGGGAAGCTGCTGCCGAGCTCGCGATCTCGCCGGCGACCCTTTACGCCTATGTCAGCCGCGGCCTGATCCGCTCCGAGCCGACGGCGGACTCGCGCAAGAACCGCTATCGCGCCGAGGATGTCCGCGCCTTGAAGGAACGCCGGGTGCCGTCGCCGGAGCCGCGCGGCCTGCGCAGCTTCGATGCCGACCTCCCCGTCATGGACACGGAGATCTCGACCATCACCGAGGAGGGCGCGATCTATCGCGGCGTAAACTGCATCGATCTCGCCGAGAGCGACACGCTGGAGCACACGGCGACGCTGCTCTGGGACGTCTCCGACGTCGATCCGTTCGCGCCTGACAACCAGCCGAAGATCTCCGAGGAGATGCGCACGATCGCGCAAGCCGCGCGGCGCGCAGCGCCGATCGATCGCGCCATCGCGGTGCTTGCATTGGCGGCCAGCGCCGATTCCCGCGCCTTCACCCGCGCGCCGGATGGCCGTGCGCTGGTCGGCGCGCGCATCGTCCGGCTCCTTGTTGCCACCATGCTGAATGCCGAGCCGTCATCCGAGCCGCTGCATCAGCAGATCGCGCGAACCTGGGCTCCCGATAACAAGCACGCGCCTGATCTGATCCGCCGCGCGCTGGTGCTGCTCGCCGACCACGAATTGAATGCTTCGACCTTCACCGCGCGCTGCGCGGCTTCGACCGGGCTCAATCTCTATGATGCCGTGATCGCCGGCCTCGCTGCGCTGAAAGGCCCAAAGCATGGCGGCGCCGGCGTGCTCGCCTCGCAACTGGTCAAGGCGCTGGTCGACCGTGATGCCGAACCGATGGTGCGCGAGCGCGTCGCGCTGGGCGAGCGCTTTCCGGGCTTTGGCCATGGCGTCTACAAGCGCGGCGATCCCCGCGCCCAATCGCTGCTGAACGCGCTGGCCCGCACTGGGGCGCCGCGCAAATTCACCAAAGAGGTGCCGGAGCGGATCGCGGAGGCGACCGGCGAGTTCGTCAACATCGACTACGTGCTCGCCGTGCTCGTCCACGCGCTGCGGCTGCCTGCCGGCAGCGAGCTCGCTTTGTTTGCCATGGCCCGCAGCGTCGGCTGGATCGCCCATGCCAGCGAGCAATTGCAGTTCGGGAAGTTGATCCGGCCAAGGGCAAGGTATGTGGGACCGGCGCCGGGGAGGCGGGTGGGGGCTGCTGGTTAGAGAAGCCGGTGGCGCGCAATTCTTCCGCTGTCGTCCCTGCGTTCGCAGGGACGACACCTGTGGTGGCAGCTTCCTACGCCCGCGGCTTCGCCTCCACGACCGCGCCGCCATTGCGCCGGCGATAGATCCACACCGTCACGCCCACCACGATGGCAACGGCAACCACCGTCAAAATCCACATGTGCTTGAACGGATGGCCCTCGTGCGGCACGCCGAAATATTGGTGGAAGGCCGACACCGCCAGCACGCCCGGCAGCACATGGGCAGGCGCCCAGACCAGGATTGCCGGGATGTTGACCGCGTAGAACCGCGGCGGCTCCATCCCCAAGGCACCCGCCGTGATGGGCACGAAGGCGCGGATCGGCGGCACGAAGCGTGCGAAGAACACGGCCCAGGTGCCGAAGCGGTGGAAGAAGGTCTCGCTCTCCTCGACCAGGCGCGGGTAATTGGTCAGCGGCCAGGTGTTGAGGATCTTGCGCTGCTGCCGGTGACCGAGCCAATAGGCCGAGCCGTCGCCGAGCACGGCCCCAAGCGCGGCTGCCAATAGCACCCATTGCAGTTTGAGTTCGCCGCCCGGAACCAGCGCGCTCAGCGCCAGGATGATGGTCGAGCCGGGAATGACCGAGCCCACCACCGGCACCGCTTCGAGCAACGCCGCCAGGAACAGGGTCAGGTAGGCCAGCCACGCATGGACTGAGACGAAGGAGATGAGGGGGTCAAGAAAGGACGTCACGAGGTCTCTGTAGCGGACTGGAGCAATCGGGTTCAGATCCTTACATAAGTAAGCAGCGGCGATGGAAGTGCCATTCGCGCTGCCATTCCCTTGTGCAGGCGCCTGTCTGACGCGAAATTTGGGCGAGATTTGCAGGGCAGCCTTCCAAAAATCGCGTTCCTTGCCTATCTAAATGAAAAGACAACGGAACTTTGATTGCGGGGCGGGCTTCTGCCGGCACGTTGTCTCTGATAGATTCGAAAGCGCACCCAGCCGCAGCCAACGTGCAAATAACTGGTCTCGGGATCGCCCGGGGCCTCGGAGGATTGATGACGACCGCCGCCCTGTCCAAAGTTGAGGAAGTTTCCGGTTTACCCGACATGAAGGTGTCGGTGCGCCAGGTGTTCGGGATCGACAGCGATCTCGAAGTGCCGGCCTATTCCGAAGTCGATCCTCACGTCCCTGAAGTCGATTCCGACTACCGTTTCGACCGCGCCACCACGCTTGCCATTCTCGCCGGCTTCGCCCGCAACCGCCGCGTGATGGTCACAGGCTATCACGGCACCGGTAAATCCACCCATATCGAGCAGGTCGCTGCCCGGCTCAACTGGCCATGCGTGCGCGTCAACCTCGACAGCCACATCAGCCGTATCGACCTCGTCGGCAAGGACTCGATCGTGGTCCGCGACGGCAAACAGGTCACTGAGTTTCGTGACGGCATCCTCCCCTGGGCGCTGCAGAACAACGTCGCGCTGGTGTTCGACGAATACGACGCCGGCCGTCCCGACGTGATGTTCGTGATCCAGCGCGTGCTGGAAGTCTCCGGCCGTCTGACGCTCTTGGACCAGAACAAGGTGATCAAGCCGCATCCGGCGTTCCGCCTGTTCGCGACCGCCAACACGGTCGGTCTCGGCGACACTTCGGGCCTCTATCACGGCACCCAGCAGATCAACCAGGGCCAGATGGACCGCTGGTCGATCGTCACCACGCTCAACTATCTCAGCCACGACGAGGAAGTGGAGATCGTGCTGGCCAAGGCCAAGCACTATCGCACCCAGGAAGGCCGCGACATCGTCAACAAGATGGTGCGCCTTGCCGATCTCACCCGCAACGCCTTCGCCAACGGCGACCTGTCGACGGTGATGAGCCCGCGCACGGTGATCACCTGGGCGGAGAATTCCGACATCTTCGGCGATATCGGCTTCGCCTTCCGCGTCACCTTCCTCAACAAGTGCGACGAGCTCGAGCGTCCCCTGGTCGCCGAGTTCTACCAGCGCTGCTTCAACGCGGAGCTGCCGGAATCGGCGGTGAACGTGGCGCTATCCTGATCTCTCCCGGTATGTCGTCCCGGCGAAGGCCGGGACCCATACCGCGTGATGTCTCGATTGAAGCGACACTGATAGTTTCCCTGACCCAACGAACGCCGGTGGTTATGGGTCCCGGCCCCCGTGCGCAATTGCGCACCAGGCCGGGACGACGGTGAGATCGAGATGAGCACGCCTTCCAACTCCAAATTCCGCAACAGCAAGGAAGCCCCGACCGAGCCGTTCAAGCGCTCGGTGGCGTCCTGCCTGAAGGCGATCGCGAAGTCGCCCGAGCTCGACGTCTCCTTCGCGGCCGAGCGCCCGGGCCTCGCGCCGGGCAAAGCCCGCTTGCCTGAGCCGGCGCGCAAGATGACAAAACGCGATGCCGCGATCGTGCGCGGCCACGCGGACTCGATCGCGCTGAAGATCGCCTGTCACGATCCCAAGGTTCATCGCAAGCTGATGCCCGGCAATCCGCAGGCGCGCGGCGTGTTCGAGGCGGTCGAGCAGGCGAGAGTCGAGGCGATCGGTGCGCGCCGCATGGCGGGCGTTGCCAAGAATCTCACCGCGATGCTCGACGACCACTTCCATCGCGGCAAGTTCGACGAGATCACCGACCGCGCCGATGCGCCACTGGCCGATGCGCTGGCGATGCTGGTGCGCGAGCGCCTCACGGGTCTGGCGCCGCCCACGGCCGCCAGGAAGATGGTCGATCTCTGGCGTCCCATTCTCGAAGACAAGATCGGCAAGCGGCTCGACCGGCTCGATGGCGTGGTCGAGGACCAGACCAAGTTCGGCGATGCCGTGCATGACCTCCTCACCGCGCTCGACCTCGGTGACGAGCGCAGCGCCGACAGCGAGGACGACGAGGACAACGACGAGAACCAGGACGGCGACAACGATCAGTCCGGCGCGGAAGGCTCGCCCGATTCCGATGCTGCGCAGGAGATGAGCGCCGACCAGGCGCAGGCCTCATCAGAGGAGATGAGCGAGAGCGCGATGGAAAGCGCGCAGGCCTCGACCTCCGATACCTTCGACGACGGCGAGCTCGGCGACGACGAGACGCCGGGCGAGGCGACGCGCCCGAACCAGCACGGCAAGAACGAGCCGCGCGGGCCGGAATATCACGCCTTCGCGCCGAAATTCGACGAGGTCATCGCCGCCGAGGATCTCTGCGACCATGACGAGCTGGAGCGCCTGCGCGCCTATCTCGACAAGCAGCTCGCGCATCTGCAGGGCATCGTTGCGCGCCTCGCCAACCGCCTGCAGCGCCGGTTGATGGCGCAGCAGAACCGCGCCTGGGAGTTCGATCTCGAAGAGGGCATTTTGGACCCCGCCCGCCTGTCGCGCGTCGTCACCGATCCCTATCACCCGCTATCCTTCATGCACGAGAAGGAGGCCACGTTCCGCGATACGGTCGTTACGCTGCTGCTCGACAATTCCGGCTCGATGCGCGGACGCCCGATCACGGTCGCCGCCACCTGCGCCGATATTCTGGCGCGCACGCTGGAGCGTTGCGGCGTCAAGGTCGAGATCCTAGGCTTCACCACGCGCGCCTGGAAGGGCGGGCAATCGCGCGAGGCGTGGCTGGCCTCCGGCAAGCCGGCCAATCCCGGCCGCCTCAACGATCTGCGCCACATCATCTACAAATCCGCCGACGCCCCCTGGCGCCGTGCGCGGAAGAATCTCGGCCTGATGATGCGCGAGGGGCTGCTGAAGGAGAACATCGACGGCGAGGCGCTGGACTGGGCGCACAAGCGCCTGCTCGGCCGGGCCGAGCAGCGCAAGATCCTGATGATGATCTCGGACGGCGCGCCGGTCGACGATTCCACGCTGTCGGTCAACCCCGGCAACTATCTCGAGCGGCATCTGCGCCACATCATCGAGGAGATCGAGACCCGCTCGCCGGTCGAGCTGATCGCGATCGGCATCGGCCATGACGTGACGCGCTACTATCGCCGCGCGGTGACGATCGTGGATGCCGAGGAGCTCGGCGGTGCGATCACCGAGAAGCTCGCCGAACTCTTCAGCGAGACCAACGCCGCGCCCACGCAACCGGCCGGTCGCCCGCGACGCAAACTGCATTCGTGAGCACAGATCAATCTCGCCGCAGCTTTCTTGGTCGCGCGGCGGCGGGATTTTCCACTCTCGCTTTGCCCAGGCTCGCCCAAGCGCAGGCTAGGCCGGCGCAGCTCGAGCATGCCGTCAACGAGCCCGTCGGCATCGAGGTCAATGCGCGGCCGATTCCGTTCTTCGAGCCGCGCGATCGTTCGCGCGTGCGCTTCGGTTCATTGCAATATCGCAGCGGCCTGGTGCTGACCTCGCCGCATCGCGGCTTCGGCGGCCTCTCCGGCTTCCGCTTCCTCGACGACATCGGCGAGCGCTTCCTCGCGCTGTCGGATCAAGGCACCTGGTTCACCGGCGCCATCCGCTATGACGGCGGCAGGATGGTCGGCCTCGCCGATGTCGAGGCCGCGCCGATACTGAACGCGGAGGGCCGGCCGATCACGGAGAAGCGGCTCTGGTACGACACCGAGTCGCTCGCGCGCGACGGCTCGCTGGTCTATGTCGGGCTCGAACGCGTCAACCAGATCATGCGCTTCGACTTCGCACGCGGCGGCACGCGCGCCCGCGGCGAGGTGATTCCGACGCCGCCGGCGATCCGCAAGCTCCCGGTCAACAAGGGGCTCGAGGCGCTGGTGTTCGTGCCGAAAGCCAAGAGCACGCCGCTCGCCGGCACGCTTGTAGCGTTCTCGGAGCGCGGGCTCGATGCCGACGGCAATCTGGTCGCCTTCCTGATCGGTGGCCCGTCGCCCGGTCAGTTCGCCGTGCGCCGCACCGACAAGTTCGACATCAGCGACGCCGTACTGCTGCCATCAGGCGAGCTGCTCATCCTCGAGCGCAAATTCTCCTGGTTCACCGGCATCGACATCCGCATCCGTTCGATCCCCCTGAAATCGATCGCACCGGGCGCGCTGGTCGACGGCTTTGAGCTGTTTCGCGCCGATCTCGGCCATGAGGTCGACAATATGGAGGGCATCGACGCCCACGTCACTGATGACGGCGAGACCGTGCTGACCCTGGTGTCGGACGACAATTTCTCCCTGCTCCAGCGCACGCTGCTGCTGCAATTCACGCTGGTGGAGTAGGTTGAACGTCCGCTGCCCCTGCGCCGACACACACTCATGCCCCACCGCCGCGCCGTCCTCGCTTTGCTCCTCGCCTTCGCCGCCTCGCCCGCTTTGGCGACGGCCGAGCACAAATACGCCAAGGGCGAATACGCCATCATCCAGGGCGGGCGCGCGCCGAGCGGAAAGCTCTCCATCGCCGCGCATGGCGAGGGCGATGCCGGCTCGGAGAATTTCCGCATCTATTTGATGGCGGAGCCGGGCCATCGCAAGCTGATGACGCTCGACAATGTCAGGGACGACAACATCCTGGACTCGGCGCCGGATGCCTTTCACGCCGCGTGGTCGGCGGATTCGCGCTTTGTCGCGGTGTCGTTTCGCAGCGAGCGCCACGTCGTTACGCTGAACATTTATGACATCAACGGCACCAGGGCGAAGCTGCTCGATAGTCCTGATCTATTCCGTGACGTCACCGGCCGCACCGTCGATAGTGCCAGCGATATCCAGGTGCGCTCGTCCGTCCCTGATTTCACCTGGTCGGCGCCGCGCCGTTTCCACCTCACCGAATACCGGGTCCTGGTTGCTGATGACGCCAGGCTTCTCGACAAGCTCGGGCCTCTCGCCAGGACGCTGAAGTATGACGGTGACGGCACCATGATCGAGTTCTCGGCGGTGGCGGATGGCGAGCATCTGCCCGACGGCAGGATCCGCATGGGCAAGCCGACGCCGGGGAAGTTCGTGGATTCGCCGTAGGGGGCGCGCCCCCCCGCAATGCATGGCCCCGCCATCCGCCATGCCGCCCGCGCATCTCGCAATTCGCCGCCCAGCCACTAAACTTCATGCAATCGCTTCCATCCCTTCCTGTCCGGGATCCCCTCGCATGAGCGCCCTGTTTTCCCCGATCAAGCTGCGCGGCCTGACCCTAGAGAACCGCGTCGTGGTATCGCCGATGTGCCAGTATTCGGCCGAGGACGGCGTTCCCACCGATTGGCACTTCACCCACATCAACAACCTGGCGCTGTCGGGGGCTGCGATGTTCTGCATCGAGGCGACCCATGTCGAGGCGATCGGCCGCATCACGCCGGGCTGTCTCGGCCTCTACAGCGACGCCTCCGAGGCCGCGCTGAAGCAGATCCTCAGCTCGGTGCGCAAGTATTCGCACACCGCCATCGCGATGCAGCTCGCCCACGCCGGCCGCAAAGCCTCCAGCGCGCGCCCCTGGGACGGCGGCCAGCTCATTCCGATCAGTGAAGGCGGCTGGCAGCCGGTGGCGCCGTCGGCGATCCCGCACAAGGAGGGCGAGGCCGCACCGCTCGCGCTCGATAGCGCCGGCCTGAAGCGCATTCGCGAGGCCTTTGTCGACGCAGCGAAGCGCGCGACGCGCATCGGCATCGACGCGATCGAGCTGCACGGCGCGCACGGCTATCTCATGCATGAGTTCCTGTCGCCGCTCTCGAACAGGCGCACCGACGAATATGGCGGCTCCTTGCAGAACCGCATGCGCTTCCCGCTCGAAATCTTTGAGGCCGTCCGCGCCGTGTTCCCGGAACACAAGCCCGTCGGCATGCGGGTGTCCTCGACCGATTGGGTCGAGGGCGGCTGGGATCTGGCGCAGACCATCGAATTTGCGCGGGCGTTGAAGGCGCGCGGCGTCGACTGGATCGATGCCTCCTCCGGCGGCGTCTCGCCGCTGCAGAAGATCGCGCTCGGCCCGGGCTATCAGGTGCAGTTCGCCGACGCCATCAAGCGCGAGACCGGCGTGCCTGTGATCGCGGTCGGCCTTATCACCGAAGCGAAGCACGCCGAGGAGATCGTCGCGAGTGGCAAAGCCGACATGGTCGCGCTCGGCCGCGCCATGCTGTACGACCCCCGCTGGGGCTGGCACGCCGCCGCCGAACTCGGCGGCGAAGTCGAGGCCCCACCGCAATATTGGCGCTCGCAGCCCTCCACGCAAAAGGCGCTGTTCGGCAGGACCACGTTCGGGGCGCGTTAGATATGTGAGGCGCGCTCAATGCCACTTTCCCTCACACCCCACCTCACGCATCCGTAACTCCCCTCAGCTTTCGCACCGGCCCAAACTGGCCTAACCTCCGCGCATCATCACGGAGGTCCGCCATGCGGTTTCGTGTTCGCAAGACTGCCCACGTGTTCGAGCGATTGGGCCTCGCGATGGCTGGCGCGGCGTGCGGGCTGTTCGTGGGCGCCTATGTCGGATCGGCGATATCAGCGCTGACCACGCAGGGCTTCCTGCTGCTGATGATGGTGCTCGGTGCGATCGGCTTCTATCTCGGCATCGACACGCCGCAGCTGCCGTTCGATGACGCCCACAGCCACATCGACGCCGCCGAGCTGCTCAGTTCCGCCGGCACGCTCTGCGCCACGCTCACCGCGCTCGTCTCCGTCGCCGTCATCGTGCTCCGCCTCGAGCCCCACGACGCGCTGACCTGGCTGGCGCTGCTCGGCTGGATCGGCGGCGTCGCCATGCAGATCGTCGCCGGGGCGAAGGCCAGGATGCGGAAGGTGTGAATTGTTGCGGAAGATCGTGCCACACGATCGGTGCGTTCCCTCCCTCCTTGTGGGGGAGGGCTAGGGAGAGGGGTACCGCACGACGAGCTCTCTCGATCTGAGCAAAGATCCTGCTGCCGCCAACTCACACCATTTGCTGGGCCACCCCTCTCCCCAACCCTCCCCCACAAGGGGGAGGGAGCCGAGCGGAGTACTTGGCGACATCACTGGATTGAAATCAGCACAACCGACGCCCTCAAAACACCACGCCCACCCGCGTGCCGCGTTTCCACGCGATCCGGCAGCGCTTCTTGGTGTTGACGTGCAGCAGCTCGAACCGATCGGGGATCTTCACCTGCCCGCCGAGATCGACGCAGGCCCCGCCGGGCGAATAGTCGATCAGCGTGCACGGGATCACCGGCGCGCGCGGGTCGGTGATGATCTTGGCCTGGCGCGACACCAGGCCTGATGGCTTCACACGGGCAAACCTTCGCGGAAATTGTGGCACGTGTCCTCCTGCTCCGCCGCTCATGCGGAGGTCTCGGGAACAATGATGCCGGTGATGTGATGCAATCGCGCTAAAGCGGGGGCGAGAATTTTAATGAAAAGTAGCGGCGATTGCAGAATGCGGAGGTAGTGGGGGAGGGGGAAGGGTCAGGGTGAGGGCGGTCGGCGATGTGCTCCGCCGTGGCCTCAAACTCATCTGTCGTCCCTGCGAACGCAGGGACCCATACCGCGTGATCTCTCGATTGTGCAAGGTCCCGGTCCCGATCGACGAGTCTTCGCCAAACCGCTCCCTGTGGTTATGGGTCCCTGCGTTCGCAGGGACGACACCCTTTGTGTGGCGCGAGTACCCCCTCCACATCCGTCCACCATCACCCCGTCACGACCTCCTCCACACCCGCCGCCAGATCCACCCCCGGCGGCACCGGCATCGGCACCGTCACGAAATCCTTCGGCAGATTCACCGGCCGATAGTCCGGCTCCACGTCCATCCGCTTCAGCACGCTCTCATGCACATGCGCGCCTTCGGGCATGAAGCGCGGCTCGGCGTCGGGAATGTAGAAGCCCCACACCACCTTCCGCTCCCGCCATTCCCGATATTTCGCGCGCTTCGGCAGATATTCCAGCACGCGCCAGAGTGCCGTCATCGAATTGTGCAAGCCCCCCGCCTTGCCCGTGAACGCGGGCGGGACATATTGGAACGGCGAGTTCTTGCGCTGGATGCCCCAGGCGAGCTGGTTCACGGTGCGCTTGTTGAAGTTCAGCCCGGCCTTCTCCGCCTCCTCGATCATCCAGAGCAGCGGGTATTTCGATTCCGCGCTCGTGGCCTCCGGATAGCCGCCGCCGACGTCGCAATGCACGCCGGCGAACCACACCTGCAAAATGTCCTGCCCCACCTTTTTCTCGTCGGGCACGTAGCGGTTGCTCCAATATTCCTGCGGCTCCTCATACGCCTTGAGGCGGAACATGCGCCGCCGTTCGTCGATCGCGATCGCCTGGCGGAAGATGTTGACGCTCGGATTGCGCCTGACGAAGGCGAGCTCCTCCAGCGTGAACACCAGGAAGAACACGTCGCGCCGCGGCACGATCACGCTCGCCACCGTGTCCCAGACGCCGATGAAATGGATGGTCGGCCAGCGCGTCGAGGTGATGCGCGCGAACTGCGCGGCGAGGTCGAATGCGTCCTTCGGCAGCGGCCCCTGGTCGTCGACCACGATATCCTTGAGGTCCTCGATATCGTTGCCGCGCCCGAGCCCGGAATATTGCTTGTAGGCGACGAGGCCCGAGCCTGCGAGGTTGGCCTGCTCCGGCGAGATCAGGCCGACTTTATGGATCAGCCCCGCCAGCACGCGCACGGTATAGGCGCCGCGCGAAAAGCCGAACAGATAGATGCGGTCGCCGGGCGCATAATGCTCGATCAGGAAGCAATAGGCACTGAGCACGTTGTCATCGAGCCCGTAGCCGGTGGCGAGCCCCAGCACCAGCTTGATGTTGGCCTTCCACCTGTTCCAGGTCGACGGCTCCGTCACCGTGCCGACCCCGGGATCGTAAAACACCATCTGCCGCGGATGGGTCTTGTCGGTCTTGCGCAGGCAGCGATACAGCTTCAGGACGTTGGAGATGTTCTCGCTGATCTCGTTGCCGGTGCCGTCACAGCAGATGACGAGGTTTTTCGACTCGGGTTTGGCCGCGTACTCCATGGGATGCGCCTCCGGGTGATGCTACCGGGGCGAGTATAGCCGAAATGCGCGACGGCGAGGAGACGGCAAGCGGTGGCGTCAGGCGAATACGCGGCCGGGCCACAAACTCCGCCGTCGTCCTGGCGAAGGCCAGGACCCATACCGCGTGATTCATCTGTATCGATCGGTGCTAATCCCGAACGACCGGTCTTCGCCAAATTCTCCCTGTGGTAATGGGTCCTGGCTTTCGCCAGGACCGACGAGGAGAGGCGAAAAATCCTACTTCTTCTTCCCCGGCCCGAAATCCGGCTGCCAGGCCGCGTCCTTGCGGCTGGGGGCCGCGGCGATCACCTTGGCCTTGTCCTTCTTCGGCTTCTTGGCTTCGCGGTTGCTGCGCTGCTGTCCCTTGGCCATGGCGTCACGCTCCTTTGCTGGTTTGAGTTCGTCCAGTTCATCCGATTGCAGCACGCGACCACGCGGCGTGCAGACGCGCACGTCCATGTAGCCGTCGCGCAGCAGCTTCTGCGCCAGCCGCAGCGCCACGGTGGCGTTGCTGCGGCCGTGATTGGCGCTGCCATATTCGCCCGTCGCCCAGATCAGATAGGGCACGCGCACCGGCCTAGCCATGAAACAGCGCCGCCGCGCCGACGAGAAGCAGCAGGAACAGGGGAACGACGACAGGCGGAACGATCCATTCCGAGGCGCGAAAAGGCGGCATCGCATGCTCCTCTCGCGGACACGCGGAAGGCGTGCCCTGGCGACTGAATTGACGGCGGGAGCGCACGTGACCCTCAGTCACCGGTCGATGCCGTAGCGGGAATGCGGTGATGGCTGCAAGCCTACGCCTCCCCACCGCCAATAGCGAGAGCTAAAACGCCGCGCGCGCAGCCACCGCCGGCCGATGGGTCCTTCACACCTCCCACTCCGTCATTGCGAGCTCGCAACGACGCGTCGAGGGAGAGGTGACACCGGGCACAGCGACGATAGCGCTGGCTATTGCCGCGCAAGAAGCGCATGCTCGCGGTCGCCGGCGTCGGTTGGGGCCGCTCTCGCAGCAAGGCAGGCGTGCATGACCATCCGTTCGCGGCGGGAAACCGTCACGTTCAAGCATCCGTTCCGCATCCACGGCATCGAGCGCGTGCTGCGCCCGGGCGCCTATCAGGTGATCGCCGACGAGGAGAGGCTCGAAAGCGAGACGGTCTCGGCGTGGCGCCGCGTCGGCACGTCGATCATCGTGCCGGCGGAAAGTCCTGCCGGCACCATGGAGATGCTGTCGATCCGCGCATCCGATCTTGCCGACGCGATCGCGTCCGATGCGAGCATCGCCAATGACTGATCACCCCGTCGATCTCGACAAGCATCGCGGCATGGCCGCGCAGAAGGCCACCGATTTGCGCCGCTCGCTCGCCGAGGTCGAGAACCATGTCCGCGAGCTGCGCGAGCGCGAGGCCGATCTCGAACATCGCCTGATGACGGTGCCATCAGTCTCCTGGCCCGAGGCCGCCGTGAAAGCGCGCTACCTCCTCAACCTCTACGCCGCCAGCCTCCCCACTGAGGACACTCGCCACCGCGCCCTCGTCGCCGCCCTGCTCGACGATTTCGCAAGACTCGGCGGGGATAGTTGAAGCGGGCCGCGGGCCGCCAGCGCGACCAAGTCTCGCGCGCGGAATACAGCTGTCGTCCCGGCGAAGGCCGGGACCCATAGTCACCGCAGCAAGTTGTCACTGAGGCTTGTGCCACAGCGTGCTTCGACAAGAGTTGACCGGGGTTATGGGTCCCGGCCTTCGCCGGGACGACGCACAATGAAGGAGTCCCCCATGCCCCTCACCAGCGGCCGCTTCATCGGCCACGAGCAGGACCGCGGCATCATCCAGTTCTCCATGCACGACGGCGCGAAGGAAATCCCCTGCGCCATCTCCACCTCCGCAATGGACGATCTCGAACGCGGCCCGAAAGTCGCCACCGAGCACCGCGAAGCCCAGTTCACCCGCCTCCGCGACCGCATCGAAACCCGCGCCGCCAGCAAATACAGCGCCTGCGAATTCGAGGGGACACCGCCGGGAATAGTGCTGCGGAGCATTGATTTTCGGGGGTAGGGGGAGCGGCTACCTTGTCGAAGCACGCCGGCATGATGCTCCGTCGCAGCCTCGGCTGTTGACATTAACCATCTGTTAACCATGCGGGCGCCTAATGTCGGCGATGGGGGGATTCACCATGCCGGCCCATGTGACGCGACTGAAGTTGATGCCTGTTTCGGCCGATCCGGCCATCCAGTCGGTGGCGAGGCTGGCGGTACGCGCCAGGGCCGTCCTACAGGGCAAAACGCCTGTCCTACGGAGCAAAGCCATGTTCGGAAAGGACGACCTCGTGGACCATCTCAGCCGCGATCTCGATCGCGCGCGCGAAAGACGCGACGCACTCGCATCCGAAGCCACGACGCTGACGGCCCAGATCGCCGAAATCGAAGCCCGCCTCATCGAGGAGAAGAAAAGGCGGGAGCGCGAGCGCGTCCTGGGCGAGATCGAAGCGATCAAGACGCGAATCAAGCAAGCCGCCGGCGCATTTGCACCTGTCGTCGACGGTCTCTCGAGGGCGATCGAGCAGGCTACGGCAGTCGTGCCCGAGGCGCGCGAGCTCAATAGTTTCCTGGTGTCGGTGGCGAGCGAGATCGACAGCGTGCTCGATCCCCTGTTGCGCGAACTTGATCAGCGCGCGGATGGGGTGCGAGGGGGACAGGCCGTGCCGGAGCTGCCGAGTCCGGCCCATGAAGCGCCGCCAGTCGAGCTGCCGAAAGACACCAACGAGCGCCTGCTTCGCTTCCCGGCGTGGCTGTCTCGCGACAAGGAGGCGGACAAGAAGGAAACCGCAGAGAGCCCGCGCAGCACGGCAGCGTAAAGCATCGACGCGTTGCGCAGCTTAAGAAGCGACTGAAATGCGGCCAGCATTTTCAGGAACTTCCTATTCACTTTTCGTCATGCCCGGGCTTGTCCCGGGCATCCACGTTCTTCGTGCAGTGGGAAAGGTCGTGGATGGCCGGGTCAAGCCCGGCCATGACGATGTGGAGGCATCGCACTCAAGCTCACGAAGACAAACGTGATTGTCCCGCGCTTGGCAGGCAACCGCTCCAGCCGCTCAATTGGCCGCGCGGCGCAGGAAGGCCGGGATATCGAGAACGGCCTCGTCGGGCGCATTGCGCGCAGGCGCGCGGCCTTGGGGATGCAGCGGCTGAATTGCCGCCTGGCGCGCATACTCCATGCCCGGCCTTGCTGGTGGTCCCACGGGATGATGCGGCTGCGGGCGGAGCGGCGGGCTTTCTCCTTGCGGAAGGGGTGCGCTGCGCTCGATGCGATCGGCGATGCGCCGGCCGTCATTGCGCAGCTTTCCGGCGAGTTGGGCGAGGGCGGTTTCCACCGGCAGCGCCTGCGCCGCGTCGAGATTGTCTATGCCGGTCGCCACCACCGAGACGCGGACGATGCCTTCGAGGCTCTCGTCAAAGGACGCGCCGACGATGATGTTGGCGTCCGGGTCGGCCTCGTCGCGAATGCGGGTGGCGGCTTCGTCGACCTCGTACAGCATGAGATCCTTGCCGCCGGTGATGGAGATGATGAGGCCGCTGGCGCGCTTGATCGAGGGATTCTCGATCAACGGGTTGGAGATCGCGGCCACGGCGGCGGCAAGCACGCGCTTCTCGCCCGAAGCCTCGCCCCGTCCCATCATGGCCTTGCCCTTCTCCTTCATGACGGAGAGGACGTCGGCAAAATCGAGATTGATCAGGCCTTCCTTGACGATGAGGTCGCTGATGCAGGCGACGCCCGAATACAGCACCTGGTCGGCCAGGGCGAAGGCATCGGCGAATGTGGTCTTCTCGCTGGCGACCCGGAACAGGTTCTGGTTCGGGATGATCAGGAGGGTGTCGACCGTCTTCAGCAGCTCCTCGATGCCGGCTTCGGCGAAGCGCATGCGGCGCTGGCCCTCGAAGTAGAACGGCTTGGTGACCACGCCGATGGTGAGAATGCCGAGCTCGCGCGCGATCCTCGCGACGACGGGTGCGGCCCCGGTGCCGGTGCCGCCGCCCATGCCGGCCGTCACGAACACCATGTGCGCGCCGGTCAATTGATCGCGGATCGTATCGATCGCCTCTTCGGCCGCGGCGCGTCCCAGTTCTGGCTGCGAGCCGGCGCCGAGGCCCGCGGTCACCTTCGTGCCGAGCTGGATGAGGCGGCTTGCCTTCGACATGGCCAGCGCCTGCGCGTCGGTATTGGCGACGACGAACTCGACCCCCTGCAGCCCGGCGGTGATCATGTTGTTCACGGCATTGCCGCCGGCGCCGCCGACGCCGAACACGACGATGCGGGCCTTCATTTCATGGATATCGATATTGCCAGCCATTTTTCCCTCGCGATTGGTCCGGCAAGCCGGGGATTAGAGAAAGTCTCAAATGCTACCCGCATGATTCGGAAAAGTGCGCTGCGGTTTTCCGAATAAGATCATGCGCAAATAACAACCTAGAGCGCGATGACTACTCATCCTGACCTCATCGCGCTCTAGCCATGCGGTCTGCCTGCACGATCGAAGCGGCCAGGTGGCCCAAGCGAAGCGCGGCGTGCCCGATGAGCGAGCCGCCCGCGCGGCGATCGGTCCGCAGCGCCGTCATTTCGTCTTCCAGTCGTGCCGCCCACGCATTGGCGGCCGTCGCCTCGGCGCTCGCCTGCTGCAGCTCGACGGCGAGGCGCTCGGCGCGCTCCCGCTCGCGCTCGAACACTTGCCTGTAGGCGGTTGCCACGTCTTCGAGCCGCGCGATCTCCGCCTTGAAGACCTCGGTCTCAGAAGCGTTTTCGAGCGAAGTGGATACCGGTTCGCGCAAGGAAAACGCGTCAGGATAAAAATTTAGAGCCCCGTTCCGACTCCGTCGGAACGGAAATGGCTCTAACGCCTCGATCCTCGCCATGGAGTCCCCGATGGGGTCGGCCCGGCGACCCGTCCTTGGGCGGGGCGTGTACCGCAGTTCGGAGAAATCAACCCTCACCAGGGCCTTGCCGTCATCCGAACGCGAGCGCGGCAGGCGGCGACGTCTCGCCAGCGACCGCGCGGCCTCGCGCGAGATATTGAGGCGGGCACTTAAGTCGGCATACGTCAACAACGCAACAGACATCGGCGCTTCTCCTGGAGCGAACCGGGAAGGCATTTCGGGCTAATGATGGCTGGACGATTACAGCAGGCTAGGCTGCGTTGGTTAATGCGCGGTTAACACCCGCGCGGTGCTGTTTACCGGTGCTGTCACCGTGCCGCCCCTGGGGATCGGAGCGCCGACCTGGGGATCGGAGAGCACCATCCGTCGCGACTGCGTCTTGGCGGTCTTTCGCCGGCAGCAAGAGCCCCAGGACGTTGGAGATGTTCTCCGAGATCTCTTTGCCGGTGGCGTCACAGCAAATGACGAGGTTTGCCATCAGGAAAGCTGCTCGCCAAATCAGAGTGGCATCCACAGTTGAAGTCACGTTTGCTTGTGCTGCTTCAGCTCTTGAAGGCTGATTTTTCGCTCAAGCTCGGGGACAGCATCGGTCAGAAGTTGGCCAACAAAGCTTTGCTTGATGCTCCGATCATAGAGCTATCGGACCTCGCAAGTGGCCAAGGGGCCCCAGTGCATGTGTCCACGGTGCATCACGTAAAGGGCGAAAGCATTGGCGCTGTTATGTACATTGCTGACAAAGCGCAAGTGCGGAAGATGCTAGACGGAACAAACACCGAAGAGGGTCGTATCGGGTACGTGGCCGTAACACGCGCACGTAATCTCTTTGTTCTCGCCGTCCCTGAGAATTGTATTGGGAGTTTTGAGTCTGAACTCGTCGCGTGCGGATTTTCAAAAGCTGGTTCGGCCTAAGCTGGCGGTAAGCACCAAGCTAGAAACCTGTCGTAGGGGAGTCTCAAAACAAGAACGGCCGGATCTTCCGATCCGGCCGCAACACAAACTCTACTCGGCTAAGCCTACGCCACGCGACGCAACCTAGCCCCCGCCCAACTCAAAAAATCTCAGCTGGCCTTCTTGGCCGGCGCGTCGCCGACCTTCTTCTCGATGGCGCGCTTCAGCTCGACGGCGCGCGGCGAGAGGGCGTCGGTCTTGGCCTTGAGCAGGTAGGCATCGAGGCCGCCATTGTGGTCGACGCTCTTCACCGCGTTGGTGGAGACGCGCAGGCGCACGTTGCGGCCCAGCGCTTCCGAGATGAAGGTGACGTTGACCAGGTTCGGCAGGAAGCGGCGCTTGGTCTTGATGTTGGAGTGGCTGACCTTGTGGCCGACGAGGGGGCCCTTGGCCGTCAGTTCGCAGCGGCGAGACATGGCATAAATCCTTACTTCGAACCCCCAATGATTGCGGCCGCCTTCAGGGGCGCCACGGGGGCAAATTCTTTCGTCCTTGCAGGGAGCGGGCGGACGTATAGGGGGAGTGGGGCGGGTAGTCAAGGATTTGGGGCGGGATTCATGCCACGCAGCAGGTGTCATCGCCCGGCTTGACCGGGCGATCCAGTATCCCAGAGGCAGGCGTTTAAGAGCTCGCTCTTGCCGGATCGGCCGCGGCGTACTGGATGCCCCGGTCGAGCCGGGGCATGACAGTGGAGCAAGCGGGGAGAGGTATCCAAGCCCGGCGCGCCGAACCCCGGCCAATCACCAAAACGGCAATGTTTAAAAACCCTTACCATCACATAAAGGGCGTAATCGCCGCTGAATAGTCAGGTCGGTTCCCTCAAAGCTTGGCCCTTGGGACACATTGCTTACCGCCGGAACAGGCTTAAGTAATAAACACACGTTTTCCGATTGGATCGTCTCGTGCACACGTTCCCCTTCATTCCGCCCCGGCTGCGCGCGGCCGGCAGGCTGGCCGTTGTCATCAGGCTGGCGCTGGCGGCTGTTGGCGGGCTGGTTTGGGTGTGGGGAACGCAGCCGGCGGCGGCGCAGGGCAAGCTCGAGGCGCAATATGAGGCGACGCTGTCAGGCATTCCGGTCGGCCGCGGCGCCTGGAATATCGATATCCAGGACGACGTGTTTTCCGCGGCGGCTAGCGGCGGCACCATAGGCATTCTGAAATCCTTCGCCGGCGGGTCCGGCACCGGCGCCTCGCAAGGCCGCGTCGTCAATGGCGCGCTGGTCGCCTCCGCCTACCAGGCCTCCACCACCACCTCGAAGAAGACCGAAGAGATCCACATCACCCTGGACAAGGGCAATGTGAAGGATTTTGGCATTATCCCGGAGCCGCCTGTTGATCCCGATCGCATCGTCGTCACCGAGGCGCATCGCCGCGGCGTGTTCGATCCGATGACGGCCTCGCTGGTGCGCGTGCCTGGAAACGGCGATCCGCTGTCGCCCGAGGCCTGCCACGGCTCAGCGCCGGTGTTCGACAGCCGCATGCGCTACGAGCTCAAGCTCGATTTCAAGCGCATGGAGACCGTGAAGGCGGAGAAGGGCTATCGCGGCCCGGTTGTGGTCTGCGCGCTCTATTTCGTGCCCGTGGCCGGCTACATTCCTGACCGCCCCGTGATCAAATACCTCGCCGCCCAGCGCAACATCGAGATCGCGCTCGCCCCGGTCGCGGGCACGCGGATCCTGGTTCCGTTCTGGCTGAAGGTCCCGACCCCGCTCGGCCCCGCCATGCTGGAAGCCACCAGCTTCATCACCACAGCCCAGCCGCCAAGAGTGGCGAAGACGCAGTAGGCCGCGCTGCGCACCCCGCCCACCGCCGTCATTCCGGGGCGCGCCCCTTGGCGCGAACCCGGAATCCATGGGGCCGCAGAGTCCGCCGCGCGATGGATTCCGGGCTCGTCGCTTGCGCTCCGCCCCGGAATGACGGATGGAGACGCGCTGCACGCGATATCAATGACTTACCTACTGTGCATGGGGTTGTTTTGGCGACATGCCTCGGAGGGCCACCATTTGTCGCGAATCCATTTGACTCCGCCCCGATTCTGATTCGACTCGACGCCATCCCCAACTTAAGGGTTTCCGCCCCCACATCGTCGCTTGTGCGGCACCCCAAAACTCCATCTAGTGCACACGCAAAACGAGTCCCACGACACCTTGCGTGAACGGAACGGGACTCACCTGGGAGTCAGCGATTCGGCCGCGATTCGTTCTAGAGTCGTTCCGAAGCTTAAGGGATGAGGAAAAAGCGTCGCAAAGTGAGACAGTTGGGCGGGATTTGGGGAAGCCGCTTCCACCACACACTCGGTGTCATCGCCCGGCCAGTGCGCAATTGCGCACTAGGACCGGGCGATCCAGTACGCCGAGGCGGTTGTAGGTGAGCCGATGGGCTGCGGCGTACTGGATGCCCCGGTCAAGCCGGGGCATGACAGCGGTGCACCCCTTCGCCTCATCACGCCCTGACTTTCGCCCAATCAGCCATTACCTATTCCGGCAGACATGGCCTTTCCTCCCTCCCCCTTCGCTTCCGAGCGCGTGCCCGGCGCTGGCGTCACTGCGGTGCTCGGGCCGACCAACACCGGCAAGACCCATCTCGCCATCGAACGGATGCTGGCGCATTCGTCAGGGCTGATCGGCCTGCCGCTGCGCCTGCTGGCGCGCGAGGTCTATAACAAGATCGTCGCCCGCGTCGGCCCCGAGGCCGTCGCGCTGGTCACCGGCGAGGAGAAGATCAAGCCCAGGAGCCCGCGCTACTGGGTCTCGACCGTCGAGGCGATGCCGCGCGATCTGGATGTCTCCTTCCTCGCCGTCGACGAGATCCAGATCGCCTCCGATCTCGAGCGCGGCCACGTCTTCACCGACCGCATCCTCAACCGTCGCGGACGCGACGAGACGCTGCTGCTGGGCGCCGCCACGATGCGCCCGATCATCGAGCGCCTCTTGCCGGGCGTCTCCATGATCACCCGTCCCAGGCTGTCGCAGCTGGAATTCGCCGGCGACCGCAAGATCACGCGCCAGCCGCGCCGCACGGCGATCGTCGCCTTCTCCGCCGACGAGGTCTACGCCATCGCCGAGCTGATCCGCCGCCAGCACGGCGGCGCCGCCGTGGTGCTGGGCTCGCTCTCGCCGCGCACCCGCAACGCGCAGGTGGCGATGTTCCAGAACGGCGATGTCGATTATCTCGTCGCCACCGATGCTGTCGGCATGGGCCTCAATCTCGACGTCGACCACGTCGCCTTCGCCTCCGACCGAAAGTTCGACGGCTTTCAGTTCCGAAGGCTCACGCCGGCCGAGTTCGCGCAAATCGCCGGCCGTGCGGGGCGCGCCACGCGCAACGGCACCTTCGGCACCACGGGCCGCTGCGGCCCGTTCGAGCCGGAGCTCGTGAATGCGCTCCAGAACCACATTTTCGATCCCGTGAAGATGCTGCAATGGCGCAACTCGAAGCTGGATTTCTCTTCCCTCGGCGCGCTCCAGGTCTCGCTCAACCTCGCCCCCGGCCACGAGACGCTGACGCGCGCGCCGATCGCCGAGGACATGCGCGTGCTCGACCACGCCGCCCGCGACGTCGAGGTGCGCGATATCGCGCATGGCAAGGCGGCCGTGGAGCGGCTCTGGGAGGCCTGCCAGGTCCCGGACTACCGGAAACTGTCGCCTGCGGCCCATGCCGAGCTGGTGACGACGCTCTACGGCTTCCTGATGCGGAAGGGCTGCATCCCCGATTCCTGGTTCGCGGCCCAGGTCGACCAGGCCGACCGCGTCGACGGCGACATCGACACGCTATCGGCTCGAATCGCGCAGATCCGCACCTGGACCTTCGTCGCCAACCGCCCGGACTGGCTGAAAGACCCCGATCGCTGGCAGGGGATCGCCCGGGAGGTCGAAAATAAATTATCGGATGCGCTCCATGAACGCTTGACGGAGCGTTTCGTTGATCGCCGGACCAGTGTATTGATGCGCCGCCTGCGGGAGAACACGAGCTTGAATACGGAAATCGGCAAGACCGGCGAAGTTATCGTCGAAGGCCATGTCATCGGCCGCCTCGATGGCTTCACCTTTGCACCGGATGCGGCGGAAGCCGGCTCCGATGCGAAAGCCTTGCAGGCTGCCGCGCAAGCGGTGCTCGCCGGCGAGATCAATACGCGAGCCGAAAAACTCGGCAACGCGCCGGACGATCAGTTCGTGCTGACCTCCGACGGCACCATCCGCTGGACCGGCGACGCCGTGGCGCGGCTGACGGCCGCAGAGGAGGCGCTGCATCCGCGCATCCGCATCATCTCCGATGAGCGCCTCACCGGCGCTCCCCGCGAGAAGGTGCAGGCGCGGCTCGACCTCTGGCTCAAGACGCATATCGAAAAGCTGCTCGGGCCGATGTTCGAGCTGTCCAAGGCCGAGGACGTCACCGGCATTGCCCGCGGCATCGCCTATCAGCTGGTCGAGGCGCTGGGTGTGCTCGAGCGCCCCAGAATCGCGAACGAGCTGAAGGATCTCGACCAGCCCTCGCGCGCGACGCTGCGTAAATACGGCGTCCGCTTCGGCGCCTATCACATCTATTTCCCCGGCATCCTGAAGCCCGCCGCGCGTGCGCTGGCTGCGCTGTTGTGGGCGCTGAAGCAGGACAACGTCGATCTGTCGGCGCTGTCGGGCGCGCAGCACCTGGCTTCATCCGGCCGCACTTCGTTCCCGGTCGACAAGAGCTTGCCGCGCGATGCCTATCGCGTGCTCGGCTACAAGCAGGCCGGCGAGCGTGCCGTGCGGGTCGACATCCTGGAGCGCCTTGCCGATCTGATCCGGCCCGCACTGGCCTGGCGCGAGAACTCGCCCGGCGAAAAGCCCGCCGGCGCGTTCGACGGCCGCAGCTTCGTTGTCACACAGGCGATGACCTCACTCACCGGCTCCGCCGGCGAGGACTTTGCCTCGGTGCTGCGCGCGCTCGGCTATCGCATGGAGAAGCGTGCACCGCTGCCGCCGAAGCCGGTCGCGCCTGTGGCTGCGGAAACGCCGGCTGCTGAGGCATCTGCAGAAGCGCCTGCGACCGAACAGGCGGTCGCACCCGCGGATGCCGCGATCGAAGCCGTCACCGTCGAAGACGCGCCCGGCATGGAGCAGCACGAAGAGGCCGCTCACGAAGAGCCGGCGCTCGAAGCCTCGTCTGATTCGCCCGTCACGCCCGAAGATGCCCCCGGCATTGCCCCGCCGGTGGAAGAGGCTGCTGCACCGGCAGAGGCTGGCGCTGAAGACGCTCCCGCCGAAACCGCCGCAGTGGAAGCCGCCGCCTCTCCCGATGCCGCTGCGCCGGTCGAGGCGGCGCCGGCTGAAGCTGCGGCTGCGCCCGCTGAACCCGAGCTCGTCGAAGTGTGGCGTCCCGGTGGCCGTCACGAGGATCGCAAGCCGCGTCACGAGCGTCATCGCCATCAGCGCCACCACAATCAGCGCCCGCAACAGGCGAGCGCCGAGGCCGGTGCTGAAGGCGCCACGGCCGCGCCGGGCGAAGCCGCCGAGGGCGCGAAGCCGGGTGAGCGTCATCGTCACGGCGGTCATCGTCGCGACGGCGGCAGGGATTTCCGCAAGCCGCGTGAAGGCGGCGAGGCTGGTGAGCGCCGCGACGATCGCAATCGCAGCTTTCAGGGCAAGGACCGCGACAAGGATCGCGATCGCAACCGCGACAACAAGAAGTTCGGCGGCGATCGTGACAAGGGCCGCGAGCATCGTGGCGGCCGCGACCGCGACAAGAGCAGGGATCGCCGCGACCGCGAGTCAGGTCCGTCGCTGCGTCCCTACGCCTCGAGCGCGAGCCCGCGTGAGCGCGATCGTCCCGCCGATCCGAACTCGCCTTTCGCCAAGCTCGCCGCGCTGAAAGAGCAGCTGTCGGGGCGCAAGGAGTAATCCCACGACCACCGAGCGGCAGCGCCTCGACAAATGGCTGTGGCACGCGCGGGTGGTGAAGGCGCGGACCTCGGCGGCTGAACTTGTCGTAACAGGCCACGTCCGCATCAACGGCACGCGTGAGAAATCGCCGGGCCATGCGGTCAAGATCGGCGACGTCATCACCGTCGGGCTCGATCGCACCGTGCGCGTGCTCAAAGTGACTGCTTTCATCGAGCGCCGCGGCGATGCCGCCTCGGCGCGCCTGCTCTACGAGGAGCTCGGCGACATAAAGCGCAATTAGTTGCGCATAGTATTCATTTCTTGGTCGATCAACCACACAAAGCCGCCATGATCGGGGCTTCCCGACCTTGCAGCGCGGGGCCATCCGCGCTACGCAAGCCGCGACTTTTAAAAGAGCTTTTCGGAGCGTTGGATGACTTACGTCGTCACTGAAAACTGCATCAAGTGCAAGTACACCGACTGCGTCGAGGTCTGCCCCGTCGACTGTTTCTACGAGGGCGAGAACATGCTGGTCATCCATCCTGACGAATGCATCGATTGCGGCGTGTGCGAGCCGGAATGTCCGGCGGACGCCATCAAGCCGGACACCGAGCCGGGCCTGGAAAAGTGGCTCGAGGTGAACTCCGAATACGCCAAGAGCTGGCCGAACATCACCCAGAAGAAAGAATCACCTGCCGACGCCGAGGAGTTCGACGGGCAGGAGGGCAAGTTCGAGAAATATTTTTCGAAGAATCCCGGCTCCGGAGACTAAATTCCGGCGCAAACTTAACCCTAATAGCGTCGTCAGCGCCGAAAACCAGCCCACAAGACCCCTAAATCATTGATTTTTGCGGGAAATGTGCTATATTGGGCACATTAAGCCGAACCCCGTCAGCCCGCTTGGCCCCTCTGGGTTCCCGTGAAACCAAATGTCGAAACAGGGGCGTGGCAGTTTCCGCGCGCAGGCTGTGTCACAGAAAACGCGTAAAAAGAGTACTTCAGCGAGGGCTTCCCATAAGGAGGCCAAAAAAGTCGCCGCGGCCAGCCGTAGCGCATCCAAGGGTCGGACCGCGACGAAGGCGCCGGCTGCAAAGTCCTCGAAGAACAAAAGAAGCGCAATGCCTAACAAGACTGCCAAACCGGCCGCGAAAGCGACCGTTGCCAAGCCTGCTGCTGCCAAGGCTCCCGCGGCCAAGGCTCCCGCTGCCAAGCCCGTTGCTCCGAAGGCTCCCGTTGCTGCCGCCCCCGCCAAGGCCCCCGTTGCTGCTGCCAAGCCGGCCGTGAAGGCCGCTGCACCCGCGCCGAAGGTCGAGGAAAAGAAGGTCGTGACCCAGCGCCAGGGCTTCAAGGCCAATGAATTCGTCGTCTATCCCGCCCACGGCGTCGGCCAGATTCTGGCCATCGAGGAGCAGGAGATCGCCGGTGCGAAGCTCGAACTGTTCGTCATCAACTTCATCAAGGACAAGATGACGCTGCGCGTTCCGACCGCCAAGGTCGCCAATGTCGGCATGCGTAAGCTGTCCGAGCCGGCGCTGGTGAAGAAGGCGCTCGAGACCCTCAAGGGTCGCGCCCGCGTCAAGCGCACCATGTGGTCGCGCCGCGCCCAGGAATACGAAGCAAAGATCAATTCGGGCGACATCGTCGCGATCGCGGAAGTCGTGCGCGACCTCTATCGCTCGGAGTCGCAGCCCGAGCAGTCGTACTCCGAACGTCAGCTCTACGAAGCGGCGCTCGATCGTCTGTCCCGCGAGATCGCGGTCGTGCAGCACTCGACCGAGACCGAAGCGGTCAAGGAGATCGAGGCTCAGCTTGCCAAGAGCCCGCGCCGCGCCAATGCCAAGGCGGAGGCCGCCGACGGCGAAGGTGAGACGGATGCCGAGGGCGATACCGATGATACCGATGGCGACGACACCACCGTCGCCGACGAGGCCGCGTAAGCATCTCGTCGCGTCGATCGCAACAGTTCAAAAGCCCGGCCGCTCGGCCGGGCTTTTTGTTGAGGCGCGTGATCCAACGGCGGCCGAAGCTTCGCCATGGTCACGCGCGCGCCTGGGTCCAGATCGCGATCGGCCGCTCGAGCCCGCGGATCGGTTGGGGATCGCAGGCGATCAACGATGCAAATACTCCGGCTGTGCTGCCGAGCTCCAGCTTGGCGCGGCTGACGAGGTCGTTGCTTGCCACCAGCGCGCAGTCGAGCGTGCGCGTCAGCCCCTCCAGTCGGCTTGCCGCATTGACGGTCGCGCCGATCACGGCAAATTCCAGACAGGTGTGCCCGATGTCGCCGAGGACCACCGGTCCGTAATGCAGGCCAAAGCCGACGCGCATCGCTGGCTCGCCGGCCGCCTTTCGTCGCGCGTTCCAGCCGTCCGCCGCCGCGATCATGGCCTGGGCACAGCGCAACGCGTTGCTGGCGTCGCGCGGGCCTGCGAAGGGCGTGCCGAATGTCGCCATCAATCCATCGCCCAGATATTTGTCCAGCGTGCCCTCGTGGCGGAAGACCTCCTGCTCCATCAATCCGTGGAATTCGCGCAGCGTCCGCACCACTTCGTCCGGAACGCGCACATCGGCAAAGGCCGTGAAGCCGACGATGTCCACGAACAGTACCGCGACGTCCTGGGTGCGCACCTGCTTCAACGGCTCGTCGTGCTTCGATAATTCCGTGACGACGTTGGGTGAGAAGTAGCGCGCAAGGTTACCGCGTTCCCGTTCCACCGCGGCGTGTCTGATCAAGAGATCGTTGCTGCGGCGAACCGCGAGCGCCAGCGTAACGGCCACGATCAGGAAGACGACGATCTCCTGGATGCGGAGGCCGAATCCGATCGAACTGGGTGAGATCAGCGCGAACAGCCTGTGATCGCTGCCCACCGCCTCCGCAATACGGGCGGTCAGCGCGGGATTACGATCAGGTTGCCACCACACCCAGACAAGGCCGATCGCCCACAGCGCCGCGGTCCATGTGCCGACCGCAATCACGGTTCGCCAGGAATAGGCCAGCGTGCCGGCGGCGAGCAACACGAAGAAGTAGATGAAGTTGCCGAAATGATATTGCATCGCCACCGGCCAGTGTGTCGTGCCGAACGGGTTCGGGACCACGATGACGAATGTGAGCAGCGCCAGGTCGCAGAACAAAAGCGCCAATTCCGGTCGCGAAACGCCGACCCGTCCGACCCTGAGCTGGGCCCAGCCGATCAAAGCGAACAGGCCGAGCAACGCCACGTAGTAGAGCTGCTCCCATGCCGGGTTGATGGCCAGCAACAGGCAGGCGATGACGGCCAGCGCGACATAGCGTGCCCGTACGGCCAGCTGCAGGCCCTCCCTCTTGCCGGCTTCGAGCGCGGCCTGTGCAAACTGGACGGTTTCGGCATCACGCTGGCTGCGCGCGCGCGACTGCGCCGTGGGCAAGTTGAAGCGCTCGACGAGCGTTGTCACAGGGCGGTCTCCTCGCTTGGCCGTTGCGGCACGGCGGCAGCCATCAGCTACCGCATCGGGCAGTCTAGTGATGCATGGCCGCGAGGTCATCAGCTTCGGCGAGTGTTTTCGTGCGCGCGCGGCGAACCGCTCACTTGACCGGTCGCTTCTCGAGCTTCCGCGCCAGCGTGCGGCGGTGCATGCCCAGCCGCCTTGCCGCCTCCGAAATGTTGAAATCGGTCTCGATCAGCGTCTGGTGGATGCGCTCCCATTCCAGCGTCTTGATCGAGGTCGGCCGCACGTCCAGCGCGACTTCGGCGTTGCCTTCGGCCTTGGTGAAGGCGGCTTCGATATCATCGGTGTTGGAAGGTTTTGCGAGGTAGTGGCAGGCCCCTAACTTGATGGCCTCGACGGCGGTCGAGATGCTGGCAAAGCCCGTCAGCACCACGATCAGCATCTCCTCGTCATGGGCATGCAGCAGCTCGACACAGGCGAGCCCCGAGGCGCCCCCGAGCTTGAGGTCGACCACGGCGTAGCCGAACGACCGGTCCTCAAGCACTTTCCGAACGTCCTCGATCGATGCGGCAAGCACAACTTCATAGCCGCGGCGCTCGAACGAGCGCTTCAGCGTGCGTGCAAAGCCTTCGTCGTCCTCGACCACGATGAGCGAGCGGTCAGGCGTCAAAGCGGCCTCCGATCGCGAGCGTGGCGAGCGGCAAGGTGAGCCGGACGGTGGCGCCGCGCTTCCTGTGGTTCTCCGCGGTCACGCTGCCCCCCAACTTGCGCACCACGTTCACCACCAGGAACAGGCCGAGCCCGCCACCGGCGCGGCCCTTGCTCGACTGATAGGGCTTTCCGAGCTGTGCCAGCATTTCCGGCGCGAAGCCCGGGCCGCGGTCGCTGATCGACAGCACCAGGTTGTCGCCCTCGCGCTCGGCGAGCAACTCGACCCAGTCGCGCGAGACTTCATAGGCATTGTCCAGCACGTTGAAGATCACCTGCTTCAGCGCGATGTCGGAGACGATCGCGACATCCTCGCCAAAGGTGTTGGTGAAATAGAGCGTCCGCGCCGAGCGGGCGTCGCGCCATTCCTCGACCAGCGCGGTGACGAAGTCCGTCACGGTCGTCGGCGAGGATCCTTCGCCGCGCGCCTCGCCGGCCGATACCAGAATGCCTGTTACGATGCTTTTGCAGCGTTGCAACGAGGTCTCCATCTCCGCGAGATCCTCGGCAAGCTCCTGATCGGCGACAAGATCGGGCATGCGGCGCCAGTCGCTGAGGATGACGGAGAGCGAGGCGAGCGGTGTGCCGAGCTCATGCGCGGCGCCGGAGGCGAGCAGGCCCATGCGGACGATGTGGTCCTGCTCGGCGGCGTGCTGCCGCAACGCCGCCAGATGCGCGTCGCGCTGACGCAAATTCCTGTTGATGCGGGTGACGAACACGACCAGCAGCACGGCGTTGAGAACGAAGCCGAGCAGCATGCCTGTGACGGTGAGCGTGTAGGTCTCGCTGAGGGGATTTGGCGGAAGGTCGAGCGGCCGATAGGCCAGCGTCAGCCAGACGAAGCTCGCGCAGGTCAGCGCCACCAGCGACCAGGTCGAACGGGAATCGAGCAGCACCGCTCCCAGCGTCACCTGGAGCAGGAACAACGAGGTGAAGGGATTGGTGGCGCCTCCGCTGAGATAGAGCTGCGCGGTCAGGGCGGCGACGTCGAGCATCAGCGCGACCAGAAGCTCATTGTTGGTGATCGCGGCGCGATGGCGCACCCAGACCAGGCTGGAGACGTTGAGCAGCACCAGCGCGCCGATCACCGCGCCCATGCGGGTGACGGGCAGGGGAATGCCGAGCCAGAAGTGCACGCCGCCGATGGTGACGATCTGGCCGACCACCGCGGTCCAGCGCAGCTGGATCAGCAGCGCCATGTTCTTGCGATTGGTCTCGTCGTCGGTGGGGGCAGCGCCGATCAGCTCGCTGCGCGCGTCCGCCTGCGATTGCAGCGTGACGGCCAGCTCGCCAAAATGTCGTCCATCGTCAGGTCGGTTCGACGATCGTTCCAGCATCTGATCCCGTCCTGCGGGCGGAGGCGTCTAGGCCGCCGGCCGGTTCGTGGACGAAGCGTTGGCGGCGGAACAGCCCGCCGCGAAATGTGACGAAAAGTCTACCGGCCAGCATGAAAGCCAGGGCAAACCACGTCAGCGCGTAGATCAGGTGGTTATTGGGAAAGCGGACCACGGTCAATCCGCCGATTGGACCGGGACCGGATCGTGATCCGGCATCGGCATCGATGAAAAAGGGCGCCACGTTGTGGAGATTGCGGGCCGCCGCAATCGCGGCGACATCCCGCGAATACCAGCGGTTGTGCTGGGGCACGTTGTCCCTGAGGAATCCGCCCTTCGGCTCGGTGATGCGCAAAAGGCCCGTGACCTCGACCCGGCCGTCCGGATTGCCACCCTGGTGCGCCGATGGGGCACGCCGCTCCGACGGCACGAAGCCGCGGTTGATCAGGACAGTCGTGCCGTCATCGCGCTCGAGCGGCGTCAGCACCCAATAGCCGGGGCCTTCCTCGGTGACGGCCTGAACCAGCGTCTCGCGGTCGTGCAGGAAGCGGCCGGCGACGCTGACATGCCGGTATTCGTCGCTGGCGGCGGTGATCGCCGGCCACGACGCCCGCGAGGGGATCGGCTGCGCCGCGGCATGAACGCGCTGCTCCACCCGGTCGATCAGCGCCAACTTCCAGGTGCGGCGCTCGACCTGCCAGACGCCGAGGGCCATCAGAACGACAAACGCGATGAGCGAGAGAACCGTGAGCCACAGGGACGGACGCGCAGCCCGTGCGGGGCTGCGCGTTTCGTCATCTTCCGGTCTCACGGGATTGCTCACTTCATTCCCGTCATCTCGTGGATCGGCATCATGTTGCTGTTGAGGTGGTTCATCACCCACAGCGAACCCGACAGCGCGATCACCACCATGACGATGGTGAAGATCAGCGCCATCATGCTCCAGCCGTTCTCGGACTTGGGACTCATATGCAGGAAGTAGATCATATGCACGACGATCTGCACGACCGCGAAGGCCATGATGACCAGTGCGGTGATCTGCTTGCTCGGCAGCGTGCCGCTCATCACCAGCCAGAACGGGATCGCGGTCAGCGCCACCGACAGTACGAAGCCGAGCATGTAGCCCGAGAACGTGCTGTGGGCGTGGCCGTCGTCGTGGTGATGGTCGTGCGCGCCGGCTGCGTGGGTATTGGTGCTCATCGCAGAACTCCCAGGAGATAGACGAAGGTGAAGACGCCGATCCAGACCACGTCGAGGAAGTGCCAGAACATCGACAGGCACATCAGGCGGCGGCGGTTGGCCTCGATCAGGCCGAAGCGCCAGACCTGCACCATCAGCGTCACGAGCCAGATCAGGCCGCAGGAGACGTGCAGGCCGTGGGTGCCGACCAGGGTGAAGAAGGCCGACAGGAAGGCGCTGCGCTGTGGCGTTGCGCCCTCATGGATCATGTGGGCGAACTCGGTGAGCTCGATACCGATGAAGGCGGCGCCGAACAGGCCGGTGATCAGGAGCCACATCTGAGTCTGCGCGATCTTGTTCTGCTGCATCGTCAGCATGGCAAAACCATAGGTGATCGACGACAGCAGCAGCATCGAGGTGTTCACGGCGACCAGGTTGAGGTCGAACAGGTCCTTCGGCGCGGGGCCGGCGGCGTAGTTGGCGCCGAGTACGCCGAAGGCGGCAAACAGCATCGCGAAGATGAGGCAGTCGCTCATCAGATAGATCCAGAAGCCGAGCGAGGTGCTGTAGCCTTCCGGATGCGGATGCTCGTCGGCGAGATAGAAGACCGGCTCGCCGGTTTGGGTGGGATTGACAGCGACAGTCATTTACTTGGCTCCGGCGAGCAGTTTGGTACGCGCGTCCTCGGTCCGGATGACGTCGTCAGCCGGAATGTCGAAGTCGCGGTGATAGTTGAAGGTGTGACCGATCCCGACGGCGAGCATCGCGACGAAGCTCAAGGCGGCAAGCCACCACATGTACCAGATCAGACCAAAACCCATCGCGGTGGCGAAGCCGGCGAGGATGATGCCGGTGCCGGTGCTGCTGGGCATATGGATCGATTTGAATCCCATGAGCGGACGCTGGTAACCGCGCTTCTTCATGTCCCACCAGGCGTCGTTGTCGTGGACGACGGGCGTGAAGGCGAAATTGTAGTCCGGCGGCGGCGAGGACGTTGCCCATTCCAGCGTGCGCGCATCCCAGGGATCCCCGGTGACGTCCTTGAGCTGCTCGCGCTTGAGGAACGAGACCGCGAACTGCATCAGCATCGAGAGAATGCCGAGGAAGACGAGGCCGGCGCCAATCGCGGCGATGACGAACCAGACCTGAAGCGAGGCATCGTCGAACACGCGCAGGCGGCGGGTCACGCCCATCAGGCCGAGCACATAGAGCGGCATGAAGGCCATGTAGAAGCCGGTGACCCAGAACCAGAACGAGCACTTGCCCCAGAACGGATCGAGCTTGAAGCCGAACGCCTTCGGGAACCAGTAGTTGATGCCGGCGAACGCGCCGAACACCACGCCGCCGATGATCACGTTGTGGAAGTGCGCGATCAGGAACAGGCTGTTGTGCAGGACGAAGTCGGCCGGCGGCACGGCGAGCAGCACGCCGGTCATGCCGCCGATCACGAAGGTCAGCATGAAGGCGATGGTCCACAGCATCGGCAACTCGTAGCGGATGCGGCCGCGATACATCGTGAACAGCCAGTTGAACATCTTCGCGCCCGTCGGGATCGAGATGATCATCGTGGTGATGCCGAAGAACGAGTTGACGCTGGCGCCGGAGCCCATCGTGAAGAAGTGGTGCAGCCAGACCAGGTACGACAGGATGGTGATGACGACAGTGGCGTAGACCATCGAGGTGTAGCCGAACAGCCGCTTGCCGGAGAAGGTCGAGGTGACTTCCGAGAAGATGCCGAAGGCGGGGAGGACCAGGATGTAGACTTCAGGGTGGCCCCAGATCCAGATCAGGTTCACGTACATCATCGGGCTGCCGCCGAAATCGTTCGTGAAGAAGTTGGTGCCGACGTAGCGATCGAGCGAGAGCAGCGCGAGCACGACGGTCAGGACGGGGAAGGAGGCCACGATCAGGATGTTGGTGCAGAGCGAGGTCCAGGTGAACACCGGCATCTTCATCATGGTCATGCCGGGGCAGCGCAGCTTGACGATGGTGCAGATCAGATTGATGCCCGATAGCGTCGTTCCGACGCCGGCCACCTGGAGCGCCCAGATGTAATAATCGACCCCGACATCAGGACTGTAGCCGATATTCGACAACGGCGGATAAGCCAGCCAGCCGGTGCGGGCGAATTCGCCGATGAACAGCGAGGCCATCACGAGCACCGCGCCGCCGACCGTCATCCAGAAGCTGAAATTGTTCAGGAACGGGAACGACACGTCGCGGGCGCCGATCTGCAGCGGCACGACGTAGTTCATCAGGCCGGTGACCAGCGGCATCGCCACGAAGAAGATCATGATCACGCCGTGAGCGGTGAAGACCTGGTCGTAGTGATGGGCGGGCAGGAAGCCTTCCGAACCGTTGAACGCCATCGCCTGCTGCGCCCGCATCATCAGCGCGTCGGCGAAACCGCGCAGCAGCATGACGATGCCGAGGATCATGTACATGATGCCGATGCGCTTGTGGTCGACGGTGGTGAACCACTCGCGCCACAGATAGCCCCAGAGGCGGAAATAGGTGAGGCCGGCGAGCAGCGTGACGCCGCCGAGCGCGACCACAGCGAAGGTGCCGACAAGGATCGGCTCGTGCAGCGGCAGCGAATCGAAGCCGAGACGGCCGAAGATGAACTTGAGAAGATCAGGAGACATGCTGGATCTCTTTAGGAATCTGACTTCAGGAATCGGACTTCAGGAATCGGACTGGGACGCTGTCCGAGGAAGAAGGACGAGGACTTCAGCGGCGCCAAAGTCGGCCGCTTCAGGCCGGCACCGACGAGCGGCGCGGTGTCGAGCGGCGCCTTGATCGCCGCCGTCGTCCGGCCCTGCGGCGCATCCGGCGTGCAGGTGCCGGCGACGAAGACAGGCTCCGGCCCGAGCACGGTGCCGCGGCGGGCGTATTTGTCGTAGGAGAGCGGAAGGGTGTTGCTCAGGCCCTCGTGGCCGTTGCCGCCCTTGGCGTCGATCGCCATCATCTCGCTCTGGCACATCTTGCCGGTCTCGACGCACATGTTGAGAATCAGGCGATAGAGATCGGAATCGACCGTGCCCCAGCGGCGCACCGGCTCGTTCTCGCTGGGTTTTTCGAGCTGGAGATACTCAGTGCGGCCAAGCGAGCCACCGGCGGACTTGGCCTGCGCGACCCAGGCGTCAAAACCCTTGTCGTCGAGGCCCTGGAAGTTGAAGTGCATGCCGGAGAAGCCGGCGCCGCTGTAGTTCGCCGAGAAGCCCTTATAGGTGCCGGCGTGATTCACGACGGCGTGGAGCTTGGTCTCCATGCCCGGCATCGCATAGATCTGGCCGGCGAGCGCGGGGATGTAGAACGAGTTCATCACCGAAGAGGCGGTAATGCGGAAATTGATCGGACGATCGACCGGCGCTGCCAGGTCGTTGACGGTGGCGATGCCGTAGTCGGGATAGATAAAGAGCCACTTCCAGTCGAGCGCGACGACATCGACCTCGAGCGGCGCCTTGGACTGGTCGATGGCACGGTCGGCATGGATGCGCCCGAGCGTGCGATAGGGGTCGAGCAGATGCGTGCCCATCCAAGTCAGCGCTCCCAGGCAAACGATGATCAGCAGCGGCGCCGACCAGATCACCAGCTCGAGCTTGGTCGAGTGGTCCCAATCCGGCTCATAGCGGGCCGAGGTGTTGGACTGGCGGTAGCGCCAGGCGAACAGCACCGTCAGCGCCATCACTGGGACGACGATCAGGAGCATCAGGACGGTGGAGATGATGACGAGGTCGCGCTGTTGGGCAGCGATATCGCCGGCTGGCGCCAGCACGATGTAGTTGCAGCCGCTGAGCGCGGCTGCCAGGGGTAGCAGCGCCAGGATCTTGAGACGGGACACGGGCCGAGCCTTATGAGAATGAGTTTCCTTTGCGGGGCCAACGGGTAGCTGCGGCGCAGCAATCCGGACATTGGACAATTTGTCCAATGTTGCGGTGCGGGATGCTGGGTCAAACAGGTCTGGATTGCCTGGCGTCAAGCCGGGCGGTCGGCTTTGGTTTTCAGGACGTTAAGGGCGCACGCATGGCGACGGCACAGACCCCCGCATTGGCGGATATCCACTCGGGCGAGCACGGCCACGACCAGGCCAGTCCCGGCGAGATCGCCATCGGCGTCATCATCGGCCGCACCTCGGAATTCTTCGACTTCTTCGTCTACGCGATCGCTTCGGTGATCGTGTTTCCGCGCCTGGTGTTCCCGTTCACGAGCGAGCTGACCGGCACCCTCTATTCCTTCATGATCTTCGCGCTGGCCTTCATGGCCCGGCCGATCGGCACCGTCATTTTCATGACTGTTGACCGCGAGTACGGCAAGACCGCCAAGCTGGTCTCGGCGCTGTTTCTGCTCGGCACCGCCACGGTGGCGCTGGCGTTCCTGCCCGGCTATTCCGAGATCGGCGTTGCCGCGATCTGGCTGCTGGCGCTGGCGCGTCTCGCGCAGGGTCTGGCCTGGGGCGGCGCCTGGGACGGCATGGCCTCGCTGCTGGCGCTGAATGCGCCGGCGTCCCAGCGCGGCTGGTACGCAATGGTGCCGCAGCTCGGTGCCCCGCTCGGGCTGATCGTGGCGAGTGCATTGTTCGCCTATTTCGCCGGCAATCTCTCAGCCGACGATTTCTTCGACTGGGGCTGGCGCTATCCGTTCTTCGTCGCCTTCGCCATCAACGTCGTGGCGCTGTTCGCCCGCCTGCGCATGGTGACGACGGAAGAATATGCCTCGCTGTTCGAGACCCGCGAATTGCAGCCCGCGCGCATCGCCGACACCGTCGCCCGCGAAGGCCACAACATCATGCTGGGCGCGTTCGCGCCGCTGGCGAGCTTCGCGCTGTTCCACATGGTCACGGTGTTCCCGCTGTCCTGGGTGTTCCTGTTCACCCGCGAAAGCCCGGTGCGCTTCTTGATCATCGAGATCGTGGCGGCCGTGTTCGGCGTCGCTGCGATCGTGGCCTCCGGCATCATCGCCGACCGCGTCGGCCGCAAATCGCTGTTGATGGGGTCGGCGATCGCAATCGCGATCTACAGCGGCTTTGCCCCGCAGCTGCTCGATGCCGGCGCGTTCGGCGAGACCATCTACATGGTGATCGGCTTCATCCTGCTCGGCCTCTCCTTCGGCCAGTCCTCGGGCGCGATCGCCTCGAACTTCAAGCAGATGTATCGCTATACGGCCTCCGCCCTGACCTCCGATATGGCCTGGTTGTTCGGCGCCGGCTTCGCCCCGCTGGTCGCGCTGTTGCTCGCCACCAATCTCGGCGTCATCGCCTCGGGTGCGTACCTGCTGTCCGGCGCGTTCTGGACCCTGCTTGCGCTCTGGCTCAGTGGCCAGCGCGAAGCCGGTGACATGGACGCGGGTCAATCGTCGAACTGACGGGAATAAAATTCGAACCAGACGATCCTGTGGGCGGGACCGCTAACAGGAGATGCCATGAACGTCTGGTCGAATTCCGCCGGTCGGCGAAGCACTGCAAGCCTGGCTTTCGCGATTACGCTTCTTTGCGCTAGCGGTCCCGCCGGCGCGACCGGCAATGTCGCGCGCGGCCAGACGCTCTACAAGGGCTGTGCAGACTGCCACTCGATCAATGAGAACGGCGTCGGTCCGATGCACAAGGGCGTGGTCGGGCGCAAGGCGGGCAGCGTCGCGGGCTACGACTACTCGCCCGACCTGAAGAACTCCGGGATCGTCTGGACCGAGGAAAACCTCGATAAATGGCTGACCGGGCCGCAGGCCATGGTGCCCGAAACCAAGATGTTCTTCGACGTGCCGGATGCGCAGGATCGCGCCGATATCATCGCGTATCTGAAGGAGAAGGCGCGGTAAGGCGGCAGTCTCGTAGGGTGGGCAAAGCGAAGAGTGCCCACGATCTGTTGCTACAATTGATGAATGGTGGGCACGGCGCTGCGCGCCTTTGCCCACCCTACGGTGGCCGCGCCAGCCTCAATCCGTCACGATCTTCACGCGGTCACGCACCTTCACCTGCGCGGTGCGGTCGAGCCCGTTCAACACGCGAAAGCGTTCGGCGGGATGATCGACGCCGGCCATGCGGTGCGAGAGCGATTCCACGGTGTCGCCGGGCTGCACGGTGATGACCTTGATGCGTAGCGGACGCGCGGCCTGGATCTCTTCGAGCGTCAGGCGGCGGAAGGAATTGACGGTCTCGCGCGCATTGCGCTCGCTCTCGGTCGACTTCTGCCGCGTGGCGAAGATGAAGCGGTAGACATCGCTGCCGAAGCGCAATGCATAGACCTTGAACTGCCACTGGTCGCCCTTGGCGGTGGCGGACGCGGCCGGGAAGCCGTTGACGGTCAGGTCTTCGGTCGAGGCCTTCTCGACGCCCTCCATCCAGCCGGAATTGAGGTAGTCGCCGAGCGATTGTTCGGCCGGCACCCGCACGACATCGAAGCGCATCGCCTGCGAGCCGCCCTCGCGCACGCCGATCACCGCCTGTGCGGTGTTGTCGAGTGTAAAGTTATCGGGCGCCTGGAAGGTGAAGCCGAGCTTCGGATGCAGGAATCTGCGGCCGCGGACAAAGCCTTCGCTCGGATCCTCGCCATAGACGAGGTTGTCGATTGCGGCGAGATAGCTCTCGCGGTCGCGCTCGGCGCCTTCGGGCGCCGCATATTGCCGCGCGATCGTCTGCGCATTCTGCACCCGCTCGGGCGTTGCCGGATGCGACGATGTGAAATCCTGCGCGCGCGGATCGAGCGAGCTCTTGCCGGCCTTCAGCTCGGCATTGCGCTCCATCGCCGAGAGGAAGCGGGCGGCACCGTAAGGGTCGAAATGCGCCTTGGCGGAGATGCCGACGCCGATGCCGTCAGCCTCGAATTCCTGATTGCGCGAAAAGCTCGCCATGGTGAGCTTGGTCTTGGCGAGCGCGAGCGCGGTCAGATCGGGGTCATTGCTCATATCGGTGACGACACGGGTCACGATCGCGGCCTGACGGGCCTGGTCCTCGCGCATCGCAGCGTGCTTGGACAGCACATGCGCCATCTCGTGGCTGAGCACGGAGGACAATTCCGAGGTATCGCTGGCCAGCGCAATCAGCCCGCGGGTCACATAGAGCTGGCCGTTCGGCAGCGCGAAGGCGTTCACTGCGCCGGAATTGAGGATGGTGACCTTGTAGCCCTGATCGGGGCGATCGGAGGCGGCAACGAGCCGGTCGACAGTCTTGCTGACCAGTGATTCGAGCTTGGGGTCGTCGTAAGTGCCGCCGTAGCTCGCCAGGATCCGCTCGTGTTCTTTTTCGGTGGCGGGGGTCTGGGCTACGGCCGGCTTGGGCTTGGGCATCGCCACGGTTGCGGGGGTCGCAACAGTCTGGAACCGACCCATATCGCCGCAACCGCCCAGACCCGTGCCCAGCAGCAGGCAAAGCATGGCCGGCGCAGCCCGCAGGCGGCGTCCCTCGCCCTTTTTGTGCTGTTCTAGCACCCCATTCACGTCGTTTAACCCGTGCCCAGCCTTGTCTTAAGGCCTTACCCCAGTAGGCTCGTTTGCGCCCAGCAATTCAACCTGTCCCAACAGACGCACGTCGATACGCGGCCCCGTCGTCCCCTCAACCCAGCCCCGGACACGAATACGCCTATTTTCCAGGGACTTAAGGGATATTCCGGCGCTTTCGAACGCCGGCAGGTTGCGCTTTGAAATAGTCACAGCAAAGCCGTGCGTCCAGTTTCGTCCGAAGTTGAGGTAGGTCATTGCCCCAGCTTGCCGGACCGACAGGACTTTGCCCTCGACCACCATAAAGCGCCCGATCCCGGCCAAAATATCGTCCGGACTTTCCGCGTTTTTTAAGGCCGACGGGTCAGCCCAACTGCCCTTTTTTTGGCGCCGCGCCTCCGCCTCGGACGAGATCAGGGCGGCCGAGCAGTCCTTGTCGGTGATCTCGGCCGAGACCAGGGCGTCGCCTTGGGCGAGGAGCATCGACTGAACTGGGATGTCGCTCTCGCCGATAAACAGCAGCGCACCTTGGCGGCCGTAGCGGTCGGGTGTGTCGTCGGTGCCGCGCAGGATGACGTCGCGGCCGACGAGCAGCGAGGTCAGCGCCTGTCTGGTCGTTGCTGTCGCCTCGATGCCGGTGAGGCGAACCTCACGGCCGTCAGCGAAACGCACGCTGCGCGGGTCGGTGATTGCGGCGACACGGCCTTCGCCTTGTACTTCGAATTGGCACGGGGCTGCGACCGCGGGGAGACCTGCGGAGAGAAGGAATGCGACGACGAGGTGAAGCCGTTCAGTCACGAGACCCGTAGAGGTTGCATTATGTTATAGATTTACCCCAAGTTTAGTGAGTCGTGAAGACATTTCCTCACACTCCGTCATTGCGACGAGCGAAGCGACGAAGCAATCCAGAGTCTTTCCGCGGTGAGATTCTGGATTGCTTCCGCCTTCGCCAATTCCGCCTTCGCCAAGGCTTCGGCGGACAAGTCGCTGCGCTCGCAATGACGTGGAGATATTGATCCATACATCACCATTCCGCTTTGCGGAAAACATGAGCGGCAATCGTGCGCTCGTGACGCGCTTCTGCTTGCTGCGCTCTCGCGCATGCGGCATGATCGCGACAATAGCAATAATCAAGCCGCCATTCAGAGCAAGGCGATCAAGGGAGGTTGTTTTCAATGAAGCCTATTTTGTCGGGCATTTTTGCCGCCGCGTTGGCCCTCAGCGCGAGCGCCGTACAGGCCCAGGACAAGCCTCCTCTCAAGATCGGCGGCATCCTCGACATGTCGAGCCTCTATGCCGACATCACCGGTCCGGGCAGCGAGACCGCGGCCAAGATGGCGGTGGAAGATTTCGGCGGCGAGGTGCTGGGACGCAAGATCGAGGTGCTGGCGGCCGACCATCAGAACAAGGCCGACCTCGCTGCCAACATCGCGCGCGACATGCTCGACAATCAGGGCGTCGAGATGATCTACGACGTCGCGGCCTCCGCCACCGCGCTTGCCGCCGGCGAGATCGCAAAGGCGCGGGGCAAGATCATCATCTTCAACGGCCCGGGCTCGATCCGTCTCAGCAACGAGGCCTGCGGCCCCACCACGATACACTATGTGTTCGACACCTACGGCCAGGCTAACGTGACCGGTCTCGCCGCCGTGAAGTCGGGCCTCGACACCTGGTTCTTCCTCACCGCCGATTACGCCTTCGGCCAGGATCTGGAGAAGGACACCAGCGCCGTCGTCACCAAGACCGGCGGCAAGGTGCTCGGCAGCGTGCGCCATCCGCTCAATACGTCGGATTTCTCCTCGTTCCTGCTGCAGGCGCAGGCCTCGAAAGCCAAGGTGATCGGGCTCGCCAATGCCGGCGGGGACACCGTCAATGCCATCAAGCAGTCGGCCGAGTTCGGCATCATGAAAGGCGGCCAGAAGGTCTCGCCGCTGCTGGCCTTCGTCACGGACATCGACTCGATCGGGCTTGAGACCGCGCAGGGCCTGCTGCTGGCCGAAGCCTTCTACTGGGACATGAACGACGAGACGCGCGCCTTCTCGAAGCACTTTCAGGAACGCGTCAAACGGCCACCGACCTCGGCACAAGCCGGCGTCTATTCCTCCGTCACGCACTATCTCAAGGCCGTGAAGGCAGCCGGCACGACCGATGCGGCCGCGGTGATGAAGGTGATGAAGGACACGCCGATCAACGATTTCTTCGCTCATAACGGCAAGATCCGCGAGGACGGCCGCATGCTGCACGACATGTACCTGTTCGAGGTCAAGAAGCCGTCGGAATCGAAGGGCCGCTGGGACGATTACAAGCTGCTCGCCACCGTGCCGGGCAACGAGGCGTTCCAGTCGCTGGAGCAGTCGCGCTGCCCGCTGGTGAAGAAGTGACGGCGTGACGTAAGTCACACGTCATTGCGAGGAGCTCTTGCGACGAAGCAATCCAGACTGCATCCGTCGAGACATCTCTGGATTGCTTCGCTGCGCTCGCAATGACGGTGTGGTGAGAGCTCGGTCAAATAACGAGAGGGAGACGTCCCATGAACGACATGGTCCTGCAAAAGCTCGAAGCCGGGCTGCTCACCATCACGATGAATCGCCCCGAGCGGAAGAACGCGCTCAATCCCCAGATGGTCGCGGGCCTGGTCGAGGCGGCGCGGCGCGCGGCTGACGATCCCGAGGTGCGCGCGGTGCTGTTCAAGGGCGCCGGCGGCTCGTTCTGCGTCGGCGGTGACGTCAAGTCGATGGCGGCCGGCCGCGCACCGCTGCCGTTCGAGCAGAAGCTTGCGAACCTTCGCCGCGGCATGGAGGTGTCGCGCATCCTGCATCAGATGCCCAAGCCGGTGGTGGCGCAGCTCGACGGCGCCGCGGCCGGCGCCGGCCTGTCGATGGCGCTGTCGTGCGATCTGCGTGTTGCCTCCGAATCCTGCAAGATCACGACCGCTTTCGCCAAGGTCGGCTTCTCCGGCGATTACGGCGGCACCTATTTCCTGACCCAGCTGCTCGGCAGCGCGCGGGCGCGTGAGCTCTACCTGACTTCGCCCGTGCTGACCGCGAGGGAAGCGCATGCGATCGGAATGGTGACCAGGGTCGTGCCCGACGCCGAGATCGACGCTGCCGCGCACGAGCTTGCGATGTCGCTGGCGCAGGGGCCATCGATCGCACTCGGCTTCATCAAGCGCAACATCAACAATGCAGAGCATCTTCCGCTGGAGGATTGCTTCGACGGCGAGGCGATCCACCACACCCGCTGCAGCGACACCGAGGATCACAAGGAGGCCGCCAAGGCTTTCGTCGAGAAGCGCAAGCCGGCTTTCAAGGGCGCATGACCATGGCATCCTATATGCGGCTGCGGCAGATCTGTCTGGTCGCGCCGCAACTCGCGCCTGTCATCTCCGATATCGCCGAGATCATGGGCCTTTCCGTCTGCTACCGCGACGGCAACGTCGCCAAATATGGCCTGGAGAATGCGCTGCTTCCGGTCGATACGATCCTGCTGGAGGTGGTCGCTCCGTTCAAGAACGGTACCACCGCCGGCCGCTTCATCGAGAAGACCGGCGGCCGTGGCGGCTACATGGCGATCTTTTGCTGCAACGATCCGGACGAACGGGGCCGCAATGCCAATGCGCTTGGCGTGCGCACCGCCAACGTGATCGACCACGCGCCCTATCACGGCGTCCAGCTCCATCCCCGCGACTGCCGCGCCGCCTTCATCGAATTCAACCACACCGAGGGCAGCGACGACATTTTAGGCGCCTATCCGCCGGCCGGGCCTGACTGGCAAAAATTCATCCGCAAGGATGTGACGTGGGCCTTGACGGCGGTGGAGATGCAGAGCCCGGATCCGCACGGCCTGGCGGCGCATTGGGGCAAGATCATCGGGGTTGCAGCCGATGGTACCGAACTGAAGCTGCCCAATGCGACCTTCCGCTTCGTGAAGGGCGCGAGCGAGATCATGAGCGGTCTGGAGTTTCGGGTGGCCGATGCGGCGAGCGTGTTGCATGCGGCGCGTGAGAAAGGGCTCGCGGTTGCGGGGAACGAATTCCTGCTGGGTGGCGTGACGTTCCGCGTTGGTTGAGGCTTCAACCGTTATCCGTCACCCCCGCGCAACGGCGAAGCCGTTGTCGCTGGAGGTGCTCGCCTCTTTGGCGAGCTTCGAAGGGCGACGGCCACCAGCCGGGCCGTTCATCCTTCGAGGCTCCCCGCACGGTGCTGCGCGCCGCGCGGCACGCACCTCAGGATGACGGGTTTGATGAATCACCTTCCCTTAAAATTCGCCACGCGCCGTTCTTCCGTGGCCTTCACACCCTCCTTGAAATCCTCAGTCGCGCGCAGGCGGGTCTGTTCGGCGAGCTCGTGGTTGGTCGCGGCCATCACGCGGTCGGCGAGGCCGGCGCGCATCGTGGCGCGGGTGGAGAGCAGGCCGAGTGGCGAGCATTCGGCAATCTCGCCGGCGAGCTTCATCGCGGCTGATTTCACCTGGTCCTGCGGCACCAATTCATTGGCGAGGCCCCACTTATACGCCTCTTCGCCGGTGACGCGGCGGCTGGTGTAGAACATCAGCTCGGCGTTGTTCTTGCCGATCAATTCGGGCAGCGTCGTCGTCAGGCCGAAGCCGGGATGGAAACCGAGCTTGGTGAAATTCGCGGAGAAGCGGGCTTCGGGGCAGGTGACGCGGAAGTCCGCCGAGACTGCGAGGCCAAGGCCGCCGCCGATGGCCGCGCCCTGCACAGCGGCTACGATCGGCTTCTTGGCGCGGAAGATGCGCACGGCCTGGATATAGAGATGGTTGATCGGGCCTAGACTGTCGGCCGGATCGCCCTTGGCCTTCTTCTCGGCCTCCTGCGCTTCCTGCGCCTGCCGCGCGGGATCGCCAAAATTTGCGCCGGCGCAGAACGCCTTGCCTTGAGCCGAGAGAACGGAGGCGCGAATCTCGATGTCGCGATCGAACTCGTCGAGCGCGTCTGCGATCTGGTTGATCAGCGAGATGTCGAAGAAGTTCAGCGGCGGCCTGCGGATCTCGATGGTGCCGACGTGGCCGACTTTTTCGACGCCGATATCTTTGTAGGTGCTCATGATGTCCTCGAAGCGTTAGCGCAAACCAAGTCCGCGGGCGATGATGCCGCGCAGCACCTCGGTGGTGCCGCCCTGGATGGTGAGCTTCGGCGCGGTCTTGATGGCGAAGTCGAGCTGTCGCTCCAGTGTCTCGCGGTTGCTCGCCGTCTCCTCGACGAAGGCGGCGAGATCGCGCACGCGATGCGGAAGCTGCTGCTCCCAGACCGTGCCGATGTCCTTGACGATGGAGGCCTCCACCACCGGCTCCTTGCCGGCTTGCAGCATGCCTGCGACCGACACCGACATGCGCCGCATGGTGTGAAGCTGGGCGACGAGCCGGCCGATGCCTTCGGCGCTGCGCGTATCCGGGGTGGGACCGACCGCGCGGACCAGCTCGGTCAGCACATAATAGGTCTCCAGGAAGCGCTCGGGCCCTGAACGCTCATAGGCGAGCTCGCTCGTCGCCTGCTTCCAGGCGCCGTCGACTTCGCCGAGAACGTGATCATCGGGCACGAAGAAGTCGGTGAAGACGACTTCGTTGAATTCGAACTGGCCGGTGATCTGGCCGATCGGGTTCACCTTGATGCCCGGCTGCTTCATCTTGACCAGGAACTGGGTGAGGCCGTGGCGGCGGTTTTCCTTGGTCGGCGGCGAGGTCCGGAAGATCGCGATCATGTAATCGGCGATATGCGCCGACGACGTCCAGATCTTGGTGCCGTTGATGAGATAGCCGCCATCGGTCTTGGTCGCGCGCGTCTTCGCCGCAAACAGGTCGGAGCCGGAGTTCGGCTCGCTCATGCCGATGGCAAAGCACACCTCGCCGCGGCAGATGCGCGGCAGGATGTCCATCTTGATATGTTCGGGGGCGTATTTCAGCAGCACCGGCCCGCTCTGGCGATCGGCGACGAAGAAGCGCCGCGTCGGCGCGTTGGCGACGCGCATCTCCTCGGTCACGACGTAGCGCTCGAGGAAGGAGCGCTCCTGGCCGCCATATTTTTTCGGCCAGGTCATGCCGATCCAGCCGCGCTCGCCGACGCGGCGGGAGAATTCCGGCACATCGGTGTCCTCGCGGTTGGGCCTGAACGGGTTGAAGGTGCCGCGAGCCATCTCCTCGGCGAGGAACGCGCGCACTTCCTTGCGCAGCTCTTCGCATTGGGGCGGCAGGCGAATCGGATCGAAACGAAGCGCTGCGGTCATGTGTCTCATTCCTTCTCAGCGTGAGGCGACCAGCGGCCACAATTGATCGGCCCCTCTTGAGGCGACAAGCTTGCCGAGCTCGACGGCCCAGTAGCTTTCCGAGCCGAAATCGTCGCGCCATGCCAGCGCCCGTAGCGAGTAACGGTGCAGGATGTGCTCGATGGTGAAGCCGATCGCGCCATGAACCTGGTGCGCGATGCCACCGCCCTTTTCCGCAGCCTCCGCGCAGCGGATCTTTGCGGCGGCTGCTTCGAGATAGACCTCGTCGTCGAACGACTTTGCGTTCGCGATCGCATCAGCCGCCGAGGTTGCAGCGGCAAGCGCAGCGGCGGATTCGCCGGCCAGGCGGGCGAGATTGTGCTGTACCGCCTGGAATTTCGAGATCTTCTTCTCGAAGGCGACGCGCTCGTTGGAATAGCGCACGGAGATGTCGAGCATCGATTCCAGTGCGCCTGCAATCTGCAGGCTGCGCGCGACGCCGCCCATCAGCATCATCGCGGTCTGGTCAAAGCCACCAGGCGCGGCCTTGATGGTGAGGGGCTGGAGCTTGTCCAGCGTCACGGTATCGCTGTGGTCGTAACCGACATTGAGGCCGGGATCGATCCGCGCCTTGCTCGCGTCGACCAGGGCGATCGCGATTCCGTCCCTGCCGTGCGTCAGCACCGCAAAATGCTTGGCCGATTTCGCAAAAGGCACGCCGCGGCAGCGGCCCGAAAGGGCACCATCGGCATCGACAGTGATGCGATCCTTCGGCGAGGCCGGCAGCACCGTCATCTCCCCATCGGGCGAGGCGATCTTCGCCTGCGCCAGCAGCCAGCCTGCCAGCATGGTCTCGGCCAGAGGAACCGCGACCGCGAAGCGGCCAGCGGCGTTCAGCAGCGCAAATCCGTCGGCCAGACTGGCGCCGGAGCCGCCGAGATCGTCCGGCACCCAGGACAAGGGCAAGCCGGCTTCGCTCAGCGCCTGCCACAGCGGCACCTGCCACGAATTGTTCTTGTCGTTGTTGATGGTTTGCGGATCGGCAAGATCGGCGAAGATTTTCTCCGCGGTCTCGACGACGATATTGTCACTCTCCGCCACAGCGTTCCCCGTGTTTGCCATTGGCGCGTCCACCCAAGGGGCGGTGCGCGAACTCTTCTTGCGCCGGATGATCCGAAAAAGCCATGGCCCTGACAAGCGTTGATCGCAGGTCCACCTGCGGGGCGGGCATGGGCGATAAGCTAATTCCGCTTAGCGGAGTTTGCTCGATTTGCAGGGCGCGGCAAACTCGCTAAACAGGGCGCCAGAAACTTACAGAGGGAAGGACATCCGGATGGCCAAGGACAGTTTGTGCGCAATCGTGACGGGGTCCGCATCCGGCCTCGGTGCTGCAACCGCAGAAATCCTCGCCCGAAACGGGGCGCGGCTCGTCATCAACTATTCGTCGAGCAAGACCGAAGCCGAGGCCACGGCGGAAGCGTGCCGCAAGGCGGGCGCCGCCGAAGTGCTGGTTGCGCAGGGCGACGTCTCCAAGGATGGCGATTGCCGCAGGATCGTGGCGGCTGCGAGCGGCTGGGGCAAGCTCGACATCCTCGTCAACAATGCCGGCACCACCAAGCACGTCGCTTATGGTGATCTCGACGGATTGTCGGCGGACGATTTCCAGCGCCTGTACGGCGTCAATACTGTTGGTCCATTCCAGATGGTGCGTGCCGCGCGCAGCCTGCTCGAGGCCGGCGCGAAGGCATCGGGGCGAACCTCGGCGGTCGTCAACGTGTCCTCGGTCGCGGGCATCAACGGCGTTGGCTCATCGATGGCCTATGCCGCGAGCAAGGGTGCGCTCAATACCCTCACGCGATCGCTGGCCGTCGCGCTTGCGCCGCTGATCCGCGTCAATGCGGTCTGTCCCGGCTATATCGATACGCCCTGGTTCACCAAGGGCCGCGGCGAGGAAGGCGCAAAAAAAGTGCGTGACGCCGTGTTGGCGAAGGTACCGCTCAAGGTCGCCTCGCGTGCCGAGGACATCGCGCAGCTCGTCTGCTTCCTGGCGCTGCCGACCTCCGGCAACATGACCGGCGAAGCCGTGCGCATGGATGCGGGGATGCATTTGATTACGTAGTTTTCGGCGCGCTCTCTCCGCGTCATGGCCGGGCTTGACCCGGCCATCCACGTGTTGCCGCGCGGACCGAAAGACGTGGATGCCCGGGTCAAGCCCGGGCATGACGATGCGGAGGCAATGTGCCCTGCGGCGCTTTAAGGCGCTACCCCTTGATCACGCCACTTGCCACCAGCCGGTGCCAGATGAACAACACCACCACAGCGCCGATCGTGGCCATGATGAAGCCCGCGCCCTGATCGGGACCGTAATGGCCGATGGCCTGGCCGACGAAGGTCGCCAGAAACGCGCCGGCGATGCCGAGGATGGTGGTGAGGATAAAGCCGCTCGGATTGTTCGGTCCCGGTGCCAGAAAACGCGCGATGAGGCCGGCAACGAAGCCGACGATGATGATCCACAACAGGCCGCCCATGCTCATGTCAGTGCTCCCCTTGCCAACGGCATGATCCGGGAAAGTGTGCAGCGGTTTTCCGAAGAGATCATGCTCAAACAATAACCTAAAGCGCGATTGTGATTCATCCTAATCTCATCGCGCTTTAGATCGGAGTTCGATTAAATTCGTCCCGAGAGCTCGTTCTCGGTCGGCAGCCGCCCGTCCGGCGTCAGATGATCGACCACCTGCGGCAAATACTGGCTGAGGCCCGAGAGCAGCTCATCGCGCGACAGGCCGCTTTGAGCCGACAGGCTCTGGATCTGGTCGGCGCCGAGCGCATTGGCGAGATCGCCGGGTGCGATCGGCTTGTTTTCGCCCTTGCCGACCCAAGTGTTTGCGGTCTCGCCGTGACCACTCTGCTGGAGCTGGTTGAGGAGATCGCCGAGGCCGCCACTGAGCACGGTGCCGGCCGCGCCACCCGCGAGCAGGCCGCCGAGGCCACCCTTGAGAATATCACCGAGGCCGCCACCACCGCCGAGGGCACCACCCGGGCCTGCATTCGCAGGTGGGGGAACAGGTGTCGGCGCCGATTGCGGCGCGGCGCCAGGCTGGCTTGCGGTCATATGCTTGAATGCCTTCCAGGCGAGCAGGCCGAGGATCGCCATGGTCATCGGCGACATGCCGCCGGAGGAGGATTGTGAGCTCGGCGTGCTCGGGCCACGGGGCCCGTTCTGCATGCCGTTGAGGACATCGAGTAGACCCATGGTGCTCTCCTTTGGCGTTCTCGTTCGGCGAGCTCTCGCCGCTGACAGCGCCCCCGGAGCGAAAACATATGGGCCTCTCATGACGGTTACAAGGCAGCTGCGCCGTGGTCGCGATGGGCAGCCGGCCCCGCCTCTGCTATCGAGAACGGGTCATTCGGGGAGCAAGTCAGGTGGTGACGAATCGACCGATCGTTGTGGCAGGCGCGGGCGCCATCGGCTGTTTTGTCGGAGGTCAGCTCGCCGCTGCCGGTCGCCGGGTCGCACTGCTGGTGCGGCCGCGGGTGAAGACCGAGATCGAGCGGTTCGGCCTGCGGCTGACGGATTTCGACGGCTCCGAGACAAAGCTCGATGCGGGACAGCTGGCGCTGTCGGAGGATCCTGCGATCTTCCACAGTGCCGGCATCGTGCTTGTCACGGTCAAGAGCGCCGACACGGCTGACGTCGCGGACCAGATCGCGCAGCACGCGCCGCAGGATGCCGTGATCGTGTCGTTGCAGAATGGCGTCGGCAACGTTGCCATTCTGAACGAACGTCTCGGCGAACGCCGCGTGCTCGCCGGCATGGTGCCGTTCAACGTGGTCGCGATGGGCGAGGGACGTTTCCATCGTTCGACCTCGGGCGACATTATTGTCGGCGAGGACGCGGACAACACGGCGGCGGCGCTCTCGGTACCCGGTCTCAAGACGCGTGCCAACCGCGACATCACCGCCGTGCAATGGGGCAAGCTGATCATCAATCTGAACAATGCGCTCAGCGCGTTGTCCGACATGCCGCTCGCGGCCCAACTGGCAAGCCGTGACTGGCGACGGCTGTTCGCCGACCAGATGGCTGAAGGCCTCGCCGTGCTCAAGGCCGCCGGCATCACGCCGGCCTCGGCGACACCGATCCCGCCGGACTGGACGCCGACCTTGCTGCGACTGCCCGACATGATCTTCAACGCGATCCTCGGACGCACGATGAAGATCGATCCGCAGGCGCGCTCCTCGATGTGGCAGGATCTGAAGCAGGGCCGCAGGACCGAGATCGACTATCTGCAAGGCGCGGTCATCGCGCTTGCTGAGCAGAATAATGTCGAAGTGCCGCTGATGCGCCGCATTGTTGCGCTGATCAAGGAGGCGGAGACATCAGGCAAAGGCCCGCCGCGGCTTTCGCCGCAGCAGATTCGCGGCGTGGTTTGAGAACGACGGAGGAACCAATGAGGCGTTGCCTTAGGATCGGGCTCGCGCTGACCGCGCTCTGCGAGGCATCGACGCTCGCTTACGCGAGGCCACCGACCGTCATGAATTCTCCCGGCTATGACGCGCGCCTGCAGGAGAGCCGCAAGGCGCTGAACGGTTCGACGACAACTCCTGAGCTCGCCACTCCACCGGTGTCCAAACCTAAGCGCTCGAAGAAGATCCATACGCACTAGGATTTGGTGCGGACCTGCATCCCACTCCGTCATTGCGAGCGCAGCGAAGCAATCCAGAATCCCTCTGCGGAAAGACTCTGGATTGCTTCGCTGCGCTCGCAACGACGGATGTGGAGACAGCTTACCCCTTCTTCGCCGGCTTGCTGGGCGTCGGGCTGAACAGCTTCTTCAACTCGCTCAGACTTTCCGACAGGCGCGGCCATTCGCAGGTGAAAGAGCCCTTGGTGCAGGGCGCGCCCTTCTGTCGCAACACCTTCGGCCGCTCGACCGGAACGGGCACGCGCTCGACCTCGGTGCGCAGCGCGACCTGCTGAAGCTGCTGCACTTGCTGTTCCTGCTGCTCGTGCTGCTGCCGCGCGGTCGCCCGTGCCGCTTCATTGCTGCGGCGCTGATTGGCGAGATAGGCAGTGTAGGATTCGTCGATCCTCTTCTGCTCTTCCGGCGTCGGGTTGGGACCTGCGATGTCGAAGCTGCGATCCTGGAGGAAGTCGTAATAGGTGTAGCCGCCGCCTGCCTTGCGGCGGCCCGCGAACTTTGCATTGCAGTCTGCCAGTGCTGCGGTCTTTTCGGCCTTGCTTGCGGATCTTTCGGCAGCGTCGGCGCATTCCTCGAAATCGACAGGCGCGCGCTTCCACCATTGCGCCTGGGCATGCGGCAATGTCAGCAGAAATAATCCTGCTGCGGCAACGAGAAACTGCGCCGCGCGACGCGATGCAACTACGTCAGACATTCTAAGAGAGCATTCCTTGCGAAACTCAACCCAGACTGATTCGTGGCTGATTTTTGCCTCTTTCTCGCCGGCTTGTCACCCATGGAACCCGGGAATTTCATGGCTGGGCTGCTGACATTTTTTGCTTGACGTGGCTCGGGAGTCACAGCCCCGCAGCACATGATGCGCTTAGAATTTTATTCGGTTCGATGCGACAGGGACATGTTCGTCATGAGAGCGCTGAGCTGGATGGCTGCAATCGCTTTGGTGCTGATTTGCGGCCCTGCGCTGGCCGCGGAGGACGAGGTCCCTCACGACAAGCCGGTGAAGATCGTGGCCGATGCGCGGCTCTCGGTCGGCGGGCAGGGGCTGTTGCCGCTCTATCTCTCCAGCGACTGGTCGATGCCGTTGCCTGCGATCTCGCGCGCCGTCATCGTGCTGCATGGCCGCCTGCGCAATGCCGACGAATACTACATCTCGGCCCACACCGCGCAGGTCGCTGCCGGCGACGATGGCAAGAGCGCGCTCATGATCGTGCCGCAGTTCCTGGCGCAGGTCGATATCGACGCCCACAAGCTGCCCAGCGATATGCTGCGCTGGTCGCTGGTGGGATGGGAGGGCGGCGAAGCCGCGCTTGCGCCCAATCCGGTTTCCTCTTTCGCGGCGCTCGATGCAATCCTGGCAAAGCTCTCCGACCGCCGCATCTTCCCGAACCTGAAGCAGGTCGTGATGTCAGGTCATTCCGGCGGTGGCCAGGTCGCGCAACGCTACGCCATCGCCGGCAAGGGCGAGACCGCGCTGTCGCGTCAGCATATCGGCGTTCGCTACGTGGTCGCCAATCCGTCGTCCTATGCTTATTTCAGCGGCGAACGGCCGGTGCCGGCGATTGCCGCGTCCTGCCAGGGCTACAATGTCTGGAAATACGGCATGGACGGGCGGCCGCCTTATCTGGCGGACGCAGCGCCTGAAGCGCTGGAGCAGCGCTATGTCGAGCGTGACGTGATCTATCTGCTCGGCACGCTCGACACCAAGCCCGCGGCGGACAAGAGCTGCATGGGCGAGGCACAGGGCCCCAATCGCTACGTCCGCGGTCATGCCTATGCCGACGCGATGGCCAAGCGCGGTCACGGCACGCCCAATCACAGGGTGTGGGACGTCGCCGGTGTCGGCCATGACGGCGACAAGATGCTGACCTCGAAATGCGGCCTCGCCGCGCTGTTCGATATCCCTGGCTGCGGCGCGGAGCGCTGATCTGGATGTCTTGAAGGCTGGCATGGGCGCACGCCGAATAAGATCGTAAAAGGACCAAACGCCATGACGATTACCATCGCAGCGAACAGCGTGCCGAAACCGCCGGCCGATGTCATCAAGGGTTTCAGGAATGCGCCGACCTCCATCATTTCCGACAATCTCAGCCGGCTGCCGGGCGCGGTCGGGCTGAAACCCTATCATCGCAGCGGCAAGCTGGTGGGTGCGGCCTTCACGGTGCGCACCCGGCCCGGCGACAATCTCGCCATCCACCGCGCGCTCGAGCTGGTCGGCCCCGGCGACGTCATCGTGGTCGATGGCGGCGGTGACGAGACCCGGGCGCTGGTCGGCGAGATCATGAAAAACATCGCGCAATGGCGCAAAGCCGAAGGCTATGTGATCGACGGCGCGATCCGCGATGTCGCGGCCTTCGCCGCCGACGACTTCCCCTGCTTCGCCCGCGCGGTGATTCATCGCGGCCCCTACAAGAACGGCCCCGGCGAGATCAACGTGCCCGTTACGATCGGCGGCAGCGTGATCTCGCCCGGCGACATCGTGGTCGGCGACGAAGACGGCGTGGTGTCGTTTCCCGCCGCCGGCGCCGCGGCCCTGCTGGAGGCGGTGCGCGTCCAGATCAAGCGCGAGGACGACACGCTGAAGGCAATCCGCGAGGGCCGCTACCAGGGGGCCTACGGGAAGTCCTGAACACGGCGCCGCTTAAGTCAAGGCATGGCCGGATCGATCCTAGACCGAACTCGGCCATCGCTACGTTCAAAGTGCTTTTCGCGATCTCTGTTTCGGTCAAGGCTCTCATATTTCTTATGCTGAGGTTGCTTCGCGTGGTGAGGAATTGCTTAACTGTCTTGCCTGGCGTTCTCGTCCTGTTGGTCTCTGTCGCCTCCGCCGATAGCGAGCGGCGAATGACGGAAGAGGTCTACGCAAAAGCGAACAGTCTCTCCCCTGACGCGGTCCGAAGCCGTTTTGCTGCCAGTGGAGTGCTGCGATGCCCAGGTGGAGATAGCAGCGCTCAAGTGACTGGAGCGCGCGATGTGATCACGACCGCGGCTCACGCGTTTCGAGACCTTTGCAAGCCGCCGATGTCGCCGGACAAATGCATATTCGAGTACTATCTGGGAGCGGAGAAGCGGGCCGTTCCTTTGTCCGCAAAATTGTGGATGGGCACTTGCTTCGAACACGGGGCGAAAGCTGTTGCCGGCGATTGGGCAGTCGCAAAGCTCGCCTTTCCCGCAGAGGTCACGCCTTACGAGATCTATGAAGGGGCTGACATCCTTGTCGAGCTGGAGCGTGTCCTGGCGGCTGTCGGTTACGATATCGAGGCCGCAGGAAAGGCGGACAGATACGGGCCGTTCAACAAGACAATGCAGGAATGTCAGATCCGCGACGTAAGGGACTGGTCCATATTTGAAACGAACTGCGAGTTCACAGTCGGGGCATCGGGTAGTGCGCTGCTTCGTCTGCTGGGCGGCCGAATGACCCTGTTCGGCGTTCTCAGCGGCGACTATCACGATCAAGCATATTGCCCCCGCGGTCGCTGCGAGTTCAGGAGCCGGCAATGGTCCAGCGTATACGTGACCTTGAAAGGCGAATTCAAAGACCGGCTTCTGGCCGCGGTGAGCCAATCTGCTGCAAAATGAAACCTAGAAGGCAGCGGGGGCTTCCGATTCGGCGCTCGCTTTGATATGAACAGCTCCAGGCAACCCGTCTCATGGGCGGGTTCCGCGGTCCCGTAGCTCAGCCGGATAGAGCGGCGGTTTCCTAAACCGTAGGTCGCATGTTCGAGTCATGCCGGGATCACCATACAGATCAATGGGTTACATCGTAACGCCCTCCAGGTGACCCGGGTTTTAGGGGCAACTTAGGGGCACACAGCCCAGCTGATAGCTCAACTGCGGTTGCGGCCGGGATGGTCACAGCCCGCGCGCCGGTTCCGAAGCCCAACAGAGCCGACCGATTTGCAGGGCGCGATCCATTGCATACGCATTGCGCGCGCGCAGGACATACCCGCTTACGCTACATCGAAGAGGCTAACCGCATAAAGCTCGCCGAAAATGCGGCTGCGAAGATCATTTCCGGAACGGGTGTTGGCTCACCTTCGAAACCGGTGAGCCAAACTGACCGTCAACCCATTGAAAATACTGAAGAGGCAAGATGAAGTGGCGATCTCGGCAGGACTGATAGAACCCAGCTAATTCAATAGCTTGAGACCAAGGTTAGGCAGTTTTCCAGCCATTGCTTTCAATATAGAATTTCCGTGACTGCCTAACCGGGCTGGGCGGGTATGGGCCGGTTACTTCGGCAATCTCAGCAGCGAACTTCTTTTTGTGTTGCTCACCCTTCCTTCGTCCATCTCTCCTGATTTCATTGGTGGTACAATTTGTTTCACCAACGGAATCCTTTTCAGACTGCACATGCTCCCAAATCTCCTTGCGCCGGCTTTGTCCGAAACACAACCGCACAACCGAATAAATCTCTCTAAGGTTGCATATAGGAACAAACGGTTTCAGAATTGGAACTGTTTGTAGATGGTTTCGTTATGCCGGTCATAACGAAAGGAGGGCGCGCCGTGGCAGAGCGCCGCAGAGTAAAGCAGACCCTTTCGCTTGAAGACCGCCTTGCCGAAGAGGCGAGGCGCCTCCGCGAGGAGGCCGAATCGCTCCCTCATGGCCCTGTGCGCGAAGCCGCCCTTCGCAGGGCGCGACAGGCAGAGACTGGTTCGCACATAAGCGAATGGCTGAGGTCGCCCGGGCTGCAGGGGCCGAAATAATTATAGGAACGCCAGATTACTTTGGTACTTAGGAACCTCGCCCATTGCGGGGTGATTCGATGCTTGAAATGCTTTTGATAATGTCCGGCGTCGGGACGGCGCTGATTGCCCTCACGATAGTTGCATTTGAGTGGCGCGCGCTGGTCGGTTATTGGCGCGAGCTAGGGCGCAGGCATCCGTAAAGCTCTGGTGCTTCTGAAGGAAGGCCCCTAAGTCGACGCGCGGCCCAAGGAACGCCTCTCGGGCAAAGAGGATTGATATCTCGGTCTGTGGCGCGATGCCCTAGATCCCTCTAGCTTCGCGACATCCACCCGGGACGGTCCATCGTTCGAACGCGCGTTTGACGATGGACCGGTTCTCGCAAGCTTGCCGCAGCCTTTTTCCTAGGAACGACCGGCAAGCGACGGGATTGTTGCTGTGCTCCGGCTCCATGCCCCCGTGGCCCGGAGTAGTCCAACGGCCTCATTCCTCATTGTCCTAAACGCTAGTCGCGGTCGTGGTGGTGATGGTGTTCGTGGTGCTCGTGCCCGCCCCCACCTCCGGAATGGGCAATAGCTTTTGACGTGAGGGAGGTGGACAGCAGCATGGTCATGATGGGCGGTGTGACCGCTGCGAATTTTCCGCAAGTCTTCAAAAACTCACGCCGATCTTCGTCTTCCGAGGGCATGGAACCTCCTTTAGTTGCTAGGCGGCTGCGTTGTTCAGCTCAAGAGGCGATCTTCTGCTCAGCCTCAAGGACGCGTCCGCGAAGTGCTTCCAACTCGGCAATTTGAGCAGCGAGCGCTTCGAAGCGGTGCAGAAGAACAGCGGCAGCGGCCTCGGCTCGACCGCCGAAACTGCCCACCTCGGGCAAGTTAGCCAATTCGAATGGAGCGGCCGATCGTATTGACGCTGGGGAATTCTGGAAATGATGAAGACCAGTCATGGCCGGACCTTCCGAGCGGGCGCAAAGGAAATGAATAGGAGGGGCCGCGCCGCGCTTAGTATTTAAATCACATCACAAGTCAAAAATAATAATTTTGATTCAAAAAATAATCACGAATTATAACGCCCTAGCCGGGGGCTCCGTCGTACCTTTTCAGTGCTTTATCTCCCGCTCCTTCCAATCCGCTGTCTGCCCGAGCTGTTTAAGCCGCTCCTCAAGGTCGCGCTTTGCCGCGCTCAGTTTGACAGCAAGCGTCCGATCCACGTCCGTGTGCAGCGCCCAAAGCTCATCAATGGACATCGCGTCAAGGTGATCTCTATCCATGCCACCCCCTGCAATGCGTGCTTGGGAGATGCCCAGCTTTACACTTACAATTAAAGTTCCAATATTAAGTAATATTAAATGAGAAATATATAGGCAATTTTATGGTCGCCATATTCGCCGTCGCCTTGCTGGATGGGCATGACCTCGACGTCTGGCAGCGCCAGCGGCACGTCGTGCGGTTGAAGCGCCACACACGACAGCGGCCCGTAGTTCTCCGGCCGGAGAACAAAGACCCGGGCCCCGTAGTTCTGCGGACAAGAACATTTTGCAGGTTATATGGAACCGCATTTGTTCTCGTGGCGTGTATTTATAAGCGGAACACGTAGAAGTATGGCCCGCGTGTGAGTTGGGCCGCCTCAATCCCTTAGATAGTCCAGGAACGACTGGCAAGCGACGGGATTGGTGCTGTGCTCCGGCCCCATGCCCCCGTGGCCCGGAGTAAATTCCAACGGTCCCAGCCGCCGCCAAAAGCTGGGGCCGTTTTCTTATGTGGACCGGGCGCCCGTCGAAGGGGCGGCCAGAGCATACAGAGCTGTTGGAGCCAAATCTTTCACCGTGAAAGATTTGTTGGCGCAGCCTTTCATGCCACTATCCGATGCTGCGCCGATCGTGCGGACTGTCGCGGCACCGGCCGCAGGATCTGTCTCAGGGCAGCGCCTGCGGCCGTCGCTTGAGTGACCGCCAAGCCGGTCCGGCTCAATCATCAACTTTACACTTCGTCGCGGCGCCAACCACATTTGTCAGGGCACATTATTCGCGACCAGCCCTTTTACCGGGCCCGCGCTGGCTTCCCGCTCCAGCAAATTTGGAGGCAGTCATTTAGTGCGCGGGCTCGGAAGTTGCACTAATTGGCAAGGGCGATGTGTTTATCGGATGCCCCATTGTTCGTGAAAATACGTATTTGTTTTGATGATGACACCACAGCCGAACCTCTACAGAGGCAGCCATGACTCTTGAGCAGTTCAGGGATTCACATTGCGCGACTGAGCGCCAGGCGGCGCTTGCCAACGCATTCGATGGCGCAGTTCTTCATACAGTGAAAATGGGCACGTCTATTCGGCTCGCCTCGAAGTTGGCAAACGCGACACTGCAATTTGGCGGCTCCAGCGTCGGTCATAACAATCTCGCCAAAGCGATCGGCTGCAGCCCGCGCACGGTTGCAAAGGCAATTCGCGAATTGCTTGAGAACGATTTTATCTCGTGCGCAGGGCACACCGTAGACGGCGCGCCGATCTACATCGCAAAAATCCGGGAACACGCTGAGGCGTATCGCACGTGGCACAAGGCCCGGTGCGAGGCGCAAGCCAAAGCGTTGCGGGCGAATACTGAGTTCGTTCCTCCCGCCTACCGGACTAACCACCGAGCGCTTCCAGCAGATTCAGTTTGCTGCCGGGTAGGGCGGTGTTTCATCGGAGGAGTCTGTCGCCGACTTGCGTAAGGTGGCCAGCCTTTTGGCGGACGCGAAGGGGAACGAGAACTCCCTTACGCGCCTGCTTGATGCAAACAACATCAAGTACAAGGACCGCAACGGCCAGGTTATCAGCCTCAATCAGCTTCTTACGATAGCTGGCGGTCTGATCAACAAATTCGACTCAATTCCAGAAAAGACAAAAGCCGCGCAGATGCTTGGCCTGTCTGAGAGCTGGGTTGAAGCACTTCGCAATGGCAGCAAGTCCTTTGAGGATATCGCACAGGGCGCGAACGCTGCAGGCGCCGTGATTGACGGCGCCACTGTTGCCAAGGCCGCCGAGTTTGATCGCGCGTGGAAGCAGTCATCGGCCCAACTCGCTGCACAGTTTAAATCGACAGCAGCGGACATTGCTGGCTGGCTGGACGGTCTGATCGAAAAAGCCAACGAATTGGTGAAGACCGCGCTTGCCTCTCAGAACGTTCAGACTGGAAGCGGGCAGGAAACATTCAACAGGTGGGCTGACGCAGCGGACATCCTGCAGAAGGACTTGCGCGGTCTGCCTCAGGACGTCGACCAGGTTATCCGCGAGATAGAGCGCTACTGTCGCGAAGCCGCGCGCAAGAAGCTTGCCGTTGCAGCAATGACAAAGCTCGAAGGCGGTTTTGACATCAGATTGCCTAACCAGCCCGACGAGTTAGGCAATGATGACGGTAACTCATTGAAATCGTTGTTGGCAGAAACTGTTTGGCGATCCCGGCAGGAATCGAACCTGCAACCCTCAGAGTAGAAATTCGCTACTCATTCGGCTGATAATGGGCCGTCTGGTGCGGCCGTCGATAACTTCCGAGAAGAGCTGTTATTGGAAACTATCTTAAACACGACCTCCTTCAGGATAGGCGGCAGGTCCGGCGTCGGAGTGGCCGCAATCTTTCGGATGGTGTCCACAGGCACCAGCACTGCGAGCCCAGTTGGATCGCGCGACCGATGTCCTTTGCGGGACAGTTTATAGTACTCGATCATGCGCTCCGGCGTACGCAGATAACGGGCTCTCGCGTCAGCAAGCCAACGTCCATCAGAAGGACGCCGACAATGTCTCTCAAACAGCCACAGGATCCTCATTGCGCCCCTGTCGCCATACCCCTTTTTCTCTCAGGCCCGAGTTGGTGGTGTGACGATGAACCCGGTAATATGCACATCGTCACCATAAGCGATTGCGATCACAACTGTTAGATGAGAAGCACCTGCCGAGCACACGCGCCACCTGAGCGGGCTGCCAAGTATCTGACCCGCGCGGAGTGGGGATGCCTTGTGCATTCAGACCCGCAGCAACGGCTCGCAGACTGGTCATGCCGCTATCCTGCAGCGCCTTGATTGCGGGCATGATCTCCGCCGCACGCGAGTCGGCCCGCTGCTTGAGGGCAGTTGCGGCGGCATCCCTGCAAGAGGCAGACAGCGCACCCGGACGCTTCCCGCCGAGTTTGATGCCTCGGTCCTTGGCCGCCGCCATCGCGGCCTTAACGCGCTCGCTGATCAGGCGACGCTCCTGCTCGGCGACCAGCGCCAAGATGCCAATGGTGAGTCGGTTGGCGTTCGGCATGTCGGCTGCCACGAAGTCTACGCCAGCCCTCTCCAGCCCTAGTAGGAAGTGCGCGTCGCGGGAAAGTCGGTCGAGCTTGGCGATTACGAGCTTAGCGCCGTAGAGGCGGCACATCCTGAGCGCCTCATTGAGCTGGGGACGGTTGGCCTTCGCGCCGCTCTCGACCTCAACGAACTCCTTGAGCAGCGTCCACTCGCCGCCGTTCAGGAAGCCGGCGACCGCGTAGCGCTGAGCCTCTATCCCCAATCCTGACGCGCCTTGTCGTCCAGTGCTCACCCGCAGATAGGAAACCCACTTGCCACTGGTCATCGTCACTCTCCATCAAGCAGTCTTGAAGAGTTGTGACGGTCTTCAGTTTGACCGTAAATCTTCCTGCTCAGGTGAGCTCAGCGCTTTCTGCAGGTCACCCATCAGCGGCTCGCTCGCGCGGACTGGATGATCAATCAGTCAGAGACACACACCTCTCCGTTGCTCTTCGGCGCGCTGGGCCTCGCTAGGCCGATGGTGAGTTGGCTAGTATCCGCCGATGCCTCGACTATTCGAGGTTTTTGGTGCGGCGTCATAACCGCTATCTGATGGGGAGAAGCGGGCATCCCGGCCAAGGTTAGCTTTGGCGTAACCGAACTCTCCTCAACTTGTTCGGCTCCCAGCACTGCTACTTGATGCCGCGAGATCGGAAAGCCCGTTACTTCAAAGGTCGGAAGGCGCAACGTGCATGCATTAGCTTGATGTGACGTTGCACCGGCAATGGAGGCAATGGCAGTTGCGATCAAGATCAGATTTTTCATGATAATACCCCACTCGGATCAGAGATATTTCCATCACGAATTCCATAGTCACCTTAGTTCTAGGTCGGCGACGCAATATGTGAACTTGTTCACTAGCGGCGACGCCAATTCTGTTCGCACGCACTACTGTTCTTTTTGAAGTGCGACGCCCCCGACGGAAGAAACCCCGCCCCCAGTCATGGGAAGAACGGAAGTCTTGATTGGGGCGGGGGGCTAAGTGCACTCAAAGCGGCGGGCCGAAAGCCTGTCGCCGGTCTGAAATCCTACGCTGCTGGTTAGTTTGGTCTGTTCGGTAAGGCACGTTCGCGGAAAGTATTTTAAGACAGCGTCCTGGACCGTAGTTTTTCGGGATACTCGGCGACAAACACTAAAGGAGGCTGTTCTCAGCGGCGGTCGTTAGCCGGAGACGGCGACACGACAGCAATCGCCATCTGAGATGGAGCATCGCCGTGATCACCGCGATCATTGATCGAGAGTGCATCTCTCTCGGCCGGCCCATCGCCGAATTCAACCGGATTTCAGCGCCCCCGACGGCTCGATCTCCGATCGCCTCAACTCATCCGCCAGCCATCCGCGCTCAAGAGGCGCGCTCGGCGCAATAGATCAGAGCGAGCGCACAGCCATCCGGCGCGTGTTTTTGAAGGTGATCTTTTGGAGCCTCACGCGGCCGATCAAAAAAAGCGCCAAGGCGAGCCCGGTGGCAAATAGGCGATCTGTTGGGGATCGGCTGGTTCATGAAGCGGCATCCGGGGCTCAACATGCCAACTTGGCGTCTTGCTTCATACTTACGTGTCGGGCATCACCATGAACCCGGCGCCGAGGTTGGGCGTATGAGGTGTGTGTATGTTCGCTGTTACGGGCGAACTGGACCTGCCTTGTGTGAGGCTGGGACCGCTGCTTTCCGGACTTGCTGCCCTAAAATCAATGTTCACACGGAACCGAACTGCCAGCTTCGGCATATTGTATTTTGGAACTCGAACCCAACGGTTAGGACCCGTATCCTGAGCAGCCGAGCGGAGCCAACCAGTCGAAGTGCTGGAACTGGTTTCGCACGAGCGACCAGCGCCGCGGCGGGGGCGAGCCCTCGATGATCGCCGGCATTACCCGCCAGATCATGCGCGACCATGTGATCGATCCGAAGCGCGTATACGTCGCGGGTCTGTCGGCCGGCGGGGCCGCCGCCGCCATCATGGGCGCAACGTATAGCGACCTGTACGCGGCCGTCGGTATTCATTCAGGCCTCGCGTGTGGAGCCGCGAGCGATCTTCCCTCCGCGTTCGTCGCCATGCGACAGGGAGGCGGCTCCAAGGCAATTGCGGACGGCAAAACTTGTGTGCCGACCATCGTTTTCCATGGCGATCGCGACACTACGGTGCATCCAAAGAATGGCGATCAGATTATCGAGCAGTCCGCCAGGGCAACGAGGCCGACGACGAAGGTACTTCGCGGACGCGTACCCCACGGCCATGCCTATACGCGCACCGTCCTGATCGACGGGGCCGGTCGGGCGATTTCCGAACACTGGAACATCGATGGCGCCGGACACGCGTGGTCAGGCGGCAGCCCCGCCGGGTCCTACACTGATCCGCAAGGGCCGGATGCGACGAGGGAAATGCTGCGCTTCTTCCTCGAGCATTCGCTCGGTGGGTAGTCTGGCTTGTTCTCAGACTGACGCCGTTGAGCAGGGGTCGGGAAGATCGCCAGTTAGACGTTTGTTGATTGGAGTTGCTACCTGAAATCATCGTCGACATCGCAGAACGTGGATTGATCTCAGTTCATGCGGGACTCCAACAATGCACGGGCTTGGAACGCCACGTCACAAAGCCTGTTGTCCTTTGAGAAATGACCGTTGTGGTCGCACCCCCATTTTCTTGGAGCGTCAGATGAGCAAACGCAAACCGGCGACAGGGCCAAAGCGCGCCCGCATTCCGAAAATGGCCGCGCGGGCCCAACGGAACAAGCAGGCCATTGTTAGAAGCCCGAAAGAGAATTTACTACAATCTGCTGCGGCTGTCTCGATCGAACCGCCTCCTGAGCTTCATGATGATCCTAAACACGAGGTTCCTATCATTGCGCCTCGGGCGGATGCCTTACCAGATGACCTCAGTCAGAGAATAACGGATAGCGATCCAACGAAAGGCTTTGCTTTAGCGACGGCAAGCATGCAGGCGTATCAAGCGAAGCTTCTTGAGATAGCCGGGGCCAACGCGCAATTTGCTTTTGAATTCGGCCTGAGATTCGCCACCATCAGGTCACCAACTGAATTTTTCGGCGTCATTACGGAGTTTACAAGCAGACGGGTCGATATGTTCGCGCAGCATTCGAAAGAACTGGCGGCATATCCGTTCTGGCGCATCGAGCCGCCCCGAGAGCTCACGGCTCTGCCGGGACGATAACTGCAAGCCGCACCTGCCGCGGCAAGGATGGACGCAAATGCGGACCGCAGCTGCGGGTGATGCAGCCGGCCAGGTGGTCATACGCCATCAGTTGAAGCGTCGGCACGTCCTGGCGTTCTTCGAGAAACTGCCGCCATGCCTCGTCGGTATTGAGGCTTGCGCCTCATCGCACTATTGGTCCCGTGAGCTGGAGACATTGGGGCATACGGTGCGGTTGATGCCTCCGGCCTACGTGAAGCCCTACGTCAAGCGGCAGAAGAACGACAGCACCGACGCGGAGGCGATTTGCGAGGCGGTCACGAGACCGAACATGCGGTTCGTGCCGGCCAAGACGGTCGAGCAACAGAGCTGTCTAATGCTTCATCGTGCGCGCCATCTCTTCATCCGCCAGCAGACTGCCGTGATCAATTCAATCCGCGCCTATTTTGCCGAGTTCGGGATCGTCGCCCCTGTCGGGCGCCAGGGTGTCGAGCAGTTGCTGGAAGTCGTCGCCGACACTGATGACCGCCGGCTGCCGGAGGTGGCCCGCGCGTGTCTTGCGGCTCTCGGCAGCCAATTGCGGGCCCTGAAGGCCCAAATCCTGGAGTTCGACCGCCGCATCATCGCCTGGCATCGATCAAATGCGACGAGCAAACGGCTGGACGCGATTCCTGGCGTCGGGCCGGCGCTGGCAACGGCGTTGGTCGCGAGCGTTGCCGATGCCAACGCCTTCCGATCGGGACGGGACTTCTCGGCCTGGGTTGGGCTCGTGCCGAAGCAGAACTCGAGCGGGGGCAAGGACAAGCTTGGCAGTATCGCTGACGCTGCCGTAGTAGTACGACTGCGACACGACGAAGCTCTCGGGCGCGACGATGCCACCGAGCACGCCGTTAACGCGGGCGACCAGCTTCGCGCGTTCGCTCGTCGGTAGTTCTCGCGACGTCGGGCAAAGGCGCGCAATGCGGCGTCGATATCGAACTTCGCATCGAATCTCTCTTGAAGATCCTGCTCATATTCGACATCCAGCTCGTATCCTTTCCACTCGGTGCGCTCGTGAAAATCCTGCAACCTGCTGGCAGTCCACTCGAAGAGCCGCCATCATGCCCGCATATCCAGCTCCAAGAACCACGACGTCGTAGGCTTCATGACTTGATCCGGGTGATCGGGACATCGATTGCTTCCTCTGCGCACGCTTCTGTTTGGAGAAGAGGCTAGGCATAGCGCGACGCGGCCATGGCGAGCACTGCGACTGCGAGAAGAATAGCCGCGCCGCGATACGCCATCGCCAATTGAGATCGCACCTTTGGCTGGTCCCCCGGGGACGTCCGCAGCCTCCGCAACGCGCTACGGATGACGGTTATTTGAATAACGAGCGCCACGATTGCCGCCACGGCGCCTGCGCCCAAAAGCTGCTCCGTGGGCCCAAACGAACCCTCATGCAATGCCTTCCAAAGGTAAGCACCTGACAGCACCGCCACGGCAGCCGCGCCCAACTGCGGAGCGAACAGTTGCTGACCATCATTCCCCGTCATCCGAGCGCATGCGAAAGTCGAGCCGGCCCAGAACGTGGCAGCGAGAATGTGGAGCGAAATGGCTATAAGCAGAACCGGCTGCATAGGGATCTAGACCTTTTGCACGAAGCTATTTGGATATACATGATGTATATTGAAATTCAAGAGGCGGAACGTGCCTAAGCGTGCCTATGTCAGCGTGGCGCGGGCTGAGGCCGCCGCGGCGAAACGGAACCAGGTCGTTCAGGCCGCTGCGCGGTTCCTTCGCGAGGAGGACAGCATCACCACCTTTTCGCTCGACGCAGTCGCAAAAGCGGCAAAGGTGACGCGCTTGACCGTCTACAACCAATTCGGCTCGCGCCGTGGGCTGCTCGAAGCAGTGTTTGATGATATCGCCCGCCGGGGAGGGCTCGCACGCCTGGAGGACGCCGCTGCCCATTCCGAGCCTGAAAAGGGCCTCGAGATGATGGTTCGGATCTTCTGCGAATTTTGGGACAGCGACCCCGCGGTGGCGCGTCTTCATGACGCCATGGCGATTGACCTGGAATTCGCCCAAGCGCTCGCGGCGCGGAACGAGCGTCGGCGGCCGCTCATTGGAGAATTGATTGCACGAATAGCTGCCAAAGACACGCCGATCAGCGCCAAGCGCGATGCTGTCGATCTGATTTACGTCCTTACCAGCTGCGCGACCTTTCGGATGCTCTCGGGAGCGAGATCCGTCTCCGCCATCTGCGCCTTGCTCACGAACGCCACGAAGGCAGCGGTGGCCAAGATCAAGTGAAGGGCATACAAGCGGCCGGGTTGAATCCCGCCGTGAAAATCGACAAGCCAAACCAACCAGGTCAGTCGCAGTCGACGTACCCTGATGGAAAATCGTCCGCGGCTGATTTGCTTCGCTGGTGTGAAAATTGCTAACAGAGGCCGCCGGGCTGGAAGCGCACCTTCCAGACCGGCCATGTTTGCCTGATCCGGAGACGATGATGCCTTTCGACTTGATCCTGCGCGGCGGGCGGGTGATCGACCCCTCGCAGAAGCTCGATGCCGTGACGGATGTCGCGTTTTCGGGTGGCAAGGTCGCTGCGGTCGGCTCCGGGCTCAGGGCGGATCCGGGCACTCAAGTTCGCGACGTCTCGCAGTTCATCGTGACGCCCGGGCTGATCGACCTCCACACCCATGTCTATTGGGGCGGCACTTCGCTCGGCATCGATGCCGAGGAGTTCTGCCGCAACTCCGGCGTCACCACGTCGGTCGACACCGGCAGCGCCGGCCCCGGCAATTTCGCCGGCTTCCGCAAGCATGTGATCGAGCCGAGCCAGGTCCGCATCCTCGCTTATCTGCACGTCTCCCATGCCGGCATTTTCGGATTCTCGCACCGGATCATGGTCGGCGAGAGCGAGGAATTGCGGCTGATGAATCCGATCGAGGCGGCCAAGGTGGCGGACGCCAACCGCGACGTCATCGTCGGCATCAAGGTGCGGGTCGGGCTGCACTCCTCGGGCACATCAGGCGCCGTACCGCTCGATATCGCGCTCCAGGTCGCCGACGAGATCGGGATGCCCCTGATGGCGCATATCGATCATCCGCCGCCGACCTATGAAGAGGTGCTGTCGCGCCTTCGCCCCGGTGATGTGCTGACCCATGCTTTCCGGCCCTTCCCGAATTCGCCGGCGACCGCGCAAGGCACGGTGAAGAAGGCGGTGCTGGACGCGCGCGAGCGCGGCGTGCTGTTCGACATCGGCCACGGCAAGGGCTCGTTCGCGTTCAAGACCGCGCGCGCCATGCTGGCCAACGGCTTCTATCCCGACACCATCTCGTCCGACATCCATCAGCTCTGCATCGACGGCCCGGCCTACGACCAGGTGACGACGATGTCGAAATTCCTCTGCATGGGGATGCCGCTGTCGGACGTGATCGCGGCCTCGACGGAGAACGCCGCCATGGCGCTGCGGCGGCCCGCACTCGGCACGCTCAAGCCGGGCAGCGTCGGCGATGCCACCCTGATCTCGGTGAAGCAAGGCCAGTTCGATTACGAGGACGTCGTCGGCGAGCACCTCGTCGGCGATCGTAAGATCGTTTCGGAGGGCGTCGTCATCGGCGGCCGCTGGTGGCATCCGAACTAGGTTTGCTCGCGGTAGAATTGCAGCAACCGCGCGCCTGCCGCTGAGAGCCAGTCGGGCGCGCCAGCAATGTAGCCTTCGACCTGGCCGCTCGTCCCGACAAGATAGGTGATGGGCATGCCGAGGATGGGAAACGTCGCTGTCGATGCTTGCGCGGCTGCGCCATAGGCATCGACATAGCAGGCGAGGTTCTTTACGGCGAGGCCGGCGACGAATTCGGTGATCTTGCGCAAATCTCTCGTGTCGGTGCAGACGGCGACGACATCCAGACGGTCGCGTTGCGACCCGGCGAGGCTGGCCAGCACGGGCAGGTCGAGCCGGCAGGCCGCGCACCACGTCGCCCAGAAGTTGACGAGGGTGATGCGTCCCGGCTTTGCCGTCACCACCACGTCTTTTCCATGCAGGTCCTGAAGCCGTAGCGGCGGCATCGCCGCGCGCGGCCGCACCACGGTGAACTGGCTGCGCCCGGCTTCGAAGATCGGTGGCCAGCTTCCCTGCGCACGGCTTGCTCGCAGAGAGGCAAGAAACGCTGGCACGGCGATCAGGAGCGATCGCCGCGACAACGCGTGGCGTGGCTCACGCATGGATATAGGCCCAACCCCTCAGTTGCAGATCCACGACGCGCCCGATGCCGAAGGGCACGAGTCTCGCGCCCGGGATCAGCGCGATCGAGAGCTGCTCCTTGGCTTCGGCGATCGCCTTGGACGAAGCGCACATGCTGTAGGTGAGGTCAGGCAGCGACTGCTGCACCGTCGCCAGCGGCTCGGCCAGCGGGCTCTTGTCCGCCCTGAAGACGTCGATGCCCTTGCCATTGGCGACGACCTCGATCAGCAACTTTGCGCCCCTGTCGGCAAAGTGCTTGGCGAGATTGGCCGAATAGCTGATCGCGTGTCCCATGACATAAGGCTCGTTGCTGTCGATCAGGATCACGACGCCCTCAGCGAGGCGATCCTCCCTGGCCGCGGCTGCGCCGCCGGCCGTGAGGATCGCGGTGCCTGCGAGCAGGCCCCTGCGGGACCATCTGATGGCAGAGATCATGGTGGCGGTGCGGCCGTTTAGAACCGACGCGGCGCGATCGGCGCCTTGCTGTTGCGACCCCACAGCACGAACAGGCTGAGCGCGAGCAGCACAATGTTGAGCGGCGTCACCTCGGCCTCGCCTCGCGAAAGGTGAAAGACGAGTGCGATCACCTGCAACACCGAGCAGCCCAGCGCGGCGAGCACCGTCAGCCGCGGCAGGATCCGCGTCAGAGCCGGCAGCAGAATGCCGACCCCGCCGGCGAGATCGACAAGCGCGATGGAGCGAACGAAGGTTTCGGAATACTGGCCGGCCCAGGGCATCATGGCGGCCAGCTGGGGAATGGGCGTGGTCAGCTTGACCAGCCCCGCGCCGATGAAGGCGAAGGCGATCAGGGCCTGAGCGATCCAGAGGCCGATACGAAGGGCGCGGCCGGAGGGGGCGGTCTCGAAGGTGGTGGTCGACATGGTGGGTTCTCCAGATTGTGAGGGCTGCCACCATTTGATGGTTTCGCTTTATTTGATCATTATATGGTCCGGGAGTAGTTCATTTCCTGAATGTTGATGATCTGATGGATTCCTTGGTCAGCATGCGGGTGTTTTGCCTGGTCGCGGAGCTGAAGAGCTTTGCCGCGGCGGCCGATCGTCTGCGCATTTCGCCCGCCATGGCGAGTAAGCACGTCATGCAGCTCGAGAAGCGGCTGGGCACGCGACTGCTCAACCGGACCAGCCGGCGCGTCAGTTTGAGCGAGAGCGGCACGCTTTATTTCGAGCAGGCGCGCCAGATGCTGGATTCGCTGGACGAGGTCGAGGCTGCTGTCAGCAAGGCGACCGTCGTGCCGCGCGGCACGCTGCGGCTGACCGCGCCGGTGTGGATGGCGAACACGATCTTCGTGAGCGTGCTGGCCGACTACCAGGCGCGCTATCCCGAGGTGCGTCTCGACATCGATCTCAGCGGGCGGCTGGTCAACCTGGTCGAGGAGGGATTCGATCTCGCCTTGCGCGCGACCGGCGCACCCGACGAGGCGCTGATCGCGCGGCTCATCACCAACGTGCCCTTTTACATGGTCGCAGCACCCGCCTACCTCAAACGCGCCGGGCGCCCGAAGAAGCTGAGCGATATCGCCGGCCAGGCGCTATTGCACTATGCGCTTTATCCCGGCGAGAGTTTCTCCTTCGCGGGCGAACACGGAACTGAAACCGTCAAGTTGAACCCGGTGCTGCGCAGCGGCAACGAAACGCTGCTGCACATGGCGGCGCTGGAAGGCATGGGCCTCGCCTTCCTGCCGAAATGGCTGGTCGCTGAGGACATCGCCGCAGGACGACTGGAGCACGTCATGCCCGGGCACATCGTCTTCGTCGGCAAGCTGTTCGCAGCCTATCCGAGCCGCAAATATCTTTCCGCGAAAGTGAGGACCTTCATCGACTTCATTGCCGCCGACAAGCGAATGAAATAGCGGCCCTCTACAACGATCTCGCGATCAACAGCTTCATGATCTCGTTGGTGCCGCCATAGATCTTCTGGATGCGGGAATCGATGAAGATGCGCGAGATCGGATATTCCTGCATGTAGCCATAGCCGCCGAACAGCTGGAGACATTCGTCGGCGGTTTGCACCTGCTTGTCCGAGCACCAATATTTCGCCATCGATGCCGTGACGGTGTCGAGATCCCCGTCGACCAGGCGCTCGATGCACCAGTCGACGAAGACGCGCGCGATCATGGCTTCGGTCTTGCGTTCGGCCAGCGTGAAGGCGGTATTCTGGAAATCCAGCAGTGGCTTGCCGAACGCCTTGCGCTCCTTGGTGTACTCGGTGGTGAGCTTGACGGCGCGTTCCATCGAGGCGACGGCGCCGACCGCGAGCGCGAGGCGCTCCTGCGGCAGCTGCTGCATCAGCTGGACAAAGCCCTGGCCTTCCTCCTTGCCGAGCAGGTTTTCCGGCGGGACGGTGACATTGTCGAAGAACAATTCGGACGTGTCGGAGGCGTGCAGGCCGATCTTGTCGAGGTTGCGTCCGCGCTTGTAACCTTCGGCGCCTTCGGTCTCGACCACCATCAGCGAGATCCCCTTCGCGCCCGCTTCGCCGGTGCGGGCGACCACGATGACGAGGTCGGCGGCCTGGCCGTTGGTGATGAAGGTCTTCTGGCCGTTGATGACGTAGGAATTGCCCTGCTTCTTCGCCGTGGTCTTGACGGCTTGCAAATCCGAGCCGGTGCCGGGCTCGGTCATGGCGATGGCGCCGACCATCTCGCCTGACGCCATCTTCGGCAGCCAGCGCTTCTTCTGCTCCTCCGAGCCGTAATTGAGGATGTAGTGGGCGACGATGGCGCTGTGCACGGAGACGCCGGTGGTCAGCTCCGGCACCGTGCTCTCGAGATCATCGAGCACGGCGGCGTCGTAGGCGAAGGTTGCGCCGAGCCCGCCATATTCCTCGGGCACGCTTGCCAGCAGCGCGCCCATCTCGCCGAGCCCGCGCCAGGCGAAGCGGTCGACCATCTTCTGCTCGCGCCACTTTTCGGCATGCGGCGCCAGATCCTTGGCGAGATATTTCCGGAACTGGTCGCGGAAGACGTCGAGCTCTTCGGTCATCCAAGAGGAGCGGTAGGCCATGGTCACCCTCGGTCGATCTTGTCGCAGGCGCGTACGCATCACGCGTGCCACAACGGTCACGGCGGGCGCAAGCCCGCCCGCCGTGGTACGCCAACCCCGGGTGCCGATGCCAGTGTTTTCAGGCTGCCGGCTATCCGGCCTGCGCGGTCTTGCCGCCATCGACGACGAACTGTCCGCCCGTTGTATAGGGATGATCGTCCGAGGCGAGCACCAGGGCAAAGGCCGCGATCTCCTCGGGCGTTGCCACACGCTGCATGCCCGGAACGTGCGATTTGGCCCATTGCGCAATGGCGATGTGCCAGGCGGCATCCGGAAGATTTTCCATGCCGGCGAGCCTGCGGATGAACGGCGTATCGGTCGTGCCCGGGATCAGCGTGTTGATGCGCATGCCATACTGGGCGTATTCGAGCGCCGCGGCCTGGACCATGCCGACCAGCCCGCGCTTGGCCGCGGAATAGGCCGAACGCTTCGCCGACGTGGCGATGGCGTTGGATGACGAGGTGACGACGATCGATCCGCCCTTCTGCATCATGTGCGGAATCTGGTACTTCATCGCCAGGAACACGCCGCGCAGATCGGTATTGATCACATCGTCGAATTCGGCTGCGCTGTACTGATGCAGCGGTTTCTCGATGGAAATTCCGGCATTGTTGAAAGCGACGTCGAGGCGGCCATGAAGTTCGATCGTCTTGTCGACCAGGGCCTTGACCTCGGTCTCGTTGCGAACGTCGGCGCGGACGAACGCGGCATCGCCGCCACCGGCCTTGATCTCGTCTTCCACCTTCGTTCCGCGCTCGACATTGCGTCCGCAGAACACCACCTTGCCGCCTTCGGCGGCGAACATCAGTGCGGCGGCGCGGCCGATGCCGGAGGTGCCGCCGGTCACGATGACGACCTTGTCGGTGAAACGCTGACGGCCGCTCGGCTTCTGCTGGGGCAGCGCCGCGCCCTGGCCGAGCGCCACGCCGCCGACAAGGCCGCCGAGGGCGCTCGTCAGCATGCCCAGCACGGCGCCGCCGACCAGATGGCGCCGTTTCATCGGAGAGGACGCGGTGCTATGCTGCGTTTCGGTCATTTCGAACTCCCGGCCCGACAATCTAAACAGTGTTAAGATAGATAGCCGCCAATCTGAACAGTGTCAAGTTACGCATGACGAAACCAATCGCGCCCGCGCGCGCCAAGCCGAGCCGCAAGGTTCCGAAGCCGGAAGCCGGCTATCATCATGGTGAGCTTCAGGAGGCCCTGATCGCGGCCAGCGAGGCCATTCTCGCCGAGCAAGGCGCCGAAGGCTTCACCTTACGCGAAGCCGCCCGCCGGGCCGGCGTGTCCCCGGCCGCGCCGTCGCATCATTTCGGCAATGCGCAGGGCTTGCTGACCGAGGTAGCGATCCGCGGCTATGAGGCGCTGGCCGGCGCGCTGCGGGATGCCGCATCCCGCAAGCAGGGCGCGCGCGAAAAACTCCATGCGCAGGGCCTCGCTTATGTCGAATTCGCGCTGAAGCATCCCGGCCGCTTCCAGATGATGTTTGCCAACAAGCGCCTGGTCGCGGACGATCCGCGCCTCAGGCAGGCGAGCAGGGCGGCCGGGCACGAGTTTGAGATCATCATTGCCGAGCTTGTCGGTGGGACGCCGAAGCAGGCGAAGACCGCCGCCGCGGCCGCCTGGTCCACCGTTCACGGTTTTGCCAAGCTGGCCCTCGAGGACAAGTTCGGTTCTGTGCAGAGCGAGGCCGGCCACCGCGAGATCATGACGACCCTCAATCATGTCCTGAACTATCTCTGGCCGGCGAGCCGCTAAATGCAGATCCAGGGGTGAGGCGTCATGACGGCCAAGGCGACTGAGCTCAAGCTCGACATCGGACGCATCGGCACGGTTTCCGCGATCCTGATGCAGCCGGACAATGCGCGTGGGTGTTACGTACTGGCGCACGGCGCCGGTACCGACATGCGGCATGCGTCGATGGAAAAGATCGCAATAGGCCTCGCAGAGCGCGGCATTGCGACATTCCGCTTCAATTTTCCCTACACGGAGAACAAACAGGGCCGCCCCGACCAGCCGGCCGTCGCGCATGCCACCGTCCGCGCCGCGGTCGAGGAGGCGGCTCGGCTGTGCCCGGGGTTGAAGCTCGTCGCCGGCGGAAAATCTTTTGGCGGCCGCATGACATCGCAGGCGCAGTCCAAGGCAGCGTTGCCTGGCGTGAAGGGTCTCGCCTTTCTTGGCTTTCCCCTGCATGCCGACAAGAAGCCATCCACCGAGCGCGCCGAGCACCTTGCCGGCGTCGCCATTCCCATGTTGTTTCTTCAGGGAACGCGGGATGGCCTCGCCGATCTCGGCCTGCTCAGGCCCGTCGTCGCAGCGCTCGGGGCCAGGGCGACGCTGCATGAGATCGAAGGCGGCGATCACTCCTTCGCGGTGCTGAAGAGGTCCGGCCGCACCAACGAGGAGGCGCTCAGCGAGGTGCTCGATACGCTCGCGAGCTGGATCGACGATCTCGCCTAAGTTTCAGGCGGAGTAGAGCCCCTTGTCGCGCGCCTTCTGGATCGCGAGCGCTGCGATCAGGTCGAGCGTCGGCGTCGACAGGCCGGCGGTGCGCGCGAAGGCGGCGGGCGCCTTCACCAGCACGTCGATCTCCATAGCGCGACCGAGCTCGTAATCCTGAAGCAGCGACGGCTTGTGGTTGGGGGCGGGACCGCTGCGGGTCACGCGCTTGACCTCGGGAATGAAGTGCTGCGCGATGTCGTTGGCCTCGTTCAGCATCCGCGGAATGACCTCGGTGAAGGCAGGGTCGTCGCGCACGCCCCGCGCAGTCTGGCCTGTGAGCAGGCAGAGCACCGACAGCGACATGTTGGTCAGTAGCTTTGACCAAATCGCCTCGCGGATCTCGGCCACCGGCGGCGATTCCAGCCGCGCATCATTGAAGACGCCGCGGAGCCTGGTGATGCGCTCGCAATTGCGGTCGTCACATTCGCCGATCAAGAGGCGGTTGCGGTCCGGGGTGAGGTTCTGCACCACGCCGGGTGCCGCCACCTCGTTGGAAGAGAAGATGACGCCCCCGATGATCCGCTCCTTCGGGATGCAGGCGCGCAGGCGCCCGCCGGGATCGAGGAAGGAAATATCCGGCGGCGTCGGGTGCCGCGGCGGCAGGCCGATACCGTACCACCAGGGAATGCCGTTCTGCGCGAACACGATCGCGGTGTCGTCCTGGAGCAACGGCTTGATGCTCGAGACGAGCCCGGTCAACGCGGTGGCCTTCAGCGTCGAGATCACCACATCCTGCGGGCCGAGCTGGGCCGGATCGCCCGATGCGTTCACCTTGGCCGCAACCTCGGAATCGCCGACGCGCAGCTTCAGGCCATTGGCGCGAACCGCCTCCAGATGCGCGCCCCTCATGACGCACGAGACCTCGTGGCCGGCGCGGGCGAGCCTGACCGCGAGATGGCTTCCGACGGCGCCCGCGCCGAAAATGCAGATGCGCATATGATGTCCCGTCCCTGATCTTTGGTCGTCGCCCGGCGGCAGCATGACACAAGCCGCCATGCGATGGGCGCGACCGCCCCACGCTGGAAAGATATGGATCGGGATGCGTTGCCTCGGCCATAGTGCGCGCCATCAGAATGACCGGAGGATCGCCGATGAGTGCCAACCCTGTGCTGTGGAGCCTTGATGAACGTGGGGTTGCGACCGTCACGTTGAACCGTCCGGAGGTCAACAACGCCTATGACGGCGCCCTGATATCAGGCGTGCTCGCGGCCATGGACGATCTGGGCAAAAAACCCAACCTTCGCCTCGTCGTGCTCAAGGGCAACGGCAAGCATTTCCAGGCCGGCGCCGACCTCAAATGGATCAACAGCGTGCGGCCACAATCGCCTGAGGCCAACGAGGCGGCGTCGCGGGCGACGTTCGAGGCCGTGCAGCGGCTCAACACCTTGCCGATCCCGACCGTGGCGCTGGTGCAGGGCGGCTGCTTCGGAGGCGGCACCGGCGTGATCGCGGCCTGCGACGTCGTCATCGCAGCCGATAACGCCCTGTTCTCCATCACCGAAGTGCGCTGGGGCCTGACCGCCGCGATCATCATTCCCCAGCTCTGTGACGCCATTGGTGTACGGCAAGTCCGCCGTTACGCATTGACCGGCGAACGCTTCGGCGCCGAGGATGCCCGCCGCATCGGCCTCGTCCATGAGGTGGTGCCGCTCGCAAATCTCGAAGCCGCGGGCGCCAAGGTGGTGGAGCAACTGCTCGCCAACGGCCCGGCGGCGATGGCCGAGACCAAGCGGCTGGCGCTGGAAAGCTCGTTCGGCGGCATGGCAGTGGACGATGCGGCCTATACGCGGCTCGTCCAGCTGCACGCGCTCAAGCGCCAGAGCGCCGAGGCGGCGGAGGGGCTGGCCTCGTTTGCCGAGAAGCGCGCGGCGAAGTGGGGCGATTGGAAGGGCTGAGTGCGTTTGACTCCGCCGTCGTACCCGGCTTGGCCGGGCGATGACAGCAAGTAGCCCGGATGGAGCGAAGCGCAATCCGGGGCCGGCGTTCCCGCATTCCGCTTCGCTCCATGCGGGCTACGGCACCATTATTTACAGCGACGGCGCGAGTGACGTTTTCAGCAAGGTCAGCAGCGCCTGCACCGCGGCGGCATTGCGCCGGCGCTCGGGAATGGCGGCCTTCACCCACAATTCCGGAATCGGAAAATCGCGCAGCACCGGCTTCAGCGTGCCGCCGCGCAAGGCGTCGGCGACGAGATAATGCGAGATCAGCGCGATGCCGTTGCCGGCGATGGCGCTGCGCGCCAGCACGTGTCCCTCGTTGGAGGACAGCAGCGGGCTGACCTGGATGGTGATGCGGCCGCGCGGCCCGTCAAAGACCCATTCTGGGCCTGTTGGCATGAAGCTGAGGCAGCGATGCTCGACGAGGTCGCGCGGATGCTTTGGCGTGCCGTGCTTCCTCAAATAAGCCGGCGAGGCGCAAAGCAGTCGCTTCAACGGCACCAGCGGCTCGTCGACCACGCCGCCGAAGGCATGCGGGAAGGCGCCGATAGCGATGTCAAAGCCTTCAGTGACCGGATCGACCGGGCGGTCGATCAGCACGATCTCGAGCTTCAGCCGCGGGTTCTGGGTCTGGAAGGCGCTGAAGGCATCTGCAAGCCGCGCCACCGTCATCGAGGTCGGCGCCTTGATGCGGAGATGATCGACGAGATCATGGCCCTTCTCGCCCATGCGCGACAGCAGGTCGGTCGCATCAGTCACCACGCCGCGGGCGCGATGCACGTAGCGCTGGCCGGCCTCGGTCAGCCGCAATTGCCGGGTCGAGCGATGAAACAGCGGTGTGCCGATCCGTGCCTCAAGCTGCGTGACCCGCTTTGCCACCACCGATGTCGAGACGTTGAGCTTTCGCGCAGCGGCGGAAAATCCTGATGTATCCGCGGTGGCGAGGAACGCCTGAAGGTTCACCAGGATGTCCATGTCGACCTTTCGCGATTCGAGAAAGCTGATCGCATATTTTGGTAGATTGTAGCCCTCCGCGCGTTAATTCATAGTCCGCGCCAAGCAACGGATTTGGGGAAGGACGCGCCATGAGGGCCATGACGATCAATGAACCGGCACGACAGGTGCCGCTCTACGGCGAATATGAAATCGTCGTGCTCGGCGGCGGCCCGGCCGGCATCGTCGCTGCGGCCTCAGCCGCGCGCGCCGGGCGGAAGACGCTGCTGATCGAACGCTACGGCTTTCTCGGCGGCATGGGCACCGCGGCCGGCGTCACCAATTTCTGCGGCCTGCATGGCAATGTCTATGGCGAGGCTGTCCGGCTGGTGCAGGGCATGGCGTCCGATCTGCTGGCGCGGATCGATCATCTGGGCGGCCTCAACGCGCCGCATCTGATCCTCGGCAAGGTCTTCGCGCAGGCCTATGACACCGCGGCCTACAAGATCGCGGCCGATCAACTGCTGGCGAACCATAAGGTGCACATTCTCTTCCATGCCCTCGGGGCCGGCGTCGTGATGGGCGATGACCGCCGCATCGACGCGCTGATGGTCGAGACCAAGGCCGGCCGGCAGGCGGTGCGCGCAGAGATCTTCATCGATTGCTCCGGCGACGGCGATCTTGCGGTCTGGGCCGGCGCGCCGTTCGAGATCGGCGACGCGCATGGTCATCCGCTTTATCCATCGATGATGCTCCGTCTCAACGGCATCGATCCCGTAAGGGCGGGCGATGCCTGGCGCACCATCCCGCAATTGATGGAAGCGGCGACCGCCGCCGGCACCCACAAATTCCCGCGCAAGAGCGCGATCGTGCGGCCGCAGAAATCCGGCATAGAATGGCGGGTGAACTTCACGCAGGTGGCGCGCGAGGACGGCCACGCCATCAACGGTATCGAGCCCGACGATCTCACCCGCGGCGAGATCGAGGGCCGCAAGCAGGCGCTTGCCGCCTTCGAGTTCCTGCGCACGGTGCCCGGCTTTGAAAAGTCCTACATCGTCGATCTGCCGCCGCAACTCGGCATCCGCGAGACCCGCCGCATCAGGGGCGGCTACCAGCTCGGCGGCGAGGATGTGCTTGGCTGCGCCTCGTTCGAGGACTCCATCGGCGTCAATGGCTGGCCGATCGAGGCGCATGTTCCTGGCGATGTCGTCTTCACTTTCCCGCCGATCCCGGAATCGCGCGGCTACAACGAATTGCCGTATCGCATGCTGGTGCCCGAGGGCGTAGACAACCTTCTCGTTGCCGGCCGCTGTGCCTCCATGACCCATGAGGGCCAGTCGGCGGCGCGGGTGTCCGGGGCCTGCTTCGTGATGGGGGAGGCGGCCGGTTCCGCCGCGGCGCTGGCGCTGTCCGGAAACCGGATCCCGCGTGACATACCGGTTGAAAAATTGCAGGAAACATTGAAACAACAGGGCGCCTTCATCGGACGGGACGAGCCCGTGCCAAAGGGCCTGTAACGGACTGCAAAAGAGAATTATTGGAGGAAGCGGGATGATCGGGATTGCGCGGGTCGCGGCACTCAGCCTTTTGGCGATAATGGCGATGGGGACGGCCAGGGCCGAGGATGCGCTGAAAGCCAAGGTCGGCGTGCTCCGCCTGTCGTCCTCCGCGCCCGTTTTCATCGCGCAGGACAAGGGCTATTTCCGCGACGCCGGCCTCGACATCGAGCTGAAGTTTTTCGACGCGGCGCAGCCGATCGCGGTCGCCACCACCTCGGGCGACGTCGATTTCGGCGTTACCGCTTTCACCGCGGGTCTCTACAATCTCGCCGGCAAGGGCGTGCTGAAGGTGATCGGCGGCATGAGTCGCGAGAAACCAGGCTATCCCCTGATCGGTTATTTCGCCAGCAACAATGCCTATGCCGCTGGTCTCAAGACTCCGAAGGATCTCGCGGGCAAGCGCATCGCGATGACGCAGGTCGGCTCATCCTTCCACTATTCGCTTGGCCTGCTCGCCGACAAATACGGCTTCAAGCTGTCGGACGTGAAGATCGTGCCGCTGCAATCGCTGTCGAACGCAGCCGCGGCGCTGAAGGGCGAGACCGTGGATGCGGCCCTACTGCCGATCTCCACCGCGCGAAAATTGATGGACGATGGCGGCGCGAAATTCCTGGGCTGGGTCGGCGACGAAACGCCCTGGCAACTCGGCGCGGTGTTTGCCGCGCCGAAGACGCTGGCCAACAAGGTACTGGTGACGAAATTCCTCGGCGTGCTGGCCAAGGCCGATCGCGAATATCACGACGTGATTCTCGCGTCGATGAAGGACGGCGTCGCCCCGATCAACGAGCAGACAAAACCGCTGCTGGAGATCATCGCCAAATACACCAACCTGCCGGTCGAGCAGGTGGTCGGCAACTGCGCCTATATCGACCCAGACGGCAAGCTCGACGTCAAGAACGTCGACAACCAGATCAAATGGCTCCAGGAGCAGGGCTTTGCCGACAAGGGCTATGATGCCGATGCGATCATCGCCAAGGATTATGTGAAGGCGGATTGATGCTGAGTGCTCCTCTCTTACTCCGTCATCCTTCGAGGCTCCCACCGCGATGCGTTCGCATCGCGGTGCTCGCGCCTCAGGACGACGGGGAGAAAGCAGGGCGTAATTCATGGACCTGATCGCCAACCACATCTCGCACCACTTCGGCGATCTCGCCGTGCTCGACGATGTCTCCTTCACGGTGAGCGCCGGCGAGGTGGTGGCGATCGTGGGTCCTTCCGGTTGCGGCAAGAGCACGCTGCTGTCGATCCTCGGCGGGCTGCTGCAGCCATCCTCGGGCGCGCCCGAACTGCGCGGCGCGCCGCCGGCGGATAGCCTCAATCCGCTCACCTTCGTGTTCCAGGACTTTGCGCTGCTGCCCTGGGCCACGGTGGAGGAGAACGTCGAATTCCCGTTGCTGCACACCCAGCTTTCGGCCACGCAGCGGCGCGCGCTGGTCGAGGATGCCTTGCGTCGCACGGGGCTGACCGATTTTCGCAAAACCTATCCAAAGCAGCTGTCCGGCGGCATGCGCCAGCGCGTCGGCATTTCGCGCGCGCTCGCAGTCAAGCCCGCGATTCTGTTGATGGACGAGCCGCTCTCGGCGCTGGACTCGCAGACGCGCGAGCTCTTGATGGAAGATTTCGTTCGCCTGCTCGCCGATGGCGGCATGGGTGCGGTCTATGTCACGCATAATCTCGAAGAGGCCGCGCGCCTTGCCGATCGCATTGTGGTGCTGTCGCGGCGGCCCGGCCGTATTCGCGAGGTCGTGGCGGTTCCGATGACACGCACCGAGCGCGGCGACATCGCTGCACGTGAACAGCTGCTCGCGCTGCAGAACCAGATCTGGTCGCTGATCCGCAACGAAGCGATCGACGCCGAACGCGAGGTCCAGCATGCTTGACCGCGCGACCGAGACGTCGGCCAACGAAACCACGCGGCGCGTGCGCTTCCGCGGCGCGGGCTTCGTGCCTGCGTCGAGCCGTTTCGGCGGCTGGATCGCGCTCGCCCTCGTCATCGCGATCTGGCAGGCGGCCGGCAGCGCCAGGCTCGTCAATCCGCTATTCCTGCCGGCGCCCTCGGCGATCATGCGCGCGATCTACGAGCTCGCGATGTCGGGCGCGCTCTGGCAGCATCTCTCGGCCTCGCTGCTGCGCATCGGCGTCGGCTGGCTGCTCGGCACCGCGGCCGGCGTCGTGGTCGGCTTTGCCATCGGCCTGTCGCGCCTCGCGCGCAGCGTCGGCATCACCTTCATCTCGGCGCTGTTCCCGATTCCCAAGATCGCGCTGCTGCCGCTCCTGATCCTCTGGCTCGGCATCGGCGAAGAGCCGAAGATCGCGACGATTGCGCTCGGCGTGTTCTTCTCGACCGCGATCTCGGTCTATAGCGGTGTCGACGCCGTGCCGCGCAATCTCATTCGCATGGCGCAAAGCTTCAACGTGCCCTTTGCCACCATCGTGCGCAAGGTGGTCTGGCCCGGCGCGCTGCCCGCGATCCTCGCCGGCTTCCGCATCACGGCGTCGGTGGCGCTGCTGCTCGTCGTCAGCGCCGAGATGATCGGCGCGCAATACGGCATCGGCGCGTTCGTGCTCCAGGCCGGCAATCTGATGCAGACGGATCAACTGCTCGCGGGCGTGGTGATCCTGTCGGTGTTTGGCCTCGCAGTCGGCAAGGTGATCGGCTGGCTGGAAGTGCGGCTGTTGCACTGGCGGTAGCCAAAATCACCGCTGCAGTAGGGTGGGCAAAGCGTAAGCGTGCCCACCATTCTTTCAGGAGTCGCGAAGACGTGGGCACGGCGCAAGTGCGCCTTTGCCCACCCTACGGAACCGTCACGCCTCACGCGTTGCCGCGATCCTCGCGAAACAGATCCAGCTTCTGCTGCACCGGCCGGTCCGAGAAACTGAACAGCACCGCGTCCTCATCCGCCTCGTGCGTCACCCATTGCCAACTCGGCACCACGAACAGATCGCGCGGGCCCCATTCGAACACGGCATCGCCGATGCGGCTGCGACCCTTGCCCTCGATCGGGCAGAACACCGTCGCATCCGTCGCGCGGTAGCGCGCGGTCTTGAAACCCTTCGGCAGCAGCTGGATGAAGGTCCCGATGGTCGGCATCGCGAAATCGCCGGTCTCGGGGTTGCTGAATTTCAGCTTCAGCCCGTGACAGGCATCCCACTCCTGCCTGGTCCGCGCTTTCTCCAGTGCTTCGCGGGTGTAGGCATAGGGATAACTGAAGATCGGCGAAGTCTTCGAGGACCGCTTCATGTCGACCGGCAAGAGATTGTGGCCATAGCGGGCGAAGCTGTCGCCTGCCGGCTTGGTGATCTTCTGCTGGTCTTCCTTGGCGCCTTCCGCAAAGGAGCAGTCGAAGAACTGCACCAGCGGAATGTCGAGGCCGTCGAGCCAGAACATCGGATCACTGGTCTCGTTGGAATGATCGTGCCAGGTCATTGACGGCGTGATGATGAAGTCGCCGGGCGCCATCGCGGTGCGCTCGCCATCGACGGCGGTGTAGGCGCCCTTGCCTTCGAGCACGAATCGCAGCGCCGATTGGCTGTGCCGATGTGCGGGCGCGACGTCGCCGGGCACCACCATCTGCACGCCGGCATAGAGCGAGGTCGTGATCTTGGACTGGCCGCGCAGGCCAGGGTTCTCCAGCACCAGCACGCGCCGCTCGGCTTCCTTGGCCGTGATCAGTCGGCCTGCCTCCGTCATGTAGTCGCGGATGATTTCGAACTTCCATAAGTGCGGCCGGCAGGCGCTCTTCGGCTCCGGCGTGATCAGATCGCTCATCACCGTCCACAGCGCGGTGAGATTCTCGCCGTCGATCTTCCTGTAGAACGCCTCGCGTTCCGGCGTCTTGGTCACGGCTTCCATGGTTGCTGCTCCCGACCGTTTTGTTGATTGACAGTATACTGACGATCTGGGTAGCGTCAACTTGAGGGGTAACGTAAAAGGCAGTCATTCCGGGGCTCGCGAAGCGAAAGCTATGGTGCGCACTTGCGCACCTGAGAATCTCGAGATTCCGGGCTCGGTGCTGACGCATCGCCCCGGAATGACAAAACAGCAGGGAGGGCTTCCGATGAAGCTGCACGGCTATTTCCGCTCCAGCGCCGCCTATCGTGTCAGGATCGCGTTGAATCTCAAGGGTCTCGGCGCCGAGCATCTGCCGCATCACTTACGCAAGGGCGAGCAACGCGCGCCCGCCTATCTTGCCATCAATCCGCAAGGCCTGGTGCCGGCGCTGGAAAGCGACACGGGAGCGGTACTGACCCAATCCGTCGCGATCATCGAGTGGCTCGATGAGACTCACCCGAATCCGCCGCTCCTGCCAAGGGACCCCTTGCAGCGGGCCAAGGTGCGCGCCTTCGCGCTGGCGATCGCCTGCGACACCCATCCGGTGCAAAATTTGAAGGTGCTGGCGCGGCTGCGCGAACTTGGTTTGCCCGAGGAGAAAGTGCAGGACTGGGCCGCCTGGGTCAATCGCGAGGGGCTGTCGGCCTGCGAGACGCTGATCAAGGACGAGTCAGGGCCATTTTGTTTTGGCGCTGCGCCGTCGCTCGCTGATCTCTGCCTGGTGCCGCAGCTCGCCAATGCGCGCCGCTTCGGCGTCGATGTCGCGGCCTATCCGCGCCTGCTCATGGCCGAGGCCGCCGCCAAGGCGCTGCCGGCCTTCGCCGATGCCGCGCCGGAGAAGCAGCCCGATGCCGAGTAAGCCGCCGCCTCCGATCACGATGGACGCTGTCTATGCCGCGCCGGGCTATCTGTTCCGGCGCATGCAGCAGATCGCGGTCTCGATCTTCATGGAGGAGTGCAAGGCGTTCGATCTCACGCCGGTGCAATATGCGGCGCTGATCGCGATCCACACCCATCCCGGCATCGACGCGACGCGGCTGTCGGCGGTGATCGCCTTCGACCGCTCCACGCTCGGCAGCGTCATCGAACGTCTTCAGGCCAAGAATTTTATCGAGCGCAAGCCGGCAGCCGAGGACAAGCGCATCAAGCTGCTCTATCTGACCAAGCCGGGCGTCGCAATCCTGCGCGAGATCATCCCCGCGGTCGAACGCGCCCAGGCGCGCATGCTGGAGCCGCTCAAGCCGACGGAGCGCAAGGCGCTGATGGGGCTGATGTCGCAACTCGTCGAGCTCAACAACGAAGCCTCGCGCGTGCCGCTGCGGGCCGAGGATGCGCTGGAGCATTTGGGGAAGGTGGGTTGAGGGGAATCCTTTCGGGTGGGCAAAGGCGCCCTTGCGCCGTGCCCACCACGTCTCTCCAACAGACCGGAAGTCGTGGGCACGCTTCGCTTTGCCCACCCTACGATTGCTCGCGCCTCATGCCGTCGCCTCGCCTGCTGCGTCTCCGCCGCTCTTCTCGGCCTCGTAGCGTGCCATGAAGGCCGGCGACATCGCGCGCAGCCGGGAATCGTCGATGCGGCCGGAGCGGGTGATGTAGCTATAGGCGAAGTCCATCAGGCCAAGCTGCATGTGCTGGGCGAAATGCTCGTACCAGAACGCGCTGGTGCGTGCGGCATTGACCAGCTTTTGCACCACCGGCTTGCGCGCGGCCTGGTAGCGATGCAGCGCGGTCGACAGATGGGCATCCGATTCCAGCGCCTTGACCAGCGCGATCGCGTCCTCGATCGCAAGCCTCGTGCCCGAGCCGATGGAGAAGTGCGCCGAGTGCAGCGCGTCCCCAATCAGCACCATGTTCTTGAATGACCAGTGCTCGTTCCAGACCCAGGGGAAATTGCGCCAGACCGATTTGTTGGAGACCAGGCAGTGGCCGCCGAGCGTGTCGGCGAACACCTCCTCGCACACGCCCTTGGACTGCTCGACGTCCTTGTAGGCGAAGCCGTAGGCCTGCCAGGTTGCGTGATCGCACTCGACCAGGAAGGTGCTCATGTTGGGCGAATAGCGATAATGGTGCGCGTTGAAGGCGCCGCGGTCGGTCTTCACGAAGGTCTGCGACAGCGTGTCGAACCGCTTCGAGGTGCCGTACCAGACGAATTTGTTGGAGGAGTAGGACAGCGACGTGCCGAAATCGCCCTCATAGGCGCGGCGCACCAGCGAGTTGAGGCCGTCGGCGGCGACGATCAAATCGTGGCCGTTGAGCTGGTCGATCGTCTGGATCTGGGTGTCGAAGCGCGAGGTGACGCCGACGTCGAGCGCGCGTTGCTGCAGGAATTGCAGGAGCTCCAGCCGCCCGATCGAGGAGAAGCCGACGCCGTCGATGGCAACGCTGTCGCCGCCGAGATTGAGCGTGATGTTCTCCCAGCTCTCCATATGCGGCCCGATCGCATCGACCGTCTCGGGGTCGTCGGCGCGCAGGAATTCCAGCGCCTGGTCGGAGAACACGACGCCAAAGCCCCAGGTCGCGTCGGCCGGGTTCTGTTCGAACAGGTCGACTTGATCCTCGGGATGACGCTTCTTCCAGAGATAGGCGAAGTAGAGCCCGCCGGGTCCCCCGCCAATCACGGCGATCCGCAAATCCTGCCTCCCTAATTGGCAGTATACTTACTGTCTCAGGGGTAGACTAACGGGCTGCGGTGTCCCACGCCAGCGGAACTCAAGGCGAGGTGCGCCGCAGCACGGCCGCAGCCACCCGCCTCGCGCGTGCCAAAGCCGTCAGTTATGAATCATAGCCAAACCGCGCCGGATTGACCACCCGGGTGTCAGACGCAGCGCTTCACGTAGACCCCGTTCACCAGCACCCTGGTACAGCGAACCACTGGCACCGGGTGACGAACCACGACGGCGCCGTTCGGGCCGGCGCAACCGGCGCGGTAGACGCCGCGCGCGCACACCACAGCGTTGGCATTGGAGGATTCGAAGGTCATGGTCGCCGCGAAGGCGAACAATGCAGACGCAATCAGCAGAAATGCACGCATGTGGTCTCTCCCGGTCTTGTCGCGATTGAAATCTGATATCGGCAACGGATGAGTCGCAAGGAGCGCACGAAAATTCACGCGCCGCCCAATATCGATGACGATGCGCGCTGGCGTGCCGCTCACCGCGCAGCGAATGGTGCGAGCACGTCCTTGCAGGCGGGCGACAGCGACGCTGCATTGCCGGCGATGCATTGCACGATGCGGCCGCCACCCGGGGCGACGCCGGCACAGAGCGAGCGGATGTCCGCGCCGCAAGCGGAGCGCACGATGAACAGCTCTTCGCGCGGCAGCAGCGGGCGCAGAACGATCACGGCGGGCGCGGCGGCCGGCGCTGCTGCGGGCGCGGCGCCAGTTGCCGGCGCGGCAGTCGCTGCGCCGCCACCGGCCGCAGCGGTCACCGCTTTCGCGCAGGCCGCCGAAACCTTGGCCTTGTTCTTCTCGAGGCATTCCAGCGCGGGAGCGCCGCCCGGCGGCACGCTGGCGCAAACCTTGGGATAATCGGCGCGGCATGCGCTCTTGACCGCGGCGACTTGCGCGCTGGCCGGTTGCTTGGCCGCGGCTGCCTTCGGGGCAGCTTCGGCGGCCGGCTTCGCCGCGGGTTCGGCGGTGGGCGCCGCTTCGGTCTTTGCAGGCTCGGATTTGGCCGGCTCAGATTTGGCAGGTTCGGATTTTGCCGGTGCAGCTTCGGTCTTGGGTGCTGCCGCCGGCTCGACCGCGCGAACCGCGGTCTGGCATCCCGCTGACAGGCTCGACATGTGGCTCTGGAGGCATTGATACGCTTCGACGCCACCGGGCGTCACGCTCGCGCAATGCGCCATGAAATCCGAGCGGCATGCGGAGCGGATCGCGCTCTTCTGGGCCTCGGTCTGCGCGAACGCGCTTGTTGCAGTTGCGAAGAAAGCCGCGGCGAGCAACGCGTGACGCGTTGATGCATGTCTCAACGTTTTGAACATTTGAGTGAATTCCTGCCCTGTCGGTAACGCCGATGATTTTTGAAATGCCGTACAAATGCAATCGTCGCGAGTGATGCCTCGCGAGCGGTATCTTGGCTGCTTTGGCCACTACCGCAAGTAGATAATGCCCGCGGAATTGCGACGTAACTACGTCGCTAGAGCTTGATCATGCGCTTGCCGCGGTTCTCGCCGGCCAGCAGTCCAATCAGCGCCTTCGGCGTGTTCTGCAATCCGTCGATGATGTCTTCCTGCACCTTCAGCTTGCCGGATTTCACCCAGGCCTGCAGATCAGCGAGCGCGCGCTGGCTCTGCTTCATGTAGTCCATCACGATGAAGCCCTGCATCACGAGCCGCTTCACCACGATCAGGCCGGGCACGCCGCGCGGGCCGTGCGCCGAAGGCGTGCCGTCATATTGCGAGATCGCGCCGCAGCAGGCGATGCGGCCGTAATTGTTCATTTGTGGCAGGCAGGCTTCCAGAATGTCGCCGCCGACATTGTCGAAATAAACGTCGATGCCTTTGGGAGCTGCTGCGCGCAACGCCTTGAACACCGCACCGTCCTTGTAGTCGACGGCCGCATCGAAGCCGAGCTCGGAGGTCAGCCAGTGGCATTTGTCGGCGCCGCCGGCGATGCCGATCACGCGGCATCCTTTGATTTTGGCGATCTGTCCGACGATCGAGCCGACCGAGCCCGCGGCGGCCGAAACCACGACCGTCTCGCCCTCCTTGGGCCTGCCGACCTCGAGCAGGCCGAAATAGGCGGTGAGGCCGGCGATGCCGAACACGCTGAGCAGATGCGTCATCGGCTCGAGCTTCGGCATTTTCGTCAATTGCCTTGCCGGTACTGCTGCAAACTCCTGCCAGCCGGTATCGCCGAACACGATGTCGCCGGGCGCAAGCTCGGGCGCCTTCGAGCTGACCACCTCGGCAATGCCGCCGCCGGCCATCACGCTGTTGGGTTCGACCGCCGAACGGTAAGTCGCCCCGTGCATCCAGGCGCGGTTGGCGGCATCGAGCGAGATGTAGCGCACGCGCAACAGGGCTTCGCCGTCCCTCGGTTGCGGCAGTGCGCCATCGACCATCTTGAAGTGCTCGGGGCCGAGCTTTCCGCTCGGCTTTTCCACCAGAAGAATTTGGCGATTGATGCTCCCGGTCATGGCGTTCCCTCCCTGATTGTTTGATGTTTATTGAAGCACTTGCCGCAAACAAAACGTGCAAGCCGCATTCGTTGTGCGCTGCATGAAGGCTAGATCGCTGCGCTCCGTTTCGCAATGGGAACATCCGGCAAGCGATCGCACGCAAAGCGTGTTGCGTCGCTGTCATATCTGCGACATCATGAAGCGGTCGGTGTCGTGGGGGTCTTTCAATGTCGAACAGGTTTACGCAATACATCCTGGCCGCGATGGTGCTCGGCATCATCATGGGCTCGGCGATCTACAATTTCCTGCCCGACACGCGGGGCGACTGGGCCTCCTCCATCAACCTGATCGCCGTGATCTTCCTGCGCCTGATCAAGATGATCATCGCGCCGCTGGTGTTCGCGACCCTGGTCGGCGGCATCGCCCACATGGGGTCGGGCTCCAAGCTCGGGCGCATCTTCGCCAAGACCATGGGCTGGTTCATCAGCGCATCCTTCGTCTCGCTGCTGCTCGGCCTCGTGATGGTCAATCTGCTGCAGCCCGGCGCGAACTTCCCCGGTACGCTGCCCGCGGCGGGACAATCGACCGGCCTGCCGGTCTCGGCCTTCTCGATCGAGAAATTCCTGACCCATCTGATCCCGACCTCGATCGCGGACGCGATGGCGCAGAACGAGATCCTTCAGATCGTGATCTTCGCCGTATTCTTCTCGGTGGCGATGGGCGCATTGCCCGAGCGTTCCAAGCAGCTCCTGTCGCTGATCGACGATGTCGGCCACATCATGCTGAAGGTGACCGGCTATGTGATGCTGTTTGCGCCGTTCGCGGTCTGGGCCGCCATCACCGCGACGGTCGCCAAGAACGGCCTGCTGGTGCTCTGGAAGCTCATCGTGTTCATGGGCGGCTTCTATCTGTCGCTGTTCATCCTCTGGGGCATCCTGGTGGTCGTCGGCTTCGTCGTGATCGGGCCGCGCTATAGCCATCTCCTGAAGCTGATCCGCGAGCCGCTGATGATCGCGTTCTCCACCGCGAGCTCCGAAGCGGCCTACCCGAAGACGCTCGAAGGCCTCAACCGCTTCGGCGCCTCCTCGCGCATCTCGAGCTTCGTGCTGCCGCTCGGCTATTCGTTCAATCTCGACGGCACGATGATGTATTGCACCTTCGCCAGCGTCTTCATCGCGCAGACCTACCACATCGACATGCCGCTGGGCACGCAGCTCGCGATGCTGGCGACCTTGATGATCACCTCCAAGGGCGTCGCCGGCGTGCCGCGCGCCTCCCTCGTGGTGATCGCCTCGACGCTGTCGCAGTTCGGCATCCCCGAGGCGGGCCTGCTCATGATCATGGGCATCGACACCTTCCTCGACATGGGCCGCAGCGCCACCAACGTGATCGGCAACACGCTGGCGACCTCGGTGGTGGCGAAGTGGGAAGGCGAGCTCGGGCCCGAGCATGCGATGGGGCCGGGCGATGCGGTGCCTGAAGACATGGTGCCGGGTGAAGTGCCTGCGATGGCCGGCCATTGACGGGAGTGCGTCATGCGCCCTTTGACGGCGATTTCGAGCGGCCTGTTGCTGGCAGCGTGTCTGCTGGCGTCTGGTGCCTCTGCCCAGAGCGGCGGCAGCGAAGGGCTTAGCCCGACGCTGTCGGCCATCAAGAACGCGCACGCCGTGCGGCTCGGCTATCGCGAGAGCTCGCCGCCGTTCTCTTTCCTCGACCCGTCGGGCCGGCCGATTGGTTACAGCCTTGAGCTCTGCGAGGCCATCGTCGAGGAGATCGGCGTCGAGGTCGACGACCCCAATCTCAGGATCGACTATGTCAAGGTCACCTCGGACGATCGCATCGACGCGGTGCTCCAGAACAAGATCGATCTGGAATGCGGCTCGACCACCGCGAATTCCGAGCGCGCCAAGCGCGTCGCCTTCTCGCCGCTGATGTTCGTTGCCGGCACCAAGCTGATGGTGCCGAAGGCCTCCAGCGTCCAGCAGCTGGCGGACCTGAAGGGCAGGACCGTCGTGGTGACGAAGGGCACCACCAACGAGCAGGCGATCCACGCGGCCGACAAGAAGCTGTCGCTGGGCCTGAATATCGTTGTCGGCGCCGACCACGAGCAGTCGTACCAGATGCTGGTCGACGGCAAGGCTGACGCGTTTGCGACCGACGACATCCTGCTCTCCGGCCTGATCGTTCGCCACAAGTCGCAGGACAAGTTCCGCGTAACAGGCGATTATCTGTCCTACGATCCCTACGGCATCATGTTCCGCAAGGGCGAGCCGCAGCTCTCCGCGGTGGTCGATCGCACCTTCCGCAAGCTCGGCTCCAACCACGATCTCGTGCCGCTCTACAACAAATGGTTCATCGCCCGCATGCCGACCGGCGAGAAAATGAACGTGCCGATCTCGCTGCAGCTGGAAGAAGCGTTCAAGGCCATGGACGATTCCGCCAGCGCCAATAATTAGCTCGCGATCCCGTCATCCTGAGGTGCGAGTGGCGTGATGCGCAGCATCGCGCCGGGAGCCTCGAAGGATGCACGGCCGAGCTGGCAGTGAGGCCGTCGCCCTTCGAGGGCCGCCGAAGAAGCGGCCACCTCAGGGTGACGGGGGTGGATCCGCGCTGAGATGGGCCTCCCCAAACACCCGATCCAGCGCCGCATCATACGTCGCCTGCACCAGCTCCGGATGCAGCTTCGCGAGCGCCTCCATCATCACGCCGGAATTGATTTCCAGCACCCGCCAGTCGCCATCCACGCGCACCACGTCGATCGACGCAAAGCGGATGCCGATGGCTCGCGCAGCGTCGACCGCGAGCTTCGCGCAAGCTGCGCGCACCGCGCCGTCCGCCAGCAACACCGGCTTTGCGCCGGCATCCAGATTATGCCGCCAATCCGAGCCACGCTGCTTGGTGTAGACGATGCGGGGCACATCATCGAGCAGGATCACACGGACCTCGTCCTCGATTGCGACATAAGGCGAGATCACGAGCCCGGTGCTCATCGAAAAGACCTCGGTCGCCGCGTGGTCGAGCTCTGCCGCCGTCGTCACCTTGAATACGGAGCGCCCCGACGTGCCCTCGTTTGGCTTCACCACCACGCCCTGCGGATGGTCGTGAAGCAGCTCGAGCATGGCTTCTCGCCAGGCGGGGCCAACGACGTTCCTGCCCAGCTTCGGGTTGAGGAAGAGGTGATGGGGAATGCAGGGCACGCCTGCGAGGGACAGCGCCTCTGAAGTCGCCGATTTGTCGTTGGCGAGCCGATGCGCAATCGCACTGTTGAGGCCGATGTCGTAGCCGAAGGCGAAGCGGCGCATCTCACCGCGGCGCATCGCGATCAGCCAGCCGCCCGCGCGTACCTCCACGTCGATGCCATGGCGCACGCCATAGCTCCTGATCGCCTGGACGAAGATCCGCTCGTTGGTTGCCATGTCCTGATCGTCATGTCCTGATCGTTCCCTGGCGCCAAAAGCCGCAAAAATGCGGGAAATGCCACCAAAACGGGGTGAAAGTCAGAGCTATTCTTAATGAAATTCTCGCGAGCGCGATGGAAATTAAGTGCTGCTTTCAGGTGCGAAAGGGAAAAGAAATTGCCCTATACACGCGCCTGACAGCAGATCCTTTAATGATGTGATCATTTCCGCCGCAAATGCCTGATTGACCGGCATCAATTGCATCCGGAACGAGGTTGATTATTGGTCTCAATGGCGTAGATCACACACGCGAAATCCTCCGCCATGGCAAATGGTGTCCGCCCGTTTTCAGGGCCGGGCAACGCTTTTGCCCGAAAACCGCAAGACATTCGGAATATCGAAAATCATGAGCGCGTTTTACCGAGAGAAGGTTCTTTCCGTCCAGCACTGGACCGACACACTGTTCAGCTTCCGCGCCACGCGCGACACCGGCTTCCGCTTCCAGAATGGCCAGTTCGCCATGATCGGGCTCGAGGTCGACGGCCGCCCGCTGCTGCGCGCCTACAGCATGGCCAGCGCCAATCACGAGGAAGAGCTCGAGTTCTTCTCGATCAAGGTGCAGGACGGCCCGCTCACCTCGCGCCTGCAGAAGATCAAGGAAGGCGACACCATCCTGGTCGGCCGCAAGGCGACCGGCACGCTGATCACCGACAACCTCATCCCCGGCAAGCGGCTGATGCTGCTCTCGACCGGCACCGGCCTTGCGCCCTTCGCCAGCCTGATCAAGGACCCCGAGGTCTATGAGCAGTTCGAGAGCATCGTGCTCGTGCACGGCTGTCGCCAGGTCTCCGAGCTCGCCTATGGCGAGAAGCTGGTCGCGAATTTGCGCGAGGACGAGCTGTTCGGCGAGCTGCTCGCCGACAAGCTGATCTATTATCCGACCGTGACCCGCGAGCCGTTCCGCAATCGTGGCCGCATCACCGACCTCATCAACTCCGAGCAGATCTTCAACGATATCGGGCAGTCGCCCCTCAACATCGAGACCGACCGCATCATGATGTGCGGCAGCCCGGCGATGCTGGAAGAGCTGAAGGCGATGTTCGAGAGCCGCGACTTCGTCGAAGGAAGCGGCAACAAGCCCGGCCATTTCGTGATCGAGAAGGCGTTCGTCGAGCGCTGATCGGCGTTCGCTCTCGGTGTCGTCCTGGCGAAAGCCAGGATCCATAGCCACCGAATCAAATGTGGCGAAGGCTGGTCGTTGTCAGTCTTCGCACAGCCCCGTTTAGGGGGAATAGGTCGTGGCTTTCGCCAGGACGACGGCGATGGCTACAGCGTCCTGGCCGGCCAGCCGCTCCTTTCATCCCCGCCTCTGCTGCAGTGCGATAGCCAACCTCTCGGTGGATTGATTTTTCTCGGGCGAATTCGCTAGCCTGAAACAAGCGCTGCGTCATATCCGTATGACAGGCGCGGGCGTATCGTTCCGCCTGATGCTGGCGAGAGGGTGGGAATCGTGGCCGACAACAACAAGACGCAGGAATCGCCCAAACGTTTGCCGTTGGCGGAAGAGGGGATCATGGAGACCCTTCTGCTGCCGTTCTCGCCGCGCTTCATCGTCCTGACGATCTGCGCCGTCGTCACCGCGCTCCTGATCGGCATTGCCATCGCCGACCGCAGGATCTTCGACATCCTGCTGGTCCCGATCTGCATCTTCGGCGCGCTGACGCTGCTCGGCGTCCGCGACCTGATGCAGAAGAGCCACGCGGTGCTGCGCAACTACCCGATCTCCGCCCATATCCGTTTCCTCCTGGAGGAAATCCGCCCGGAGATGCGGCAGTACTTCTTCGAGAGCGAGAAGGACGGCATGCCGTTCTCGCGCGACACCCGTGCGGTGGTCTATCAGCGCGCCAAGATGCAACTCGACAAGCGGCCGTTCGGCACCCAGGAGGATGTCTATCGCGAGGGCTATGAGTGGATGCATCACTCGGTAGCGCCGAAGGCGCATGCCGAGGAGAAGTTTCGCGTCACCATCGGCGGGCCGGACTGCGCAAAGCCGTATTCGGCCTCGGTGTTCAACATCTCGGCGATGAGCTTTGGCGCGCTCAGCCCCAATGCCGTGCGCGCGCTCAATGCCGGCGCCAGGAAGGGCGGCTTCGCGCATGACACTGGCGAGGGCGGCTTCAGCCCCTATCACGCGGAGATGGGCGGTGACGTCATCTGGGAGATCGGCTCCGGCTATTTCGGCTGCCGCCATCGCGACGGCAGCTTCGATCCGGAGGCGTTCGCGCGGGTTGCGAGCCAGGACCAGATCAAGATGGTCGAGCTCAAGATCAGCCAGGGCGCCAAGCCCGGCCATGGCGGCGTGCTGCCGGCGGCAAAGGTCTCGGAAGAAATCTCCAAGATCCGCGGCGTCGCGATGGGCGAGGATTGCATTTCGCCGGCCTCGCATCGCGCCTTCTCGAGTCCCACGGGTATGATGCAGTTCGTCGCCGAGATGCGACGGCTGTCAGGCGGCAAGCCGGCCGGCTTCAAGCTCTGCATCGGCCACCCCTGGGAATTCCTGGCAATCTGCAAGGCGATGCTGGAGACCGGCATCTACCCTGATTTCATTGTCGTCGACGGCAATGAAGGCGGCACCGGTGCGGCGCCGCTGGAATTCATGGACCATTTGGGCATGCCGATGCGCGAGGGCGTCAATTTCGTCCACAACGCGCTGATCGGCATCAACGCGCGCGACCGCATCAAGATCGGCGCATCGGGCAAGATCGCGACCGCCTTCGACATGGCCCGCGCGATGGCGATCGGCGCCGACTGGTGCAATTCGGCGCGCGGCTTCATGTTCTCGCTCGGCTGCATCCAATCGCTGAGCTGCCACACCGACCGCTGCCCGACCGGTGTCGCGACCCAGGATCCGACCCGGGCACGCGCGCTCTACGTGCCGCTCAAGATCGACCGCGTGGCCAACTATCACCACGCCACGCTGCACTCGCTGACCGAGCTGATTGCCGCGGCCGGTCTCGAACATCCGCAGGAGCTGCGCCCGATCCACTTCAGTCAGAGGACGTCGACGACCAAGGTGCAATCCTTTGCCCAGCTCTATCCGGCGCTGCGGCCGGGCGAGCTGCTCGAAGGCACCGAGGATCCGCGGTTTCGCGATGCCTGGCGGCTGGCCCAGGCGGCCTCGTTCCAGCCGCTGCCGTGAGGGCTCCCCGCCTTGCGCCATGACGCCGCCGGGTGCGCTGCGGCGTAAATTCGTCGGCAGGTTTTGTATATTAACCTTCGTTTCAGCTTGGGGTGTAAAATGTCCCCATGGACGAAGAGCGCCGCACCAAGGCCAGGCACCGCGTATTGAAGGCCGGAGCCATTGAGTTCGGCGGCGGCGCGATTGATTGCACCGTCCGCAATTTCTCCGCCACCGGCGCCGCCCTGGACGTTACCAGCCCGGTCGGCATTCCCGAGCATTTCACCCTCAATATCAAGGCCGAGGGTGTGCACCTGCCCTGCACGGTGGTGTGGCGCAAGGAAAAGCGGATCGGAGTGCGGTTCGGGTGAGGCTTTGCGCTTGATGCGCGCGGCAAATTATCCCGTCTCCACCTCACCCCGCCGGCTCGCCAGAATCTTGTCGATCCGTCGGCCGTCGAGATCGACCACCTCGATATGCCAACCGGCGAAGTCGAAGGCGTCGCCGACATGGGGCAGCACGGTGAATTGCTGCAGCACGAGGCCGGCTACCGTGTTGTAGCGGTGATGCGGCGGCAGCTCGACGCTCAAGAGCTCGCCGAACTCGTCGACCGGCATCCAGCCCGAGACCAGCAGCGAGCCATCCGCGCGCCTGACATAGGCCGGCTCCGGTGGGCCTTCCTCGGAATGGAAGGCGCCGACGATCGATTCCAGAATATCCGCCGCCGTCACCACGCCCTCGAATGCGCCGTACTCGTCATGGACGAGACCGATATGCACCGGCGCGGCCTTCAGAATCGCGAGCACGTCGCGCGCGTCCGCGGATGCCGGAATGATCGGCGTCTCGCGCACCAGCGCGCGCAGATCGGGCGTGCGCTCGCGCATATAGGCAACCAGCAGATCCTTGGCCTGGAGCACCCCGATCGGCTTGTCGCGATCGCCGTCGCAAACCGGAAAACGCGAATGCGGGCTCTTGGCGATCAGTGCCTGGATCATCTCCTGATCGTCACTCAGGTCGATCTCGTCGACCTCGGTGCGCGGCGTCATCACCGCGCCGACCGGGCGGTCGCCGAGCCGCATCACGCCCGCGATCATTTCCTTCTCGCCGGGCTCGAGCACGCCGGCGCTTTCGGCCTCGTGGACGAGATGATGGATCTCGTCCTCCGACACTTTCTCTTCCGCCTTGCCGCCACGACCGAGCAGGGTGAGGATCAGCTTGCCGGAGACGTCGAGCAGAAACACCAGCGGCAACGAGATCCGCGCCAGCACGTGCATCGCGGGCGCAACCTTCACTGCGATGCTCTCGGGGTCGCGCAGCGCCACCTGCTTCGGCACCAGCTCGCCGACGATCAGCGTCGCATAGGTGATGATGGTGACGACGATGCCGACACCGACAATGTCGGCAATGCCCGAGGACACGCCGAGCTCGACCAGCCATTGCGTCAGCCGCTGCCCGAGCGTCGCACCGGAGAAGGCGCCGGAGAGCACGCCAACCAGCGTGATGCCGATCTGCACGGTCGACAGGAACTTGCCGGGATCGGCGGCCAATGTCAGCGCGCGCTCCGCACCGCGCACGCCTTTGGCGGCCAGCACCGACAGCCGCGCCGGGCGCGATGAGACCACCGCGAGCTCCGACATGGAGAGCAGGCCATTGATGACGATCAGGACCACGACGATGATGAGTTCGACGGAGAGCATTGACCTTCCAAGGTAAGGGAGTGTGGCGTCGGCCGGAACCGCACTGATATAGGTATTCTGGGAGGAAACTGCCGCCATTCTGTCGCATCAGCGCCGCGTTCGGGCGCCCCGCGTCCATCTGACACTCCGCGGAACTACGGAACCGTGCTTAACGGGCTCTTAGCCGCCGCCCGTTAGATTTTCTGACAATTTGCAGAAATCTGTTCGAGGACCTGAGGATGCGGATAGGGAAGCTTTTCGCGCTGTCGATGCTGACGGTGACGGTCTTTGCAGTCATCCTTGGCGCCGAGGTGCTGATACCGCAGACCCGCATCTTCACCGACCGATCCGACGCGATCAAGCGAGTCGACGCGTTCGGCACGATCCTCATGGTCAGCCAACACGTCGCCGGCCTTCGTGCCCCCTACATCTCTCCCATCTTTCAGGAGGGAGCTGCGACGCAGGCTCAGACTGACGCCACGACCAAGGCTGCGAAAGCAGCCGAAGCCTCCTTCGAGAGCGCAAGGCGCGCCTTTCTGATGCTGGATGACGGCGCTCCGATGGCCGAAAACCTCGACCGCACAGCGCGGCGGCTGAAGGAAATCACCACCGCTGCAGACCGCGCCATGAGCGTTCCTCTTGCTGCGCGCGACAGCGCCGCGATCAAGGGCTTCCTTCCCGCCGTTGCCGAGGTCATCGCCGGCATCGAACCGATCATGAACCGGCTGGAGGGAAGGGTCGTGGATGCCGATTCCTCGCTGGCGGCGCTGTTGAGCCTGGCGCGGACGGCGCAGGATCTTCGCGTCTCGGCCGGCAATCGCGCCGCGACGTTGGCCCCGGCGTTGACCGCACATCGACCGTTGGTGACGGCTGAGTTCTCTCTGATGGATCGCATGCAGGGGCGTGTCGAGGCCGATCGCGAGCGGATCGCGGCCGGCATCGACCAGCTCGGCAATCCGCCGCGCATCGCCGCCGCGTTCAAGGCGGCGAGCGAGTCCTATTTTGGAAAAGCTGCGCCGGTAGTTGAAAAGGAGATGCCCGCCGCGCGCGCCGACGGCAAGTACGGCATCACGAACGATGAGTTTGCCAACGTGATCGTGCCTGCCATCCAGATGTTCTTCGGCGTGCGCGACGCCGCCCTGGCGGAAGCGGCCGAGCGCGCCTCGGCTGCCCGCAGCGGCGCGCTGGCGATGCTCGCGCTCGCGGCCGTTGCCGTGCTGGCGTTGCTCGGCACGCTGGCCGGTGTGACCTTGATGCTGCGTCGCCGCGTTGTGACGCCGCTGGCGAAGCTGGCGGGCGTGATCGGTGCGCTCGCCGCCGGACGACACGAGGTCGAGATTCCGGCCACCGGCCGCGACGACGAGATCGGTCAGGTCGCCGGCTCGTTGCAGCATTTCAAGGATTCGCTGCTCGCCCAGAAGGCCGCCGACGAGGCGGCCGCGGTCGAGGCCGAGGCCAAGCTCAAGCGCAGCCAGCGCATGGACCAGATCGCGCGCGATTTCGAGGCGATGATCGGCGACGTGGTCAACACGGTCGCGTCGGCCTCTTCGGAGCTGGAGATTTCGGCGGGAACGCTGACGAGCGCCGCCGATCAATCGGAAAAGGTCACCGCGACCGTCGCGGCGGCCTCCGAGCAGGCCTCCACCAACGTGCAGACCGTCGCGGCGGCGGCGGAGGAGATGGCCTCGTCGGTCGACGAGATCGGCAGGCAGGTTCAGGAGTCCGCGCGCGTCGCCGGGGAAGCCGTGCAGCAGGCCGAGCAGACCAACGACCATGTCGGCGAGCTCGCCAAGGCGGCGGGGCGGATCGGCGACGTCGTCGAGCTGATCAGCCAGATCGCGGGCCAGACCAATCTTCTGGCGCTGAACGCCACCATCGAGGCGGCGCGCGCCGGCGAGGCCGGACGCGGCTTCGCGGTGGTCGCCTCCGAGGTCAAGGCGCTGGCCGAACAGACCGCCAAGGCCACCGGCGAGATCAGCCAGCAGATCTCAGGTATCCAGGCCGCGACGGAGGAGTCCGTCGGCGCCATCAAGGCGATCAGCGACACCATTACAAGGATGTCGGAGATCGCATCCGCGATCGCCTCGGCGGTCGAGCAGCAGGGCGCGGCGACCCGCGAGATTTCCCGCAACGTGCAGCAGGCGGCGCGCGGCACGCAGCAGGTTTCCGCCAGCATCGTCGACGTGCAGCACGGCGCGAGCCAGACCGGATCGGCATCCGCCAACGTCCTTGCTTCGGCCAAGTCCCTGTCCGGCGAAAGCACCCGTCTCAAGAGCGAGGTCGGAAAGTTCCTGGACGCGATCCGAGCCGCGTAAGACGCGTGCTCAGAATTCGCCGTGCAGCCGTCCCGAGAACACCGAGACCGGCCCGCGGTCCGCGTTATAGGCGGGATTGACGATGAGCTGGTAGTCGGCGGTAAACGTCAGCGCCTTGTTCAGCGCATAGGCGTAATAGGTTTCCAGCACGCGCTCGTTCCGGTAGTTGAGCGCGCCGTCGCCGATCAGCGGGCCGAGACCGCCGGCGGCGATGAAGTCACGATGGTCCTGCGAGAGGCCGTTGACGGCGCCGGCGATGGCGACGACGTCGTCCGGCCGGCCCCATTTGGTGCCCTTCACCGAGACGCCGCCGGATAGGCTGCGGTCGATATCGGTGAAGGCCATGATCTCGTTGCGACCGTCGTTCCAGCTCCAGCGGCCGAACACGCCGATGTCGTCGGTAACAGCCTGTTCGAGGTTGAGCGCATAGCCGTATTTGAGGCGGCCGCGGCGGGTCTGGGTGATGTCGACGCCGAACGCGGGGTTGTCCAGCGTCTCGCGATAGCTGCCGGAGAAGGCGCTGTTGACGAAGCCGAGCGTGCGCAGCTTGCCGGGCTGGCCGAACAGCGAATAGCGCGTCTCAAGCTCCACGACATATTCGCCACGACGGCCGATGTTCATGTCGAAATTGTTCGAGTTGGATACGGCGTCCATCAGGAAGTAGCCGCCGCGCAGCGCCCATTGCTTCTGATTCAATTCGGCGGTGGCCCCATAGCCGAGGCCGAGCTTGTCGGCGGCATAGTCGAAGGCTCCGGACGCCCAGATCGACCAGTTCATGAAGTCCTTGCGCGGATCGTGCGCGTAGGCATTGCCATCGAATACGTCGACGACGGAGAATTTGCCGACCTGCAAGGTCAGTCGCGAGATGTCGGCCTTGCCGGCGAGTTGAAGCTGGCCGCTGGCAAGCTCTTCCTGCTCGCCGCCCAAGCCGAAGGTCTGGCGCACGAACAGCCGCGAGGCGTTGAAGTGCGGGTAGGGGAAGCCGGATTTCTGCGCTTCGCCATTGGGAAAGCCCCCCGCGCCCGTGGTGTTGTTGAAGCCGAATCCCTGCAATAGCTCCGGATTGAAATAGACCTCGCCGCCGTCCCACAGCCGCGCATTGAGATAGAGCGAGTTGCTCCATGTCTCCTGCAAATCCGGCGACGTCGTCAGGCTGTTCGGTCCGGTATAGAGCGCGCTGAAGGACGGATGGCCCTGCGCCAGTGCCGTTGATTGGCCGTGGATCTCCCAGCGGCTCGATTCGGTGTCGGTGATATCCGACTTCGGATGATAGGCCGGCATATCAGGCCAATCGATCTTGCGATTGAGGCCGATCCGCAGGCTCTGGAAATCCATCGACGACGAATATTGCCCGCCGGACGGGAAGCTGACGTTGGCGTGCTCGAACTTGCTGTAGAGATATTCGAGCCGCGCGCTCCAGTGCGGCGCGAAGGCGTATTCGACGCCGCCGCCGGCGATCCAGCCGAAGCGGGTGTTCAGCACCTTCTGTTCATTGCCACCCGTCGGCGTCGAGAGAAATCGTTCGCCGGCAAAGGCCGCGCCGCCGGTCGCGTAGAACAGCCAATTGCCCGTGGTGTAACCGAGACGGGCGCGCAGGCTCGCGACATAGTCCCAACGCTCTTCCGCGCTCGACAGCGCCGTCGCAGCCGACGACACGACATGGTTGGAGGGCAGGTAGTTCGGAAAGGAGATGTCGCCCTCCAGGCCGAGCAGCAGGCCAGAGTTCAGGCGCCAATTGTAGCCGGCTTGCACGCCCCCGGTCGCGCCGGTGAAGACGTTGTTGCCGGCTGCAACGGTGGGATCGGTCAGCGTCGCCGACGAGGTGCCACGGGTCACGCCGACATGCGCGCCGATATAGAAGCCGGTCCAGTCGTAGACAGCCTTCAGCGCTGGCGCCTTCAGAGGCCGGTCAGCGGCGCGGCTGGTGGTGGGCAAAACCATCACGCCCGAGGCGATTGCCGCGGCCGTCCACAAATACCTGTAACGGTGACCTCTCAACGTCAAAACGAAACGCCCCCAAAACGCGAATGTCATCCACCCGCTGCGATATCCCTGCCGATTCGCGATGCCCTGTCATCAGGTTCCGGTTGCGCACGCCATCGGCCGAGATGATCCGGATTCGACGCGTTTCTTCCCAAGTCCCTGCACGTGCAGTGAACTTTATTGCGATTAATTCGCAATAGCAACTAGTGCAGATTGCCGCAGGTGATGGTTCGCACCTTTCTGTGACGGGGCTGCAACAACGCTTAGGGAGACAGGAACTGGATGGCGCGCGTGGAGCCCGGCTCTTGGAGGCCGGTCCGAGACTTGGTGAATGGGGTAGGGGTGGTGTCATCGCGAAGAGCATGTGGCCGGCCGCCAGCCAACGGTAGCGCCTAGCAGCCGCGGCAGATGCCCTTGATCTTCTTGTCGAGCAGCGCGTCCTCCTTGCTCGACGGACTGTTCGCCGCCGGTTTGCTCATCGCCGGAGTAAACGTCGCCGGCGTATTCCAGCGCTGCTGCCAGAGTTTTTCACCGATCGTGCAGAGAACCCGCGGCTTCTCGTCCCCAGAGGGGGCGACCGATCGTTCCGGCGTGCGGCCCGCAACCTCGAGCGCCAGCTTGGTCCGGATCGCCTCCTTGAAGTTTTCGCGGTTGGTGATCGGCACAACAAAGGAGCCTGGGCCGCCGATCACGCAATCCTCATAGTACCAATCGATATGATCGATATGCTGGAAGTCCGTCGCGTCAGCGGGTGTCGCGTTGGTCATGACCGGCAGGCCGGTGATGACGATGCCCTGCTGCAACGCTGTGTCGCGCGCTGAGGTGACCGGATCGCCGTTGCTGTTGGGACCGTCGCCCGAAATGTCGATGATGCGGCGCGACCCACTGTAGGGGTTCTGCTCGAACAGCGACGCGGCGAATTTAATCGCACTTGAAATCGAGGTACGCGAACCGCGGCGGATCGGAGCATTGCTAATTTCAGTTGCGACGGCCTCAGCCGCTTCCGGCCCGTCGATCTGTCGCCAGGGTACGATTATTTTCTGGTCGCCGGTCGACGACCATTCGAAATAAGTCAACGCGATCTTGCCGATAGGACCGGCTCGCACCGCTCGGAGAAACTCCTTCGAGACAATGGACTTGGCATAGCCTTCGCGTTGAGCCTCCAGGTCACCCGGTTCCACCGAGTAGGAAACGTCGACCGCAATTACGAGTTCGAGGTCCACGGAGGAGCGGCTGTCGCCTTGGATCGCTGTTTGCGGCCGTGAGGCCGGCTCGGAAAATGCCTGTATCGATGTCAGGATCGCAATCAGGATCGATCCAACTAAGACCCGCCAATTCACGCTCGCCCTCCAGCCACTCATCCGTATCCTGACACGCGGAACGAGCAATCGGAAGGACCGTCTGAGTCATGCTGGGCTGTTCTGCGCCCCCAAAAAAGGTGACCCGCCCGGGGGGACAACCGGGCGGGTCGGGCACGACACGGGGTGGATGAGGCGCCCGTGTCGGACGCAGGATCCACGTAAGATCGGCCTCAGAACCTCAAATCAGTAGCAGACGCGGACGCTGCCGACGTACTGGCCGAAGGCGTTGTAGCGGGGCTGCAAGCCGCAGCGGTGATAGCCGTAGTAATAGGGTTCGTTGCTGGCGGCGATCGCGGTGCCGACGATGGCGGCGGTGGCGATGCCGGCTCCGACACCCCAGCCCCAGCCGAGCGGCTTGGCTTGAGCGGTCGAGGTCGAGGAAGCGACGCCAGCGGTGATGGTGAGGGTTGCCAGAGCGACGGCGGCAATCCTGGTCTTGATCGACATGTGAAACTCCATCCGGGTTGAGGCGGTCCGTTGTGGTCCGCGTGCCCAATTGGACGGAGGCTTGCCGCATCAGGTTCGAAGATGCGCAGCCCGGCTCGGAAAACCGGCGCTTTCGCCAGTGATTTCAGATGGATGTCGGCTAGCCGAGCGGGCCCTTGGCGAGCCTGCTCACGTCGAATTTATCGACCTCGGCCAGCAGCTCGCAAAAGGCGCGCGCGCCCTGGTCGAGCAGCTGCTCGCCTTTCTCGGGCACCGCCAGCGTGGCGTTGCCGACGGCGCCACTCGCGTTGAGATCCTGCGCCTGCCAGGCAAAGGGCGCGGGCCGTTGCGTCGAGAGCCAGCGATATTGTTGCTCCATCGCGATGCTGCTCGCGGCAAAATCCGCGATCGCGTCAGCGCGCACCTGGTCGGGATAGCGCGCCAGCATGATCGAGGTCTCGACCGCGCCACCGTGAATGCCATGGCGCACTTCATCCGATGGGAACAGCTTGTCCGCAGCCGACAGCCGCGACCACGATGTCGTCACCACGAACAGTTTTTGATGCGCGCGAAGATCCTGCGCCACCAGCATCATCGCCGCGCTGTTGCCGCCATGGCTGGTGATGATGACGAGCTTTTTGACGCCACGTCGCGCGATGTCCTCGCCGATCCCGGTCCAGCGCCTCAGCGCCACTTCATTCGGCAGCGTCTGCGTGCCAGGATAGTCGATATGCTCGGTGGAGATGCCGACGCGTTCAATCGGCAGGAACGTCACCGGCACCGTCGCATGCAGCAGCTCGCGCACGCGCGCAAGATAAGCTTCGGCGATCAGCACGTCGGTCTCGAGGGGCAAATGCGGGCCGTGCTGCTCGGTTGCCGCCAGCGGCAGCACCGCGATCCAACGCGAAATGTCCGCATGGCTCGCATCGGCCCAGCGGATCTCGGTCCAGTCGCGGGAAGGCGTCATCAAGGTTTCTTTGCCCGAATTTGTCACGTAGTTTGGGTTATCAGGGGACGCGGGCCCGGCCGGTTCGCGTCCCCTGATATGTTGCGGTTTTATCGCGTTGTTGTCACATCGGCTAGAAGCGATCCACGGAGTGCATTCATGAGCCCATCCCATCTGCGGCGAGCATTAACGGCGGGCTTGCTGGCCTCTGTCTTATCGATCCTGCCGGCGCGCAGCGAGACCCTGGACAAGGTCAGCTTCGGCACCAACTGGGTCGCCGAGGCCGAGCATGGCGGCTTCTTCCAGGCGGTCGCCGACGGCACCTACCAGAAATACGGGCTCGACGTCACCATCGTGCCCGGCGGGCCGAACGAGAACAATCGGATGCTGCTGATCGCCGGCAAGATCGATTTCTTCATGGCGGCGAACACGCTGATGTCGTTCGACGCGGTGGCCAACAACGTCCCCGTCATTACCATCGCCGCGATGTTCCAGAAGGACCCGCAGGTGCTGCTGTCGCAGCCGGATGCGAAGGTCACCAAGCTCGAGGATCTCAAGCCGCTGACACTGTTCGTCTCCAAGGAGGGAATGACCAGCTATTTCCAGTGGCTCAAGTCCGAATACGGGTTCAGCGAGAAGAACGTCCGGCCCTATAATTTCAATCCGCAGCCCTTCATCGCCAATCCCAAGAGCGCGATGCAGGGCTACGTCACCTCCGAGCCCTTCGCGGTCGAGAAGGCCGCGGGCTTCAAGCCCAACGTCATCCTGCTCGCCGATGCCGGCTTCAACACCTATTCAACCTTGATCGAGACCCGGCGCGACATCGTCGAGAAGAAGCCTGACATGGTGCAGCGCTTCGTCGATGCCTCGATCGTCGGCTGGTACAATTATATCTATCGCGACAATTCCGCCGGCAATGCCATGATCAAGAAGCTCAATCCTGAAATGACCGACGATCTGCTGGCCTATTCCGTCGCCAAGATGAAGGAATATGGCATCGTCGATTCCGGCGACAGCCTTAAGAGCGGCATCGGCGCGATGAGCGACGAGCGTTACACCTCATTCTTCAACAAGATGGTGAAGGCCGGCGTGGTGAAGGGCGATCTCGACTTCCGCAAGTCCTACACACTGCGCTTCGTCAACAAGGGCGTCGGCGTCGAGCTGCGCCCGAACAAGCCGTAGCGCAAGCGTTGATGTCGTCAGCCAAACCTTCGTCGACGATCAAGGCCAGCCTGACGGCACTTGCCGTCCACCTGCGCGGCGTGACGAAGGTCTACGACAACGGCGTCATGGCGCTGGGTCCGCTCGATCTCGCGGTGCCCAAAGGCGAGTTCATCTCGCTGCTCGGCCCCTCCGGCTGCGGCAAGTCGACGGCGCTGCGACTGATTGCGGGGCTCAGTCCGGCATCATCGGGCGCGGTGCGGGTGTCGCGCCACGAGGGTGATGTCCAAATTGGACATGGCATCGGCTTCGTGTTCCAGGAGCCGACCCTGATGCCCTGGACCAGCGTGCGCGAGAACGTGCGGCTGCCGCTGAAGCTTGGCGGCATCGCCAAGGCCGAAGGGCGGGCACGCGCCGATGCAGCACTGGCGAGCGTTGGGCTTGCCGATTTCGCCGATGCGTTTCCGCGTGAATTGTCCGGCGGCATGAAGATGCGGGCGTCGCTCGCCCGCGCGCTCGTCACCGATCCTGACATCCTCCTGATGGATGAGCCGTTCGCCGCGCTCGACGAGATCACGCGCTTCCGCCTCAACAACGATCTGCTCGCGCTGTGGCGCAGCCTCGGCAAGACCGTCATCTTCGTCACCCATTCGGTGTTCGAATCCGTCTATCTGTCGCAGCGCGTCGTGGTCATGACGGCGCGGCCCGGCCGCATTCAGGCCGACATCCGCATCGAGACCGTCGAGCCGCGCGGCGAGGAGTTCCGGACGTCCACCGCGTACTCTGACTATTGCCGCCGCGTCTCGGCTGCGCTCGCGCCCTCTTATTCGGGGCAGTCGACACTATGAACTTGCAAGCTGCCGTCGCCGCAAAGCCGTCGGGCGCGCAAAGCGCGGTGCGCTTCGTGCTGCCCGTCATCGTGTTTGCGGCCGGCCTTGCCGCCTGGGAACTCGTGGTTCGCATCAAGGAGATTCCGCCTTATGTGCTACCGGCGCCGTCGGCGATAGTCCTGACGCTGATCAAGGACTGGGCGGTGTTGTCACAATCGCTCGCCACCACGCTGCTGACGACGCTTGAAGGGTTCGTCGCCGCGAGCATCGGCGGCATCGCGCTGGCGCTGTTGTTCAACCAGTCGAAATGGGTGGAATATTCGCTGTTCCCCTATGCCGTCGTGCTGCAGGTGACACCCGTCATCGCGGTCGCGCCATTGCTGCTGATCTATCTGGAGCAGCAGACCGCCGTCGTCGTCTGCGCCTTCATCGTCGCCTTCTTCCCGGTGCTGTCGAACACCACGCTCGGGCTCAATTCGGTCGACCGCAATCTCGCCGGCCTGTTCCAGCTCTATGGCGCCTCGAAGCCGCAGACCCTGCGCTTCCTGAAGCTGCCCGCGGCGCTGCCCTATATCCTCGGCGGCCTGCGCATCGCCGGCGGCCTGTCGCTGATCGGCGCCGTCGTCGCCGAGATCGCGGCGGGAACGGCGGGGGCCGGCTCGGGCCTTGCCTACAGGATCGCGGAATCCGGCTATCGCTTGAACATACCCCGCATGTTCGCGGCGCTGCTGTTGTTGTCGCTGGCCGGGATTGTCATCTATGGGGTGCTGGCGCTAATTTCCCACCTCGTTTTACGGCGCTGGCATGAGAGCGCGCTTGGAAAGGAAACCTGATGTCTACCGGTTCGATTTCGTCCGACAAAATCGACCTCTTGATCTATGGGCCGGCGCGGCCGATCCTCGAGAACGGGTTTTCCGATCATTTCGTCGTGCACAAGGCCGAGACGCGCGGCGACCTCGAGCGGCTGACGCCGGCGATCCGCGACAAGATCCGCGGCGTCGCGGTGACCTATCACACCGTCCGCGCCGACAAGGATTCGCTGTCGCAGCTGCCCAAGATCGAGATGGTGGCGAGCTTCGGCGTCGGCTACGACCATATCGACGCCAAATACGCCGCCGAGCACAACATCATCGTCACCAACACGCCTGACGTGCTGACCGAGGAGGTCGCCGACGTCGCGATGGGCCTTCTGATCGCCACGTTGCGCGAATTCATCAAGGCCGATCGTTACGTGCGCTCAGGCCTCTGGCACACGCAGAACTATCCGCTCAGCGTCGGCTCGCTGCGCGACCGCAAGGTCGGCATCGTCGGCATGGGCCGGATCGGCCAGGCCATCGCGCGCCGGCTCGATGCCTCGCTGGTGCCGGTGGTCTATCACTCGCGCAATCCGTCCAAGGACGTCTCCTACAAGCACTATCCTGATCTGATCGAGATGGCCAAGGCGGTGGACACGCTTGTCGTGATCGTGCCTGGCGGCGCCTCGACCGAAAAGATGATCAATGCCGAGGTGCTGAAGGCGCTCGGCCCGCGCGGCGTGCTGGTCAACGTCGCCCGCGGTTCTGTCGTCGACGAGCAGGCGCTGGTCCAGGCGCTGAAGTCAGGCACCATCCTCGCCGCCGGCCTCGACGTGTTCGCGGCCGAGCCGAACGTGCCTGATGAACTCAAGGCCATGCAGAATGTCGTGCTGCTGCCGCATATCGGCTCGGCCTCGGTGGTGACGCGCAACGCCATGGACCAGCTCGTGGTCGACAACCTCAAATCATGGTTCTCCGGCAAGCCACCGCTGACGCCGGTTGCCGAGACGCCGTTCAAGGGGCGCTGATGCAAGTTGTTCGGGCCGTTGCATTCGCCGTCGCGGCCCTGTTGGCCGCGATCGGCATCGCACATGCGCAGGATGCGACAACCCTGAAGAAGGAGATGGTCGGGCAGTGGGAGCTCTCCACCACCGAACGCAGCAAGACCTGCGTCGTCACGATGAAGGGCGATGCCGCCGCGCAAGGCTTCAAGCTCGAGCTGGAGCCGGCTTGCAAGGCCGCGCTGCCCTTCACCAAGGATATCGTCGCCTGGAGCATCAAGGGCCTCGATATCGTCCGCCTGCAGGATGCATCAGGTGAATCCGTGATCGATTTCACCGAGGTCGAGGCCGGCATCTTCGAGGGCCTGCGCCAGGGCGAGGGCGTCTACATTCTGCAAGATCTCGCTGCCGCCCGCTCGATGGCCAAGTCGATGGACCAGATGATCGGCGACTGGGCGATGGTCCGGGGCAATGGCCAGCCGATCTGCGGGATAACGCTGACCAACACGGAGGCCGATCAGGACAATTTCCAGGTCTTCCTCAAGCCGAAATGCGATGCGGCCATCGCCCAGTTCAACCCGACGAAATGGCGGCTCGAGCGCGGCCAGATCATCCTGATGTCCAAATCAGGCGAGGTCTGGCAGTTCGAGGCCGACGACAACGCGCAATGGCGGCGGGTTCCCGATACGGCCGACCCCCTGATCATGCTGCGCCAATAGGCCCCGGTCCTGCAATTTTTCAGTGGCCCAATTATTTCTGAGGCCATGTCGAACCGGCCCCGGCTGGATCGTCATCTGGGTAGCGAGCTGATCGCGCGGCCGAACCGGCCGCGTCTCGCTTTACCAGGAGTTTTGCATGCGTTTCATGTACATCGTCACCTCCAGCCAACCCATGAAAGGCCCCAGCCCCGCGCTGATGGAGGCCATGCAGAAAATATCCGAGCGGGAAATCAAGGCCGGCCGGATGCTCGACAATGGCGGCTTGATGCCGCTTGCATCAGGCGCACGTGTGCGCATCGTCGACGGCGAGCTCAGCGTGATCGACGGTCCCTTCATCGAAGCCAAGGAAGTGGTCGGCGGCTACGCCATTTTCGAGCTGCGCGACAAGGCGGAAGCCCTGGCCATGGCCAAGGAATTCATGCAGCTCCACCTCGATCACATGCCGGGCTGGGACGGGACCTGCGAATTGCGGGCGTTCGCCACGCCTGATGTCGACGGCGCCTGCGAGGTGAACGCGAAGGCAGCTGCCCACGCCTGATGAACAGCATCGCGCGTCATGGTCGGCGGCGATGACGGCCGCCGACATCGATCAAGCCGTCCGTGCCACGATTCTCGCAACCTGGCGCGTGGTGCAGCCGCGGCTGATCGCGACGCTGTCGCGGATGCTGCGCGACGTGCCGCTTGCGGAAGAGCTGACCCAGGACGCGCTGGTGGCGGCACTGGAGGCGTGGCCCGTCACGGGCGTCCCGGACAATGCCGGCGCCTGGCTGATGACATCGGCGAAGCGCCGTGCGCTCGATCATTTGCGTCGCGGCAGGATGCTGAGCGACAAGCATGCCATGCTGGCGCGGGATATGTTGCAGGAGCAGGACATCGTGCCCGATTTCGATGCCGCGCTCGACGACGACGTCGGCGACGAATTGCTGCGGCTGATCTTCACGGCCTGTCATCCGATCCTGTCGCGCGAGGCGCGCGCGGCGCTGGCGCTGCGCATGATCTGCGGCCTCACCACCTCCGAGATCGCGCGCGCCTATCTCGTGCCTGAGGCCACCATCTCCCAGCGCATCGTTCGCGCCAAGCGGACGCTGTCGAATTCCGGTCTCGCCTATGAGACGCCATCCGGCGATGCTCTGTCGGAGCGTCTCGCCTCGGTGCTCGAGGTCGTCTACCTGATCTTCAACGAGGGCTATCTCGCGGCGCGAGGCGAGGAATGGCTGCGTCCGCAGCTCTGCGGCGAGGCGCTGCGCATGGGGCGCGTGCTCGCGGGTCTTGAACCCGACGAGCCGGAAGTGCACGGCCTCGTCGCCTTGATGGATTTGAATGCCTCGAGAGCCCGTGCCCGCACCGACGCAAGCGGCGATCCCGTTCTGCTGATGGATCAGGATCGCGCGCTCTGGGACTGGTTGCAGATCCGCCGCGGCCTGCGTTCGCTCGAACGCGCCGGCGAGCTCGGCGGCAGCGGCGGATTCTACGCGCTTCAGGCCGCGATTGCGGCGTGCCACGCCAGGGCGGAGACGGCGGAAGCGACCAACTGGCAGCGCATCGCGCAGCTTTACGCCGAGCTGGCACGGCTGGTGCGCTCACCGATCATCGAGCTCAACCGTGCGGTCGCCGTCGGCATGGCGGAAGGGCCGCAAGCCGGCCTCGAGGTGCTGGATGCGGTCGCCGGCGAGCCGGCGCTGGCGACCTATCACCATCTGCCGGCGGTTCGCGGCGACCTGCTGCAAAAGCTTGGACGGCTCGCAGAAGCGCGGCAGGCTTTTGAAGCCGCCGCGCATCTTGCGAGCAACGGACGCGAGCGCGCGCTGATGCAGCGCCGCGCCGCGGCGCTCAGCGATCAGTCTCTCTCTAGAGCATGATCGGCGCAAGCGTGTGATCGCCAAGCGCACCCCGGGAACCCGTCGGTCGGCAGTCTGTTAGCAATGAAGACGGTCGGCTCAGGGAAACCAGCAATGGCCAAGCGCGTCCTTGCGATCGGCATCGAACCCGGCAGTGCGGATTACAGCACCTTTCCGCAGCTCACGCCGGCGCTCGTGCGCAACTATATCGAAGCGCAGCTCCTGCGCCTGCGCGGCCTCGGCTACGAGGTCACGAGCTGCCTGATCGATCTCGACGCGACCGCTGAAGCTGCCGTGACGGCGGCGCTGCGCGAGGAGCACTTCGACTGCGTCGTCATCGGCGCGGGCCTGCGCGAGCCGAAGGAGCGGCTGCTGCTGTTCGAGAAAGTGCTCAACCTCGTCCATCAGCTGGCGCCGCAGGCTGCCATCTGCTTCAACACGACGCCCGCCGACACTGTGGAGGCCGTGCAGCGCTGGGTCGATCCGTAGCCGCAATCGCCCCTTTCCGGTAGCGCACTGTTCATGTTGCATGATAGGATCCATGCAACTGGGCCTAGAGCGTAACTTGGCCGGGTCCTGCGATGCTCAGAGCCGTCGTCATCATCGTGGTGACTGGCCGCATCAGATGGAGGATTCGGGATGCTTCGACGCCTTGGAATTGCGGTGTGTTTCTCGGTTGCTTTCGCCATCCCGGCCCATGATGCGCTGGCGCAGGACGCCGTCGGCGGCGCCATCATCGGCGGCGTGGGCGGAGCGATCTTGGGCGGCGCGCTTGGCGGTGGCCGCGGCGCGGCGATCGGTGCCGTCGTCGGCGCCGGCACGGGCGCTGCGATCGCTGCCGAAGGCGAACGCCGCCGCTCCGGCTATTATGCCTATCAGCGCGGCTGCTACATGCAGCGCGCCGACGGCCGCTACGTCCCGGTCGATCCGCGATACTGCTACTGAACCGGCCGGCACTGGCGCTTTGCTCTAGGTCTTGCCCGGCGCTTCCGGCATGATCTGGCGCAGCGGCTCCGGCGAGATCGAGATCTGGCCGGTGAACGGGCGGTCGTGCGCTGCGATCAGCAGCACCGAGGTCGCGACGCCGGTCGCGAACAGGCCCATCGCGATCGCCGATCCCAGGCGGTTGTCGCAATGCACGAAGCCGATCACCAGCAATTCGCACAGAGCCTGGAGATAAAGGCACCACCATTTCACCGCGTTCACCGAGGCGAGACTGACGACGATGCGCTGCCGGCGCGCGTCCAGCGCCTGCTCCAGCGCAGCGAGGATCTCGCGCTGCGTGGTCTCCTGCGCGCGACCTTGCGGCTCCATCGTGACGACCATCTGCAGGGCCTCGGCGAGCGGCGCCGGCGTCGCCTTCAGCGAGGCTTCCTGATGCGCCATCATCGGCCATTCCTGCGCGACGGCCTGCTCGACATAGTCGTGCACCAGTCCGCGTAGTTTCGCGTCCTGCTGCGCCGGCAGGCCGGCCGCAAGCAGTATGGCGCTTCGAAGCGCGCTGGCCTCGCGGCTCACCGCGGCGCCGCCGCGATCGCTGTCACCCCAGACCTGCGCCGCGATGAAGGCGACGAACAGGCCGAAGATGATGCCGAGCACCGGCAGCATGCCGGGCGAGATCGCCTTCAGCGATGCCGCGCGCTCCTTCGTCGCAACCAGCGCGACCGCGACGAACGCCATTGCCGCCAGAAGATAGGTGAAGCCGAAGATCACCAGCGCCATCAAGGGCACCGGCAGATTGTGTAACCAATCGCTCATGCCGTTCCTGCTACGCGATTCGTGGGCGAAAATCAGCCGCAACCGCACGGCCTGCGCGGATGCGGCAATTGACAGTCAGGCCCTCGGTAGAAGAAGATCTATCCTGCAATCAGTCGGCGAGGCTCCATGCGAAAGCTACGATTTGCCGTTTCGGGAGCAGCGCTTGCTATGCTCGTGCTCGCGGCTTCGATCTCCAGCCATTCGGTCTATGCTCAGGGCGAAGCCGCAATCATCTGGCCGACACGGCAATGGCAAACGTCTACGCCGGAAGAGCAGGGCATGGATTCGGCGGCGCTTGCCAAATTGCTTGATTTCGGCGCAACCCGCAGCCTCGACAGCCTCCTGGTGGTCCGGCACGGACGAATCGTGCTGGATGCCTATTACGCCCCGTATGCCGCCGACATTCCGCACCGGATAAACTCCGCTACCAAGGCGGTGATCGGCACGCTGGTTGCGATCGCCCGCAAGGACGGCCTCTTGGACAGCTTCGACCATCCGATGCTGGATTTTTTTGGCGATCGCGCCATCGCGAATGTTGATGACAGAAAGAAAGCCATAACGATTCAGAACCTACTCGACATGACCTCCGGCCTCGACTGGAAGGAGCCGCTGGACGGGCGCCCCGATACGATGATCCAGATGAGCCGTGAGCAGGACTGGACCCAATTCGTCCTTGATCGCCCGATGTCGAGCACGCCAGGCGACATCTTCAATTATAACAGCGGGGGTACGCATGTACTGTCCGCCATCATTGCCAAGCTCGCGGGAATGAACACCGCAGACTATGCCAAGGCAAAGCTGTTCGGCCCACTCGGGATCAGCGTCTCGAACTGGTGGCGCGATCCCGAGGGCATTCCGATCGGTGGATTCGGCCTGGCATTACTGCCGCGCGACATGGCCAAGATTGGCTATCTTTATTTGCGCAGCGGCGAGTGGGAGAACAAGTCGCTGCTTCCGCTCGACTGGATCGACAAGGTCAACCATGCAACCGTGAACATGAATATGCCCCGGGCACCGGACTTGCGGTACTCCAACCTGTTCTGGGCGCTTCCCGAAAAGAATGTCTTCATCGCGGACGGATATCACTGCCAGCTCATCATGGTCTTGCCGCGGCTGGACATCGTTGCGGTCACGACCGCCAGAGACTTTTGTCCGTTGGGCAGGCTGGCAGATTTGATCGCCGGTGCGGTCAAATCCGAAACGGCATTACCTCCCGACGCCGCCGGCGCAAATCTGCTTGCGGAGAAGATTCGCGAGCTGTCGACCGAAAAGGCGACGGAGGTCGGGGCTACGCCCGAGATCGCATCGGCAATATCGGGAAAGGCCTACAAATTTCCGGCGAATGCGCTGGGTGTGAAATCGCTGTCGCTGACCCTCATCGATCCAAATCCGCACTATGATCTCCAGGCCTACGTGCGGGATCGAGGTCGACAGTTACTCCAGTTTAGCGATCCGATTGGACTTGATGGTCTGTATCGCAAGGGACAGCTGACCGCCTCCGGAATATTTGCGTCCAAGGGCAGGTGGTTGAACGACAAGACGTTTGAGATCGAGCGCCAGGCGGTCGGAATGGATGAACTACAGAAATGGACCTTGTCGTTCGACGGTGACAGGCTCAATCTGCACGGCAAGGATCGGGAAGGCCGCGACGTTTCGGTGGACAGTGAGCCCGGCGGATAAGGCATGATCCTGCAACGGGGCGCTTATATCAGCCGCATCCCCCGCAAGCTCGCATGCCCGTTCTTGCCGACGATGATGTGGTCATGCACCGCAATTCCGAGCGGCTTGGCGATGTCGATGATCGCCTTGGTCATCTGGATATCGGCCTGCGAGGGCGAGGGATCGCCCGAGGGATGGTTGTGCACGAGGATCAGCGCCGTCGCCGACAGCTCCAGCGCGCGCTTGATCACTTCGCGCGGATAGACCGGAGTGTGGTCGACGGTGCCGGTCTGCTGCACCTCGTCGGCGATCAGCTGGTTGCGCTTGTCGAGGAAGAGCAGGCGAAACTGCTCCTTGTCGGCGAAGGCCATGCTGGTGCGGCAATAGGCGATCACCTCGTTCCAGGACGACAGCGCGTTGCGGCTGTTGACCTCGCCCTTGGCGACGCGATGCGCGGCCGCCGCGATCAGCTTGAGCTGGTTGATCGCGGCTTCGCCGACGCCGTCGACCTCGCGCAGGCGCGCCACCGGCGCATGTACGACCTCGGCGAATGAGCCGAACAGCTTGATCAGCGTCTTCGCCAGCGGCTTGGTGTCGCGCCGCGGCAGTGCCGGAAACAGCGCCATCTCGAGCAGCTCATAGTCGCTGAGCGCGTCCGCGCCGGCGCTGTAGAAGCGCTCGCGCAGCCGCTCGCGATGGCCGAGATAATGCGGCGTGTCTTCTAGCTTGCTTTTGTCGGCGTCGGACTTGGCGGGCATCGTCCGCCAGCATTGCCGCGGATTATCGCTTTTGCAACCGCCAATTGCGGCGGTTTCAGCGGCTTGACGTCAACCCCGGCACCGGTGCTTTGCAAAAAAATCGACGCCACCGTTTCCAGCGGCCAGTCCCGTTCGTCTTGATGGCTGTGGGCTCGCCAGGCCCGCCATCCGGGGGCAGGGGCAGCTGAGCGAAAAAATTTGTCCTCGACCGTTTCCTTTTCACCTCCCGTTCGTCTCAGCGGTATGGGCCTCGCCGGGCGGCCAGCACAGTCTTCGAAGGAGAACATCGATGCCAGAGAACAAACCCGCGCCGTCGCGACGAGCCCTCGTTGCCACCGGCCTCGGTGCCGGCGCCCTGCTCGCCGCCAAAATCGTCCCGTCCCACAGCCAGACCAGGAGTCCGACCATGGAAGCCACCATCCGCACCGGCAGCGACATCGCTACCCTCGTCAACGTCTTCACGGTCGAGCCTGGTAACCAGCAGAAGCTGGTCGAGCTCCTGAAGGAGGGCACCGAGAACTTCTTCAGCAAGCAGCCCGGCTTCATCTCGTCCAGCGTCCACGCCGGCAAGGAGGGTGGCCGCGCCGTCAACTACTCGCAATGGCGGAACGCCCAGGACATCGAGAATTTCCGCAAGGACCCGGAATTCGCGCCTTACATCCAGCGCCTCGCCGCGATCGCCAAGGCCGAGACGATCCTGTGCGAAGTCGTCGAGGTCAATCATGCCTGACCCCTGTGTGGCGCTGCGATCTCGATTGACGTATCACGGATTCGGATGACGGGAGGTCCGGCTTGGCAGACGATGTGACCGGCAATGGCACGGGGGCGGTCCGGCAGACCGCCCTTCAGGCCCTCGAACGCCTTGCCGTGGAGATGCGGCCGCAGCTGCATCGCTACTGCGCGCGCATGACGGGCTCGGTCATCGACGGCGAGGACGTGCTTCAGGACGCGTTGCTCAAAGCCTTCGAGGCCGCGCCGCGGACCGAGCCGCTGGACAATCCGGAGGGCTGGCTGTTTCGCATCGCCCATAACGCGGCGCTGGATTTCCTGCGCTGGCGCGCCCGCTACAACGCTGCTCACGCCGATGACGATCTGGACATGATCCCCGCTTTGACCAGCCCCGTGACCGAACGCGAGAGCGTCACCGCGAGCCTCGGGGCCTTCATGCGGCTGCCGGTGACGCAGCGCAGCGCGGTGATCCTGCGCGACGTGCTCGGCTATTCCGTCGATGAGGTCTGCAACATCATGTGCGGCAGCGTCGCGGCGACCAAGGGCGCGCTGCAACGCGGCCGCGTTCGCCTGCGCGAACTGGCGGCGGAGCCTGACGACGTCGGGCCTCCTGAACTGGCGGCCGCCGATCGCGCCCGCCTGATGCACTATGTCGAGCGCTTCAACGCGCGCGATTTCGATTCTCTTCGCGACATGCTGGCCGACGACGTGCGGCTTGAGATGGTCAACCGGACGCGCCGGGCCGGCCGCCGCGATGTCAGCGAGTATTTCCACCGCTATGCCGAGACCAGCCCCTGGCATTGCGTCCCGGGCTTCGTCGACCGCCGCCCCGCGATCATCATGTTCGACCCGCAGGATCCGTCAGGCCCGCCGCGCTACTTCGTCCTGCTCGACTGGGAAAACGGCAGCATCGTCAACATCAGGGATTTTCTGTTCGCGACTTACGCGATCGAGGGCGCCGAGCTGATCACGCTGGACTGATGAGTTGAGGTGGAAGCAGATCAGCCGATCTGCTTCTCGCCGTGCCGTTCCGACAGCGTGAAGATCTCGACGCCGGTGGCGGTGACGCCGACCGAGTGCTCGAACTGCGCCGACAGCGAGCGATCGCGGGTCACGGCGGTCCAGCCGTCGGACAGGATTTTCACATGCGGCTTGCCGAGATTGATCATCGGCTCGATGGTGAAGAACATGCCGGGCTTGAGCTGCACGCCTTCGCCCGGGCGGCCGATATGGATGATGTTCGGCTCGTCGTGGAACATGCGGCCGAGACCGTGGCCGCAGAAATCGCGCACCACGCTCATGCCCTGCGGCTCGACGAAACTCTGGATGGCGTGGCCGATGTCGCCGGTGGTGGCGCCGGGCTTCACCGCGGCGATGCCGCGCATCATCGCCTCATAGGTCACCTCGATCAGCCGCTCGGCCTTGCGCGCGATCGGGCCGACCGCGTACATCCGGCTGGAATCGCCGTACCAGCCGTCGACGATGAAGGTGACGTCGATATTGACGATGTCGCCTTCCTTCAGCGGGCGGTCGCCGGGCATGCCGTGGCAGACCACGTGGTTGAGCGAGGTGCAGGTCGAGTAGCGATAGCCGCGATACATCAGCGTCGCCGGATAGGCGCCATGGCTGAAGGCGAACTCGCGGACGAATTCGTCGATGCGATCCGTCGGCACGCCCGGGCCGACGATGTCGGTGAGCTCGTCGAGGCACTTTGCGACCAAAGCCCCCGCCTTGCGCATGCCGGCAAAGGCGTTCGGCCCATGCAACTTGATCTGTCCGGTCTTGCGCAGCGAGGTATCGGTGGCTTCGACGTAGCTCATGCGGTCGCTATCTTCTGGAATACGGCGGAAGGGCTTGATTTGAGGCTCTAATTTAATGATTGCGGGATTTCGTGCAAGCTTGGCCAGAGCGTTTTCGAGCGAAGTGGGTACCGGTTCGCGTGAAGAAAACGCGCCAAAACGAGAATTCCGCCGGCCATGCGGCCGAAAGCGGTCTCAATTCGGGACTTCTACGCTGGTTTCCACCGGCAGCGCCCCGCCGCGGACGCGGATTTCCCGGACGGGGTAGGGAACCCGGATGCCCTCGCGCTTGAAAGCGTCCCACAGCGCCAGCATCACGTCGCTCTTGACGGCATCCATGCCGTCGGGATCCGCGAGCCAGAGCGTCAGCGAGAACTTCATGCCGGCCTCCGCGAACTCGGTCAGCAGGCAGTTCGGCGGCTTGCCCTTTTGTGCGCGCGGATGGGCCGAGGCGGTCTCGATCGCCAGCTTGCAGACCAGCTTCGGATCGGCGTCGTAATTGGTGCCGAAGGTGATCTTCACCAGCGTGTTCTTGTCGGTGTAGGTCCAGTTGACGACCTTCTGCGTCACCAGATCCTCGTTCGGCACCAGGAATTCGCGGCCGTCCCCGGCGGCCACGGAAATATAGCGCGTCTTCATCGCGCTGATGCGCCCGGTATTGTCGCCGATGGTGACGAGGTCGCCCGGCTTCACCGATTTGTCGGCGAGCAGGATGATGCCGGAGATGAAGTTGGCGACGATCTTTTGCAGGCCGATACCGATACCGACGCCGACCGCGCCGGAGAATACCGCAAGCGCCGAGAGGTCGATGCCGACGGTGCCGAGCGCGATCACGATCGCGACCGCAAGCAGCCCGATGCGGATGATCTTGATCAGCAGCACCTGGACCGACGGCGTCAAATCGGTCGTCGAGTTGATCTTGCTCTCGGCGAAATTGCTGGCGATGTTGGTGAGCCAGAGCGCGAGGATCAGCAGTGCGCCGGCCTTGAGCAGCAGCAGCGGTGTCAGCCTGAGACCGCCGAGCACGATGGCGTAGGAATCGAGCAGGTCGACCGTGGCCTCGAGCTGGCCGAGGATGGACAGCGCCGCGACGAACCAGGCCGCAACCGACACCAGCTTGACGAAGAAGGCATTGCGCAGCACCGAGGTCACGAGCCGGATCACGAGCCAGGCGAGCCCCAGCTTGGCGGCGACCATCAGGAGATAGCTGCGGCTCGGCCAGGTCGCGTGATACATCACCACGCGGAAGATGATCACCAGCAGGGTGAACACCGCCGTCGAGGCGCTCGCGACCATCACACGGGCGAAGTGCCGGAGCGGCAGCGGCCAGCGCATCGTCACCGAGCTCATGTCGACGCGGTTGTGAACGCCGGTATCCGCCGCATAGGCGATGCCGGCCGCCGCCAGGATCAGACCGAACTGCAGGTAGAACCAGGGCGAAGAGATCTCCGCTCCGACGCTGCGTGCAGTCGTCTGCACGAACTCCATGAGGTCTTTGAGGTCCATGTCCATCAGGCGGTCTCGTCGGGAAGCAGGCGGAAGGATTTGATTCGAAGGCGCCGCAGCGGCCGGACCATCGATACACCGGCATGTGAAGCGCGTTAAGGCCGCAAAATAAGGGCAGATTGCCGCGAGCGGGCGAAAATGGGTTGGCGCAGGAGTGTGGCGACGATAAGGATGCAATTCCAGCGATTTGTACCCGGAAGGTGGATGGCTTCCCTCGACTCTTTCAGCATCGCCATTCTGCTCGGCGCCGCCCTCGTCATGGCCGGCATCCTGTCGAGCCTGCTCGCGCTGCGCTTCGGCGCGCCGCTGCTGCTGGTCTTTCTCGCGATCGGCATGCTGGCGGGCGATGCAGGCCCCGGCCAGCTCCAGTTCAACGATGTCGGCACCACCTATCTGGTCGGCTCGGTGGCGCTGGCGCTGATCCTGTTCGACGGCGGCCTGAAAACGCGCTTTGCCAGCATCCGCACCGTGCTCGCGCCCTCCGTGGTGCTCGCCACCGTCGGCGTGCTGCTGACCGCGCTGATCACGGCGCCGTTCGCGAAATTCGCGCTCGACCTCAACTGGGCGGAGTCGCTGCTGGTCGGGGCGGTGGTGGCCTCCACCGACGCGGCCGCGGTGTTCCTCCTGGTGCACACCCAGGGCCTGCGCCTGCGCCCGCGCGTCGGTGCGACGCTGGAAGCGGAATCCGGCACCAACGATCCCTTCGCGATCTTCCTGACCCTCATGCTGGTCGAATACATCTCGCTGGGCTCGAGCACGCCAGGCCATGTGGTGATGGAGTTCGTCCAGGAGGCGTTGCTCGGCGCCGTCGTCGGCGTGATCGGCGGGCGCCTCGTCGTCATCGGGCTCAACAAGGTCGCGCTGCCGCAGGGCCTGCACGCGCCGTTCGTGACCACGGCCGCGCTCGTGATCTTCGGCGGCTCGCAGATCATGCACGCCTCGGGCTTCCTCGCCGTCTATCTCGCCGGCATCATCATCGGCAACCGGCCGACACGCGCGCACAATTCGGTGGTGGCGTTTCTGGATGCCGCGACCTGGCTGGCGCAGATCGTGATGTTCGTGCTGCTCGGCCTGTTGGTCTCGCCGAGCCGGCTGGGCTCCAGCGTGCTGCCGGCGATTGCCATCGCGCTGGTGCTGATGCTGGTGGCGCGGCCGATCGCGGTGTTCGTGTGCCTGGCGCCATTCCGCTTCAACTGGCGCGAAAAGATCTTCATCGCCTGGACCGGCCTGCGCGGCGCGGTCGCGATCTTCCTTGCATCGATCCCGATGCTGGTCGGCCTGTCAAAAGCCTATCTCTATTTCGACGTCGCCTTCGTCGTGGTGATCATTTCGCTGCTGCTGCAAGGCTGGACCTTGGCACCGGCCGCGCGAAAACTGCACGTGGCGCTGCCGCGCACCGAGCGCGGGCCGCGCCGCATCGAGCTGGATCTGCCCGGCCAGCTCGAGCAGCAGCTCGTCGGCTATCCGGTGCGGCCGAAGAGCCTGTATTTCCGCCGCGGCCTGATCCCGTCCTGGTCGAAGCCGACGCTGGTGATCCGCAACGAGCACATCCTGACTCCCGTGGAGGCCGAGCCGGTCGCGCCCGGCGACTACATCTACCTGCTGGCGCCGCCTGAAAGGGCCGAGGCGCTCGACCGCTTCTTCGTCGACATGCAGCCGAGCACGGCGCCCGATCCGCATCTGCTCGGCGACTTCATGGTGTCGGGCGAGCACACGCTGGCCGAGCTCGCCGAGATCTACGGCGTGAAGGTGACCGAGGACGAGGGTAAGCTCACGCTTGCCGATTATTTCGACGTCCATCTCGACCGCGCGCCGAAGGAGGGCGCCGAGCTCGCGCTCGATACCATCGTGCTCGTCGCACGCAGCATTTCCGGCGGCCGCGTCAATGTCGTCGGCCTGCGCCTGCCGGAAGACGACGAGACGCCGGCCCCACTGACGCGGCGTCAGGAGCTGCGGAAGAAGCTCGCGGAGATTTGGTCGTCGGTGGCGGGGGTTTAGGGCGCGCCTGTTTCCTCAATGTCGTCCTGGCGAAAGCCAGGACCCATTACACCGGTCGGCAGTTTGGTAGGCGAAACTAGCCAAGAACTCGTCATTGCGAGGAGCTCTTGCGACGAAGCAATCCAGACCATCTCCGCGGGTGCATTTCTGGATTGCTTCGCTGCGCTCGCAATGACGGTATCTTTGACGCACCTTGCCCCAATGGTGACGCCGATATGCGAGGAACCGCCACGAAATCGCCGCTTCCGCCGATGATTTGCGCGGCTTCGTGACTCCGGGTTCCGGAACGTCTCGTGGCGTTATCCGTTTAGCCGCGTAACGGTCAACGCATCTGACAGGAGCAACCCATGCGTAAACTCATCCTGACCGCCATCGTCGCGATCGGACTCGGCTCCGCGGCGCCGGCGCTGGCCTATGACACGGGCGATCAGATCTCGATGCAGGCCGCGCTCGATGTCGCCACCGACATCGGCGTCGTGACGATCTCGCACACGAACTTCCTCGGCGATGAATGGCAGATTGAGGGCCGCGATTCCCGCGGCCGCTGGATGGAGGTCGATGTCGACGCGCGAACGGGCGATGTGCGCAACGTCGATCGCGGCTGGTAGACAAACTCTCGCTGTCATTGCCCGCGAAAGCGGGCAATCCAGTATTCCAGAGGCCGTGCATGGATACGGAGAAGCCGCGGCGTACTGGATGCCCCGGTCAAGCCGGGGCATGACTGCGGTGATCGGGTCAGCCTACTCGCGCTCTACGTCAGCACCTTCACGCCGCCGAACGAGGTCACGCGGCCCTGTCTCAGCATGACGATCTGCGTCGCGAGCTGGCGCAGCTCGGCGACGTCATGGCTGACATAGACCATGGGGACATTGGCTTCGTCCCGCAGTCGCACCAGATAGGGCAGGATCTCGAGCTTGCGGGCCTCGTCGAGCGCGCCGAGCGGCTCGTCGAGCAGCAGCAAACGTGGCTTGGACAGCAGCGCGCGGCCGAGCGCGACGCGCTGGCGTTCGCCCCCCGACAGCTTTCCGGGACGGCGATCAAGCAGCGCGCCGATGTCGAGCAGTTCGACGACACGCCCACGCTGCGCCGGATCGGGCGCGAGCCGGTTCATCCGTCTCCCATAGTCGAGATTTTGCGCGACGTTGAGATGCGGAAACAGCCGCGCATCCTGGAAGACGTAGCCGATGCGGCGGCGCCAAGTCGGGACATGAATGCCTGATGCGGTGTCGTCGACGGTCTCGCCGTCGATGACGATGGTGCCGCGGTCGGGCCGCAGCAGGCCCGCGACCATGTTGATCAGCGAGGTCTTGCCGGCGCCGGACGCGCCGAACAGGCCGGTGACGCGGCCCTCGCTGGCGAAGGTCGCGTGCAGCGAAAATTCGCCCAGCTGTTTTTCGACGTCGACGCGCAGCATGGTCAATTTCCGTGCAGGCGCGCGGTAGCGCGGCGGGCGAACCATTCGGCGCCGATGAGCGCGCCGAGCGCGAGCACGATCGAGACGATCACCAGTCGGCCTGCAGCCGCGTCGCCATCGGGCGTCTGGATCAGCGAATAGATCGCCGACGAGATCGTCTGGGTTTCGCCGGGAATGTTGGAGACGAAGGTGATGGTGGCGCCGAACTCGCCGATCGCCTTGGCAAAGCCCAGCACCATGCCGGCGAGCAGGCCGGGCAGCGCCAAGGGCAGCGTCACCGTGAAGAACACCTTGAACGGCGCGGCGCCCAGCGTCTCGGCGGCCTGCTCGAGCTTGCGGTCGATCGCCTCGATCGACAGCCGCATCGGCCGCACCAGCAGCGGGAACGACATCACGCCGCAGGCGAGCGCAGCTCCGGTCCAGCGGAACGCGAAGACAATGCCGAGATGATCGGCGAGGAAGCTGCCGACGAGGCCGCGGCGGCCGAAGGTGAGCAGCAGCAAATAGCCGGTGACGACGGGCGGCAGCACCAGCGGCAGATGCACGATCGCATCGAGCACGGACTTGCCCCAGAAATCGCGGCGGGCAAGCAGCCACGCCAGCGCAATGCCGAATGGCGTTGCCACCAGCGTCGCGATGATGGCGACCCTGAGCGAGAGCAGGATCGCCGTCCATTCAGCGGGAGAGATGTCGAGCATCAAGTGCTTGAAATCAGGTCGTGGGGCTGATCAGGAATTTAAAGCCGTATTTTTCCAGAATGGACTTGGCCGCCGACGTACGCAGGAAAGCGAGATAGTCGTTGGTTTCGGGCTTTGCGGTGCTGGTCGCCGCGACAGGATAGATGATCGCCGGATGCGAATCCGCCGGGAAGGTGCCGACGATCTTGACGCCGGGCTCGACCTTGGCGTCGGTGGAATAGACGATGCCGAGATTGGCTTCACCGCGCGCCACCAGCGTCAGCGCGGCGCGCACGCTCTCGGCCATCGCGAATTTCGGTTCGGCAGCCTGCCAGGCGCCCAGCTTCTCCAGTGCGGCCTTGGCGTATTTGCCTGCTGGCACCGACTTGACGTCGCCGGTCGCGATCCTGCCGTCGCCGGCGAGTGTTGCGAGATCAAAACCTTGCGCGATCGTGACGTTGGCGATCCTGGCATCCTTTGGTGCGATCAGCACGATGCTGTTGCCGAGCAGGTTGACTCTGGAAGGCGCGTTGATGGTCTTCTTGGCGACGGCATAGTCCATCCAGTCGGTATCAGCCGAGACGAACACGTCGGCCGGCGCGCCCTGCTCGATCTGTTTTGCCAGCACCGAGCTCGCAGCGTAGCTGACGCTGAATTTGATGCCGGTCTTGGCGGTGTAGGCGGCATCGACCTCGTCGAGCGCGTTCTTCATCGAGGCGGCGGCGAAAACCGTGATGGTCTTGTCCTCGGCGCTGGCCGGCGCGAGGCCCGCGAGCATGACGAAGGCAATGAAAAGTCCGGCGATACGATACATCGATGGCGCTCCGTGCGAGCCCGCGCGCGCAAACGCACGCGCAAATCTGGCGGTGGGTGGTTGGATCGCGACGGGCGGAAGCGCTGTTCCACGTCCCCCCGCGACGGCTTACGGCCGGCGGGGATATCGCAGATGCGAGGATAGCAGGCTAAGGCCGGAGGTCAAAGGTGCGAAAGGGATTCGACCTTCCACGAGTCGTCCCGGCGAAGGCGGTGGGTGAGGCGGCCGCTTCCCAGACCTCACCTGCCCCTACGGCTTCGCGTCCGGCGCGTGCAGCACGGCTTTGCAGGCCGCCGGCATCTGCGCCAAGGTCATCGGCGGCTTTGGTTTCGGCGGCTCCGGCGGCGGCTTGGGATGCAGCACGCCCTCGCTGAACCAATAGGCGAGATCGGAGGGCTTGCAGCCCTCGTCTTCGGATTGCGACGGCTGGCCCTTGCAGTCGCTGGCGCCGGCCGGGCAGCGCATGCGGATGTGGAAGTGATAGTCGTGGCCCCACCACGGCCGGATCTTCGACAGCCAGGAGCGGTCGCCCTTGGCTTCACGACACAGCGCCTTCTTGATCGCTGGATTGACGAAGATGCGCTGCACCGCCGGCTCCTGCGCCGCATCGCGCAGCACCAGCACATGGCCTGATGTGAACACTTTCGGATCGATGTCGAGGCGATCCTCGCGCACCATCATCACCGCCGACATCTCCTCGCGCTCCTCGCGCGAGAGCCGGTGGTCCGGCATCGGCGTCAGCCAGATGTCGGCGTCCAGCCCGATCTGATGGCTGGCATGGCCTGAGAGCGCCGGCCCGCCGCGCGGCTGGCCGATATCGCCGACCAAGATGCCCGGCCAGCCCGCATCCTTGTGCGCCTTGGCCGCCAGGCGCTTGATCAGCGCGATCATGTCGGGGTGGCCGTAGTTGCGATTGCGCGACAGCCGCATCACCTGCCAGGTGTCGCCGTTGAGCGGCATCTGCTCAGCGCCGCCGATGCAGCCCTTCACGTAGGAGCCGATCACATGCGCCGGCCCTTTCGAGGGCAGCAGTTTTCGCGCGAACAGCTCCTTGGCGCCGATCTTGGGATCATTGGGATGGGCGAGCGGCGGCAGCGGCTTCGGGTTCACGCTGCCCTTGTCCTGGGCGAGCGCGCCGCCAGCGGCCAGGACTTTTATGACGAGGAGCGTCATCGCAAGCAGGAGGGGAATGATGCGGCGGGGACTCATCTTGACACTCTTATAGCCCATTGCGGAGCCGATGCCGCACGCGGCGATGCGCCCGACACGACATTTAATTTTCCGCCGATCATCCCCGTGCCGGCCGTTCTTTAACGGTGCGATAACTCTATCCTGCATTGACCAAAATTCGTGCGCGGAACGAGATGCGCGTGCCGCCTGCATGCAAGCGGCGTCTGTTCCGGAATTGATTCATGGAGACTGCGCTTTTTCGCGCCTCCTCTCTCGCCGATCGCGACGCGGAAGCAGGTTCGACGCGCCTGATGAGGCTTCTCGCGCCTCGCAAACGGGCAAAATGGTCCGACGCTCGGCCCGCTTGTCGGTGCCGCCGCTCGCCAGGATTACTTTTCTTTCAGATACTTGGAGCAAGAGTTGCGGCCGCTGGGCGCGGTTAAGGCGTGTGAAGTTGAGTTTGGGGTCCAAAAAAACAAAGAAGCGAAAGCAGGGCGTGGTCGCGGGACAGCCGCGCAAGCCGCGCTTTGCGCGCGCGAATCGTCCGCTGATCGAACGCGATCTGCTCATGCAGAGCCGCGCGGAAGCTGAAGCCGCCATCGCGGAAGCCCGCAGGTCGCACGATCGGCTGCGCCAGGCCGTCGATCTCCTGCCGCAAGGCATCGTCATCCTCGATCCCGAAGGCCGCTACGTTCTCTGGAACAAGCAGTACGCCGAGATCTACAGCAAGACCGCCGATCTGTTCCAGGAAGGCGCGCGTCTGGAGGACACGCTGCGCGTCGGCGTCGCCCGCGGCGACTATCCGGAAGCGGCCGGCCACGAGGAGGAGTGGATCGCCGCACGGCTGAAGAAGCTCTACGAGCCCGGCAAGCGTCATGAGCAGACGTTGTCCGACGGCCGCGTCATCCTGATCGAGGAACGCCGCACCGATGACGGCGGCGTGGTCGGCCTGCGCGTCGACATCACCGAATTGAAGCAGCGCGAGGCCTCGTTCCGCCTGCTGTTCGACGGCAATCCCGTCCCCATGATCGTCTGCGCGCTGGACGACGAGCGCATCCTCGGCGTCAATGACGCCGCGATCGCGCATTACGGCTACAGCCGCGCCGAGTTCGAGCGGCTGAAGATCCGCTCGCTGCAGGCCTTCGACAGCGAGCCGCCCTGGACCACCGACCGGTCCGGCGACGAGCAGGCCGCGCGCATCTGGAAGCACGTCAAGGCCGACGGTGCGCTGATCGACCTTGCGATCTATTCCCGCGAATTGACCTATGCCGACCGGCCCGCGGTGCTGCTGGCGCTGATGGACATCACCGAGCGCAAACGCGCCGAGGCGCGGCTTGCCTTCATGGCCCAGCATGATGCCCTGACCGGCCTGCCGAACCGCAATCTGCTGCGCCAGACCATGGACGAGATGCTGCTGCACACCCGCCGCAGCTCCGAGAAGGTCGCGGTGCTGATGCTCGGGCTCGACAATTTCAAGTCGGTCAACGACTCGCTGGGGCACGCGATCGGCGACAAGCTGTTGCGCGGCGTCGCCAAGCGGCTGCGCTCGACCTTGCGCGAGGAAGACGCGCTGGCACGGCTCAATTCCGACGAGTTCGCGATCGCGCAGAGCGGCTTGGCTCGGCCCGAGGACGCGGTGGGCCTCGCCAAGCGGCTGCTCGAGGCCATCGCCGATCCCTATTTGCTCGACGGCCATTCCGTGGTGATCGGCGCCTCCATCGGCATCGCGATGGCGCCCGGCGACGGCGACGAGTCCGAAAAGCTGCTCAAGAGCGCCGGCATGGCGCTGTCGCGCGCCAAGCAGGATTCGCGCGGCAGCTTCGCCTTCTTCGAGGCCGCGCTCGATGCCAGGGCGCAGAGTCGCCGCAAGATCGAGGTCGAGCTGCGCGATGCCATCCAGAACGACGTGCTGCGCCCCTATTATCAGCCGCTGATCGATCTCCAGAGCGGCCGCATCACCGGCTTCGAGGCTTTGGTGCGCTGGCCGCATGCCGAGCGCGGCATGGTCTCGCCGGCCGAGTTCATTCCGGTCGCTGAAGAGACCGGGCTGATCAATCCGCTCGGCGGCCTGATGCTGCGCCGCGCCTGCCTCGATGCCGCGACCTGGCCGGACGACGTCCGCGTCGCCGTCAATTTGTCGCCGTTGCAGTTTCGCAGCGGCAATCTGCTGTCGGTGGTGACGGACGCGCTGAAGCATTCCGGCCTGCCGCCGCGCCGGCTCGAGCTCGAGATCACCGAGACGTTGCTGCTGGAGAAGAGCGCGCAGGTGCTGGCGACGCTGCATGCGCTGCGTGCGCTCGGCGTGCGCATCTCGATGGACGATTTCGGTACCGGCTATTCCAGCCTCAGCTATTTGCGCAGCTTCCCGTTCGACAAGATCAAGATCGACCAGTCCTTCGTGCGCGATCTCGGTGCCAATCGCGAGGCACAGGCGATCATCCGCTCCATCGTCAGCCTCGGCAAAGGTCTTGGTGTCACCATCACCGCCGAAGGCGTCGAGACCGAAGCCGAGCTGAGCTGTCTCCGCGCCGAGGGGTGCGACGAGGGCCAGGGTTTTCTGTTCAGCAAGGCCCGGCCGAACGTCGAGATCATCAGCCTGCTCGCGGCGCAGCGCGGCATCGACGGCGGAGACGCTGCGCTGGTGGCGTGATCCAAAGCGCGATTCATCATGATTCTCCAATGTAAGGGACGCGCGGCTCTCTCGGCTAACCTCTCCCGCCTGCGGGAGAGGTCGCGCCGAAGGCGCGGGTGAGGGCTTTCTCCTCTTGGGGGTTCTCGCGAGGGAGACACCCTCTCCCCAACCCTCCCCCGCAAGCGGGGGAGGGAGCGCAGCGTCAGCGCGGGTTGGCGTCTGCATCTCACGTTCGCGAGCTTCGCGTCTAATACCCGGAGTAGGGGCCGGAGGGCAGGCAGGAATCGTCGACATAGCCGTAGCCGCCGCCATAGTAGCCGCCCCCGGCACATTCGCACCCGGCCGGGCTACGCCTCGTCGAGGGACGCAACTTTCTGCTGGCATCGCCGTTCGAAGGATGTGCTGCTGCGGGTCGTGGCGGACGAAGTGGCGGCTTCTCAGCCGCCGGCGAGAATCACCTTGCCCACATCCTCATAATGCGTATCGCGCGCCTGGATTTGCTGGGTGATGGCGTGCATGTCGCGAAACCGCCGCTCGAACGGATTGCTGCGGAACACGGCGGTGGCGCCGGCCATGCGATAGGCGGTGTCGACCACTTTTGCCGACTGATGAATGGTCCATGTCGCGGCGAGCCTGATAGCGCTGCGATGCGCTGCGCTGAAGACGCCTGAGACGGAGAGATCGCGCCACATCGCATGCGCTGTGGAGTAGAGATAGGCGCGTGCGGCGCGCAGGTCGCCTTCGGTGCGGCCGACCAGGCCCTGGACCGCCTGGTTGTCGCGCATCGCGTGTGCGGCCAGTGACGGGTGCTTGCCGCGCGCCAGCGCGATCGCCGCATCCAGCGTCGCGCGCGCGACGCCGAGCGAGACCGCTGCAAAGCCGAGGCTGAAGGTCGAGCCGGTCGGCAGCCGGTAGAGCGGGCCCGGCTCGCGCAAGGCTTCCCGCACATCGCGGAACACGGCGAAGCGATCGGGGATGAAGAGGTCTTTCACCTCGTAGCAATCGGTGCCGGTGCCGGCGAGGCCGATCGCCTGCCAGACATCGTGCAGCACCGCGCTCGCAAGCGGAAAGAGGACGGTGCGCTGCTCCGGCGACCCATCGGTATTTTTCCGCGGCGTGCCATCGGCATTGACGATGCGGACATGCGCGCCGAGCCAGCTCGCCTGCCGCGAGCCCGAGGCAAAATCCCACCGACCTGTGACGCGGTAGCCGCCTTCGACCGCGCGCGCCTCATGCGCCACCGCGCCCCAGGCGAGGATGCCTGATGCGGTGTTGAAGATCTCGTGCGCGCTATCGTGGTCGAGCGCGGCGGCGATCATCGCGCAGACGCAATTTTGGCCGAGACACCAGGCCGTGGAGGCGTCGGCCTTGGCGACCTCCTCGAGCATCTGCATGAAGATCTCGGGCGCTGCTTCCGATCCGCCCAGGCTCCGCGGCAGCAGCGCGCGATAGAGCCCGTTTTCGATCAGCGCCTTGACGACATTAGGCGTCAGCCGCCGTGTACGCTCGATCTCCTCTGCTTCGTCAGCAATCAGCGGCGCAATCGCCCGCGCCCGCGCGACGAGATCGGATCCGGCAGTTCCATCCATGTCTGCGTTTCCTCGCCCATTCTGCCGTGAGCGGTGAAACGCGATGGTGGTCTATTCGGCGGGAGGGATCAAGGTGGAGCGCGAGGGGATGATGGCGATCGGGCGAAGTCCGCGATAACATGCTGTCGCGGACATTGGACACGTATCGATGGCTTTCTGGATCGCAGGCGCAGCCGGATTGGTGATCGCCTATCTGCTCGGCTCGATACCCACGGGCTATCTCGCGGGCAAACTGCTCAGCGGCATCGATATCCGCGAGCACGGCTCCGGATCGACCGGCGCGACGAATGTGCTGCGGACGCTCGGCAAGTGGCCCGCCCTGGCGGTCCTGGTCATCGACGTGCTGAAGGGCGTGGCGGCGATCTTCGTGGCTCGCAGGTTCTGTCCCTGGCTGTATGGCGTGCTGTCTCCGACTCCGCCGATCGCGGCCGAACTGCAAGCCTGGGTGCCTTGGGCGGTGAGCCTTGCCGGCATTGCCGCGCTGCTCGGCCACGGCCGCTCGATCTGGCTGAATTTCACCGGCGGCAAATCGGCGGCGACCGGTCTTGGCGTGGCGCTGGCGATGTTGTGGCCGGTGGGCCTCGGCGCGGCGGCAGTCTTCGTCATCGCGCTGGTGCTGGCGCGGATCGTCTCCTTGAGCTCGATGCTGGCGGCGGTGACGGCCGTCATCCTCGTCTGCAGCCTGCCGCACCCACTGCCTTATCGCCTGCTGGTGATCGCGGGCAGCCTCTATGTGATCATCCGCCATCGCGCCAATATTCAGCGGCTGCTCGCGGGCACGGAGCCGCGGCTGGGGCAAAGCAGCCCGGTGTCGTGAGCGCCTGATTCACCGCCTGCAGCGTGCCAGTGAATTTGCCGGGATCGGCATCGGCAATTCGTCCGGCGCCCCGCAAGCTGCACCACCGGGTCGCTTATGCAAGCCGTGCATAATCATATTTCGACCTGACATTGGATTTTCGCCAGGTGGGCCGGCACCTTCGCGGAAAGAGCCGAATTCCGTCCGGGGGAACGCAACATGTTCGACAATGAGCAGGCAGACCATTTGTCCGATGCTGGGATGACCCGGCGCCGCCTGGTGTCGCTCGCGGCGACGACCACAGGCGCGATTGGTTCGACGATGCTAAATCTGCCCGCGTTCGCCGAGGAGAAGACGTCCGTGGCCACCGATCAGATCGAAAAACTGCTGCCCGGTTTTCGCCGCAGCCGCATCAAGACCAGTGGCGCGGAGATCAATACTTTCGTGAAGGGCGATGGCGCGCCACTGTTGCTGCTGCACGGCCATCCGCAAACGCTGGTGTGCTGGCACAAGGTCGCGCCAAAACTTGCCGAGCGCTTTACGGTCGTGCTCACTGATATCAGGGGCTACGGCGATTCCAGCAAGCCCGACGGCGGCAAGGACAGCATCGCCTATTCCAAGCGCGAGATGGCGCGCGACCAGGTCGAGGTGATGCGCGCGCTCGGCTTCGAGCGCTTCTTCGCGGCAGGTCACGACCGCGGCGGACGCGTCCTGCACCGCCTGCTGCTGGATCATCCCGCCGCCGTGACCAGGGCTGCGGTGCTCGACATCGCGCCGACCGCGACGATGTACGCCAAGGTGACCAAGGATTTTGCCATGCGCTACATGTGGTGGTTCTTCCTGAGCCAGCCGGCGCCGCTGCCGGAAACGCTGATCGGCAACAATCTCGACTTCTATCTGCAGGCGCACATCAACAAGCAGAACAAGACGCCGGGCGCGATCGATCCGCTCGCCCTCGCGGAATACCGCCGATGCTATACGGCTGAGACGCTTCACGCCGTCTGCGAGGATTACCGCGCCGCCGCCGGCATCGATCTGGTCCACGACGCGGCCGATGCGGACAAGCGGATCATGTGCCCCTTGCTCGCGCTGTGGGGCGAAAAGGGCGTCGTCGGATCGACCTACGACGTGCGCCAGACCTGGCGCGAAAAGGCCGTGGATATCAGCGGCGAAAGCCTGCCTTGCGGCCACTATCTGCCCGAGGAGGCGCCGGAGCTGGTGATCGAAAAGCTGCGCAACTTCTTCACTTGATCCCGCCCACATTGAACCTGGCCGGCCTCCAGGCGCACCAAAGCCACTGAAGTCCCTGACATCAGCGGCGAGGAACGCGCCATGAAGGTCCTGAAAGCATCGATCCGTGTTGCGGTGACCGCCCTCGCGCTGAGCTTGTCGCTGGGCGCGATCTCTCATGCCAGCGAGGATGAGGCCGGCACGCTCACCCGGCAGATGAAAGAGCTTTATCGGGCCGGCAAATACACCGAGGCGCTGCCGCTCGCCCAGAAGGCGCTGGCCCTGCGCGAGAAGGAATTCGGCGCCGACGATGCCCACGTCGCGATGCCGCTCAATGACCTCGGCACCATTCACTACAATCTCGGTCAATATCCGGTCGCCGAGCTGCTGTACAAGCGCTCGCTGGCGATCCGGGAGAAGACGCTCGGCCCTGACGATCCCGAGGTCGCGATGGTGCTGAACAATCTCGGCGAGCTCTACCGCGTGGAAGCGCGCTACGCCGATGCGGAGCCGCTGCTGAAGCGGTCGCTCGCGATCGGCGAGAAGGCGCGCGGTCCCAACGATCCCTCCATCGTGCTGGCGCTGAGCAACCTCGCCGCCGTCTACAGCAATCAGCACCGCTACGACCAGGCCGTGCCGCTGTTCAAGCGCGGGCTCGCCGTGCTCGAGAAGGCGCACGGTCCGGACGATCCCGAAGCCACGGTGCTGATGAGCAATCTCGCCGACGCCTATATCCACCGGCATCGCTATGCCGAGGCCGAGCGGCTGCTCAAGCGCGCGATGGCGGTAACGGAGAAAGCGTATGGGCCCGATCACCCCGATATCGCGCAGGCGCAGAACAATCTGGCCGCACTCTACGGGCGCTGACATTGCCGACGTGCTGGAGAATTTGGCCGATCTCTACAAGGATCAGGGCCGCTACGCCGACGCGCAGCAAGTCATCAAGCGATCGATGGCCATTCGGGGCAAGACAGGGGCGATCTGAACAGGTCCCGGCGATGCGCCTTTGCTGTGAGGACCATCGCGGCTCGCGTTGAGAGGTTAGCCTGACGATGATTGCAAGACTGCTCGGACTTGTCCTCGCCCTGTCGTGGCTCGGATCGTCTGCCGCAATGGCCGCCGGCGGCCCGTCGAAGGACAGCTTGCGCGGCGCATGGACGCTCGAGATGGACCGCTACGACCGGCCATGGCTCACCTTTAACGATACGCACCACAAGACGGTGTTTCGCTTCGGCTGCGGCACGCATTACGAGCTCGATGCGGTCTATCCGGGGCAGGCACCGAAGCAGGATCACACCGGGGCCACGATCACGATCGGCAACGGCAAGACCCAGATGGATTTTGCCGGCTTCACCTACGCCGCCCCCGACAACTTCCCGCCTGGCACCTCGTGGTTCAACCAGGCCGATCTCGGCCATCCCGACCTCAGCGAGGACGTCTGGGGCGAGCTGGAAACTCAATTCCTGGATCTCCTAAGCTCCGGCCAGCCGCTGACGGTTTCGGCGGAAGGCAAGAGCTACGTGCTGCCGCCAGTCAAGGCGTCGCGCTGGCGCGCGCGCTTCCAGAAGGTCTGCTGACACGCCGGCCGCAAGCAGGCCGGTCGTCCCCGGCGTCAGCTTTCCATTTTTTATCGCATTGACGGCGCGACCATGTCGGCATGGGCGGGTCTCGACCGTCCTTGGGTGGACACGCCGCGGAAGTGCTGTCAACCAATCACGCGCACGGGCCGCGATGTCGTCACCCTCGCGCCGTCACATATCGAACTGGAGCAATAACCCATGAGAATCACCGTCGAAACCAGCGTCGCCGCCCCCATCGATCAGGTCTGGCGTGCCTACACGACGCCTGCCGACATCGTGAAGTGGAACGCCGCGTCGGACGATTGGCATACGACCAGGGCGACGGTCGATTTGCGCGAAGGCGGCCTGTTCTCGTCCCGCATGGAAGCCAAGGACGGCAGCATGGGTTTCGACTTCGCCGGCACCTACACGAAGATCCTCGAGCACAAGCGGATCGAATATGCCTTCGGCGATCGCAAGGCCGAGGTCGATTTCGTGCCGGGCCCCAGAGGCGTTGTCGTCCGCGTCGCCTTCGATGGCGAAACCACCCATTCGGTCGAGCAGCAGCAAGCCGGCTGGCAGGCGATTCTCGACAACTTTGCACGATATGTCGAGGCGAAGCAGAAGGCGTCGTAAGGCGCCGAGTTAACAAAACAGAGGCTGCCGAGCGGGGCTCAGCAGCCTCTTTCCGTATCAGGTGACAGGGCGATAGCGTCAGCGACGGGTCGGATCTTTGGCTCTGCCTGGACGAAGGGCCTGGGGACCTCCTCCCTGACCGCCATTGCTGCCGCCTGCCGATGCGGCCCCGCCAGTGCTTCCGGTGCCAGCGCTGCCGCCCATGCCGGTTGTGCCGCCGCTCGATCCGGTACCCGCCGAGGAGCCGGCTGCTCCGGTCCCCACACCGGCACCGCCTGTTCCAGCACCAGCGCCAGCACCTGCTCCGCCACCCGCTCCGCCAGCGCCGCTGCCGCCTGCCTGCGCGTGGGCGAAACCGATCGACGCTCCGGCAAGCAGCGCGCACATGGTCAGCGAGAAAATTGTCTTTCGCATCGTTCAACTCCGTTTGAGGTTGTGCCGGTCAACCGAAGCCGCGTGAGGACGTTCCTAAACCGATGGTGATCCCTCGTGACAGATAAGGCACGATGTCGTGCGCTGCAGGATTGGTGCTTGCCCTTTCGGGGAACAATTCGTAAGCCATGTTCAGCCGACCGGCGACGTTGCCAGGGTCCAGCATTTTGCGGCGCGGTTCGGCTGACAAGATGGAGGATCTCATGCGAATCGCCATTCTGGTTGTTGTCATGGTGGCGGGGCTTTCTTCCGCAGCGCGCGCTGACCGTGATTATCCCTGGTGCGTCATGGGCGGAGAACTCGGCTATTCCGGCGACTGCATGTATGAGACGCGAGAGCAGTGCCTGGCCTCGGCATCCGGACGATGGAACCTCTATTGCGATATCAACCCGCGTGTGAGGTTCAGGCAGCCGGCGCCGCCTCCGCCTCCGCGTCGGATGCAGAGATCACAGTAAGCCCGGCAAGCGCTCGGCAGTCCGCTGCTGCAAGCCGGATTCGAAAATCCCCGGAGTCACATGATGCGCGCGGTTCTCCTTCTTCTCCTGGCCTGGGTCGCAATGTCTGCGCCCACGCCGGCCTCAGCTCAACGGTTCAACGGCAATTATCCGGTCTGCCTGCAGACATGGGAGTGGGGCGGCGGCACCTATATTTCATGCCAATATAGTTCGTGGGAGCAGTGCAAGGCGGCGGCTTCAGGCCTTTCCGCCATGTGCTTGACGAACCCCTATGTGCAGGAACGGGCGCCCGAGCCGGTCCGCCTTCCGCGTCCCCGCTAGCTGCGGTTGCGGTGGCAGCAGCGCGTAGTATGAAGGATGGGTTGAGCTTTTCGCGAAACTCATCGAGCTTCAGCCCCGGCAAGGGTCTGGATGCGGCGTTCTCTCGCCAGGTTGACGGGTTTCGCAAGCGCTCACCCGATCTCGTGAGCTCTCGACCTCACAGCCAATTGTCTTCGGCAAAGCACCAGACCAATCCGCAGGCGAGTGCCAGGCCTGCCAGAAGCTTGTGCGGACTGATGATCAGGATGCCGGGCAGTGGCACCGCTCCATAGGACAAGAGCAGCCAGATCGCGATCGTCGCCAGGGGGACCACCACGATCCCCTCGACTCTCCGAAATCCCAGCAGGCGATCGGGGAGCCAGAACACGGCAATGATCGCGAGCCCTATCGCTCCGATCACGATGACGAGGTAGAGCCCGTATGCAACGGCCATGGCGAGCGTATGCATGCTCGATCCCGATGAAAATCGCAGGATCCGATCGTGATGGCGCACCGGTTAACGATGCGTGCATACGGCCCCGGCTTTGGGGCTTGCCCTGGCCTGTCTCGAGCTTGCCCGGATGCGGAAGCGGGCCTGTTGACCGTCGTGTGAAATTCCTCGGCGGGGCAAGGGGGCCTTTGCCGAAGGCTTGACGTGCATCAACAATGAAGACAACCGCGCCGCTAAGCTCCGGCAATCACAGGAGCATAGCTATGTCGGTGCAGGACCATTCCGACAACCGAGAGCGCCACCAAGAAGGCATGTCGACCAAAGCCAAGGCCGGCATCGTGCTGATAGGCTTCCTGATCATCGCCGGCGTGCTCCTGTTCACCGAGCACAGGGCACACGTGCTCGGGCTGTTCGTCTGGCTGCCGCTCCTCGCCTGTCCTCTGATGCACTTCTTCATGCACGGCGGACACGGCCATCATCACGGCGGTAGCAGGCAAAACGATTCGAGGGGCGTGTGATGCACGATGCCGCACCCGCCTACGGCCTCTGGAGCCTCGTCATCGTCAATTCGGCGGTCTTCATCCTGTTCGCCTACAGTTTCTTCAAGCCGCAGACCTCGCGCGACTGGCGCTCCTTTGGCGCCTTCAGCGCGTTCCTGGTGGCGCTGTTCGTGGAAATGTACGGCTTTCCGCTCACCATCTACTTCCTGTCGGGCTGGCTGCAGTCGCGCTTTCCCGATGTGGACTGGTTCTCGCATGACGCCGGCCACCTGCTCGAGATGATGTTCGGCTGGAAGACCAATCCGCACGCTGGGCCGTTTCACGTTCTCAGCTACGTCTTCATCGCTGCCGGTTTCATCCTGATCTCGGCCGCCTGGAGCGTGCTGTACGAGGCGCAGCAGACCCGCAGCCTCGCCACGTCAGGCCCTTACAGCTACATCAGGCATCCGCAATATGTCGGCTTCGTACTGGTGATGTTCGGCTTCCTGCTGCAATGGCCGACGATTCTGACCCTGGCGATGTTTCCGGTGCTGACCATCATGTATGTGAAGCTCGCGAGAGGCGAGGAGCGCGAGGCAAGGACCGAGTTCGGCGAGGCCTATGCGCGCTACGCTGCCGAAGTTCCGGGCTTCATACCGCGCCTGAGCCGGATCCCTGGTCCGGGCTCCTCAGGCAGCAGCCTTCACCACGGCTGAGCCAGGGCGGCGACGATGCGCAAGGCGTTGGGCCCGGATACGGCGTTCTCTCGCAAGGGCGATGGGTTTCGCAAGAGCTCAACCCATCATACGGGCTGCCGTCGTCCCGGATCTGCGCTGACGCTTGTCCGCGACGACGAAGGAGATACGGCTGGCGAGGCCCGACGTCGCGAATGAGCCATCGCCGGCCCATAGAATGTCACCTCTGACATTTGGCTCACAAGGCAAGGTCCGGGGGCTTTGAACCTCCGCTTCGCCACATCGACCTATGTCTTGAGCGAGCCGTGTCCGCGTGAACTTGTGTCGTTGCTGTTCGTCTTGGACGATCGCGATTTCTCGACTCCGTCGTCCGACGAACCCCAGGGAGGAACGGATGAGCAAAGTCGTCATTTGCGGCGGGGGCGTGATCGGCTTATGCGCAGCCGCGATGCTTGGTCGCGACGGCCACCGTGTCACAGTCCTGGAGGCTGATCCGGCAGATCGACCCATGGCGTCCGCCATTGGGTGGGATTCGTGGGAACGCCCGGGAGTTGCCCAATTCAGGCAACCTCACAATCTCAGCGCGCGGTTTCGGATGATCAGCGATCAGGAACTGCCTGATTTGACGGCTGATTTGCTTGGCGCCGGCTGCGTTTGGGTGGATTATCTCGACAGTCGCTCGCTTCCCCCGACCCTGACAGACAAGGCACCGCGTCCCGGTGATGAGACCTTGCGTTTCGTCACGGGGCGGAGGCCCATCGTTGAATGGGCCGTCGCCGCCATGGCGCAAGCCGCACCCAACGTGACTGTCCGCCGCGGCATCAAGGTTCGCGAATTGATCACGGGCGCAGCGGCTGTCCCTGCTGTGCCGCACGTGACCGGGGTCCGCACGACATCGGGCGAAGAGATTCGCGCTGATCTCGTCATAGACGCCATGGGGCGGCGAAGCCCGGCCTGCGAATGGATTCTCGGCGCGGGAGGCCGCGCTCCGATCGAGGAAGCCGAAGACAGCAACTTCGCCTATTTTACCCGATATTTTTCCGGGCCTCAGCGCCCGCGCAGGATGGGACGCGCGCTCACGCCGATGGGCTTGTTCTCGATCCTGACCCTGGACGGGGACAACGACACCTGGTCGGTCACTTTGTATACCTCGTCGAAGAACAAGGCGATGCGGGCCTTGCGCGAGACGGCCACGTTCCATCGTGTGGTTTCGGCATGCTCGCGGCAAGCCCATTGGCTCGACGGACAGCCGATCACACCAGTCCTTCTGATGGCAGGAGTCATCGACCGTTACCGGCGCTTTGTCGTCGATGAAAAGCCGGTGATCACGGGATACGCCGCGGTCGGCGATGCCTGGGCGTGTACCAACCCGTCCGCCGGACGCGGCCTGAGCGTCGGTCTTCTGCACGCACAGGTGCTCCGCGACGTCGCTCGTCGTCACGTCAACGATCCCTTGGCGTTCTGTCTGGAATACGATGCCGAGACCGAGCGCCGGGTCGGTCCGTTTTATCGAAACCAGATCGCTGCGGACCGTGCGCGGATCGCTGAGATGAACGCGCTGGAGGCGGGCCTGCCGATGCCGGCACCCAACCCGATCATGGCAAAGCTTCTCGTGGCCTCATCCGAGGACGCCGACGTGCTCCGTGGCATGATCGAAATCGCGCTGTGTGTTGCGCTGCCTCAGGAGGTCATGGCCAGACCGCCCATCGCCGCAAAACTGGCTGCAATGGAGGGCTATTCGTTGCCGCCGGACCCGAACATCATCGACCGTGATCGGATGGCGGCGCTGCTGGACGGCTGATCCCTGCGACGAAAGGGCGTCATGTTCGCCGAGCGTTTGTTGGGTCCGGCATTGTTCTCTCGTGAGACCAAGCCAGACCGGCAACGCGGCGAAATCCAATCGCTTCCCAGAACCGCGCCGCGGTCTGATTGCCAGCATGGACGGTCACGGTCGAAACGCTGCCAGAGGCGTTTTGCAACAGCGCAGTGGCAATGGCTTGGGCAATAGTGCGCCGCCTGAACTCACGATGGACGTAGAACCGTCGCATTCGCCACGTCGGTTGTCGCGCCAGGGCTGGTTCGTCAGTCGTTGCGCCGATCCCGGCGAGTCTGCCGTCGAAATAGCAGGCGTAGATTGCATGAAAAATGGCAGGGGTGTCTGTCAACTCCCTGGCCAGCCGGGTCATGTGCCGATGGCCATCCGCGATTGCGTCCGCCTCCAGGTCGGCGAAGCCGGTCGGCAATTTATCAGCCATTCGTTCAAGTGAAATGTCCGCCACTTCTGGAGTCCCATCAGACGCCGTTAGAGCCGCATCCGGCTCATCGCGCCTTAGAGTTCAACTTCAATTCGCTCCTCATCGTCTCCGAGCGGTTCAAACCGGCTCTTGAGAGCGTCGAAGGTGTGTCGGACGATATGCAGGCTTCCGTCGAGATACAAGTTGCGCCGCTCGACACGTCGCCAGGCTTCGTCGTCCGGACACTCTAAACGATAGAGCCGCGCGCTGGCCCCCAAGGCCACAGCGGTCGCTCTGGTCTGACTCCGCTGGGTTCGCGACCAGAAGCCGAGATCGAGCACCACGTCGAGCCCAAGCTCCACGCATCTTGTCCAGTGCGTCTCAATCAACTTCGATACACGGTCGTGGAAGTCCTGAAACTGATCAACGGGAGGATCGTCGCCATAGAGACGCGCCATCCATTCGCCGTGACTGAAGCGGATGGCGGGCAACTTTCGCTCCAGCCTCCGAGCGAAGGTTGTTTTCCCGGCACCGATGTATCCGTGGATCAGGTGAGCGGTTGGCATATTGCTGTTCCGACAGGTCGGCCTATTCGGATGGGGGCGGATGACATTATGGTAGAAGGGCAATATATCTACTTAAGGTAGCAAAAAAGAAGCGAGCACGCTAGGTAGGTCAATTTTTCCCACTTGCCGGCTTTCTACTCACAGGCGTTATGTCGCTGACAGGCGCTTTGGCCAGGGAATCCCTCATGAGCCGAACAATGCATATACCCACGGGAATCTTCGATAGCTCGCGCTATGGATTCGCGCAGGTTGCCACTGTCTCCACACCATTCGGCGTGGTCGTGCATGTGTCCGGCCAGGTTGCTTGGGACGCAGATCAGAACGTCATTGGTGCTGGCGATATCGGCCGCCAACTCAGCAAAAGTCTCGAAAACCTTGGCGTTGCACTGGCGTCGGTCGGTGCCACCCTCGATCAGGTCGGTGCGTTACGGCTCTACATCAAACAAAGCCACCTTCACGAGGGGCAGGCCATCAGCGCGGCTCTCAAAGCGGCGTTCGGTGGTAACCCGCCGTGCACAACCTGGATTGGAGTGCCAGGCCTCGCCAAGGATGAATTCCTCATTGAGGTGGAGCCTTCCGCGGTTTTCCTCGCGCGAAGCAGCTGATGGTAGCCGTGGGTCACCCTCGCAGCGCCTCGAGCGAAGCGAACTTCATCAAACTTCGTTCCTACGCGCTATGTGCTTGGCGTTGGGTCCGTCAGACGTCCGCCATTCGAAGTACCTCCAGCCTGGCGGACGATTTGTCCAGCAAGCAGGCTTGAGCGGTCCGTCGTGGGTCACTCCGATAGTTCTGGAAATCCACTTCCGATACGAAGCGAACGATGTGAATTTCGATCCTGCCGTCGGAGCTCCGAAGTCGCCGCTCCAGGCGCCCGTTGAACTCAGGCAAGAGCGGCAGCACCGCATCCTCATAGGCTCTGAAATCGGTAATGCCCTCTGCGGGTATTCGGGCGATGAGCGCAAGGGTGACAGGAATGGTTTGATGGGACATCGTCGTCTGCCAGTTGCACCACTGCCATGATGCCACCATACCACTGTTTTGCCCGACGGAGCAAGCCAGTTTCGTATAAATCGAAATGTCGCAACGCCGCCAACGCGTCGGCTACTGTGCATGGGGTTGTTTTCGAGATCTGCGTCGTCCGGCCCCGAGACTCAGGGCCGGCCCCACCGCTCGCCTCAGCTGTCGACCTTCAGCGCGGCAATAAAGGCTTCCTGCGGGATGTCGACCTTGCCGAACTGCCGCATCTTCTTCTTGCCTTCCTTCTGCTTCTCCAGAAGCTTGCGCTTGCGCGTGATGTCGCCGCCGTAGCACTTTGCGGTGACGTCCTTGCGCAGCGCGCGCACGGTCTCGCGCGCGATCACCTTGCCGCCGATCGCCGCCTGGATCGGGATCTGGAACATGTGCGGCGGGATCAGCTCCTTCATCTTCTCGACCATGGCGCGGCCGCGCCCCTCCGCGCGGGTGCGGTGGACCAGCATCGAGAGCGCGTCGACCGGCTCGGCGTTGACCAGGATCTGCATCTTGACGAGATCGGCCGGCTTGTAATCAGTGAGATGATAGTCGAACGAGGCGTAGCCCTTCGACACCGACTTGAGGCGGTCGTAGAAGTCGAACACGACCTCGTTGAGCGGCAAATCGTATTTCACCATGGCGCGGGAGCCGACATAGGTCAGCTCCTTCTGCGCGCCGCGGCGGTCCTGGCACAGCTTCAGCACGCTGCCGAGATATTCGTCGGGGGTCATGATCGTCGCTTCGATCCAGGGCTCCTGGATCTCCTCGATCTTGACGACGTCGGGCATGTCGACGGGATTGTGGATCTCGAGCTCGGTGCCGTCGGTCAGCTTCATCTTGTAGATGACGCTCGGCGCGGTCGCGATCAGATTGAGGTCGAACTCGCGCGACAGCCGCTCCTGGATGATCTCGAGGTGGAGCAAGCCGAGGAAGCCGCAGCGGAAGCCGAAGCCGAGCGCGGCCGAAGTCTCCATCTCGAAGGAGAAGCTGGCGTCGTTCAGCCGCAGCTTGCCCATCGCGGCGCGCAGCGTCTCGAAGTCGTCGGCGTCGACAGGGAACAGGCCGCAGAACACGACGGGGATCGCCGGCTTGAAGCCCGGCAGCATCTCGGTGACAGGCTTGCGGTCGTCCGTAATGGTGTCGCCGACGCGGGTGTCTGCGACTTCCTTGATCGCGGCGGTGATGAAACCGATCTCGCCGGGGCCGAGCTCGTCGACCTGCTGCATCTTCGGCGTGAAGAAGCCGACGCGCTCGACGTCGTAGGCCGCGCCCGTGCCCATCATGCGGACGCGCTGGCCCTTCTTCATCGTGCCGTCGACGATGCGCACCAGAACGACGACACCGAGATAGACGTCGTACCAGCTGTCGACCAGCAGCGCCTTCAACGTCGCATCGCGATCGCCCTTCGGCGGCGGCAGGCGCGTGACGATGGCCTCGAGCACATCAGGGATGCCGAGGCCGGTCTTGGCCGAGATCATCACCGCGTCCGACGCATCGATGCCGATGACGTCCTCGATCTGCTGCTTGACCTTCTCGGGCTCGGCCGCGGGAAGGTCGACCTTGTTCAGGACCGGAACGATCTCGTGATTGTTGTCGAGCGCCTGGTAGACGTTGGCGAGGGTCTGCGCTTCGACGCCCTGGCTGGCGTCCACCACCAGCAGGGAACCTTCGCACGCGGCCAGCGACCGCGACACCTCGTAGGCGAAGTCGACATGGCCGGGCGTGTCCATCAGGTTGAAGATGTAATCCTTGCCGTCCTTGGCCCGGTAGGCGAGGCGCACCGTCTGCGCCTTGATGGTGATGCCGCGCTCGCGCTCGATGTCCATGGAATCAAGCACCTGCTCCTTGCCCGCCATTTCGCGGTCGGAGAGGCCGCCGGTCATCTGGATCAGGCGGTCAGCCAGCGTCGATTTGCCATGGTCGATATGGGCGACGATGGAGAAATTGCGGATGTTGGAAATGGGGACGGTCGTCATGGGCGCGGGATACCACTCACATCCCCGTGCGGCAACCATATTGCTGTATTTTCAGGGCGTTTCTTCACGCCAAGCTGATTCCACCATGGTCCAAAACGCGCTACGCAAGCGCCCATGTCCACCACCTCGATCCCCTCCGCCCGACCGCGCGTAAAAGCCCGGGTCAGCTTTGACCGCTTCCGGGCCTGGCTGGTTGCCTACGCGATCGCCCCCTCCGCCCGGCTCTGGCTGGTGATCCAGCTGGCCATCCTCCATGCGGTGATCTGGACCTTCATCCTGATCAATCTCAAGGCAGCCCAGGACGTTCACATGGACGTCGCAGAAGCCTGGGGCTGGGGCCAGAAATTCCTGTGGGGCTATGGCAAGCATCCGCCGCTGTCGGGCTGGATCGCCGGGCTCTGGTTCAAGGTCTTTCCCGCGACGGACTGGGCGACCTATGCGCTGGCGATGGCGACCGTCAGCGTCGGCATGGTGATCTGCTGGCTGGTGAGCTTGCGTGTGGTCGATCCGCGCCGCGCCTTCCTGGTCGTGGTGATGGTCGCGCTCTACCCGATCTTCAATTTCAAGGGTTTCAAGTACAACCCCGATCTTTTGCAGCTGGTGACGCTGCCGCTCGTCGTGCTCGCTTATCTCAACGCGTTCGAGAAGCGGAGCTGGCAGTCCGGAGTCTGGCTCGGGCTGGCCGGCGCGCTGGCGCTGATGACCAAATACTGGGTGCTGACCATGATCGGCGCCATCGGCCTTGCCGCGCTGATCCATCCGGAACGGATGCGGTTCCTGCTGTCGCCGGCGCCCTGGGTCGCGATCGCGACGATGGCGGTTGCGATGATCCCGCACATCATCTGGCTGGCGGATTCGCATTTCGTGCCGCTGACCTATGCCGGCGATACCTACAGCATCGAGGACGCCGGTCTCGTGCATCAGCTCGTGCTCGGTTACGTCCTGCACAATGCCGGGCTGCTGGCTCTCCCCGCCGCGCTTGCCGCACTTGCGATGGCGCTGGTACCACCATGGTGGACCCTGCTGTTGCGCGCACCCTTGCGCATCGTCACGCGGGCCTGGGCGCGCGGCGTCAATCCCGGCGTCGATGTTTCCCAAGCGCGCAATGTCTGGATCATCCAGATCATCGTCGCGGCCGGCCCGCCGCTCGGCGCGCTCGCCTTCAGCATCTATATGAAAACCGACTGGGGCATCTCGCTGTTCTTCCTGGTGCCCTTGGCGCTGGTCGCGATTCCTGCGCTGCGGGTGCAGAGCGCCGTGCTGTTCAACATCGTAGCGATCTGGCTCGTGCTCAGCGTCGCGACGCTCGTCGCCTCGCCCTGGATCGCTGCGCGCGAGATGGCGGCGAACAAGGACAACACGGCGACCTACGGCGCGCGCTCCGAGCTCGCGCGCGAGCTGACGCAAGCCTGGCATTCCCGTTTCGCCTCGCGCTGGGCGGTCGTCGCCGGCACGATGGAGTCGATCCAGCCGATGGTGTTCTACAGCCCCGACCATCCGGTCGCGTTCATCCCGAACGAGGCCTGGAGCTCCGGACTGTCGTCACTCGACGACGTCAAGACATACGGCTTTATCGGCGTGTTCGACCCGACCGACGGCCGCCTGCCCGCGTTCGAGAAATGGGTGTCGGAGATCGCGCCGAACGCCGAGCGGATCGTGATGACCACGCGCCGCTTCACCCACGGCAAGGCGGGCCCGGCGATGACGTGGAACATCTACATTGCCCCGCCGGCGAAATGACTGTTGTCGTTCCGGGCACGCGAAGCGTGAACCCGGAACCTCGAGATTCTCATTGCGCACCATAGTTCGCTGCTGCGCATCGCCCCGGAATGACAAAGGGAGCCGCTAGACGCCTTCCTCGTTGAACTTGCTCTCAACGAGTTCGGTGATTGCCGCAAGCGCAGCTTCCGCATCAGTGCCGGCTGCAGCGACCGTGATCGTGGTCCCCGGTCCTGCGGCAAGCATCATCAGGCCCATGATCGAGGTGCCGCCGACGGTCTCGCCCCCGCGCGTCACCCACACCTGCGCGTTGAAGCGCTCCACCGCCTGGACGAATTTCGCCGAGGCGCGGGCGTGCAGGCCGCGCTTGTTGATGATCAGGAGCTCTTTGGAGATCGCGCCGGCGGGCACGCCCGCCCCGGCTTGTGGCGCGTCGTCGCTCATTTGCCGGCGAGCACGCGGCTGGCGATGGTGACGTATTTACGGCCGGCTTCCTGAGCCATCGCGATCGCGTCCGGCAGCGGGCGCTCCTCACGTACCTTGGCGAGCTTCACCAGCATGGGCAGGTTGATACCCGCGAGCACTTCGACCTTGGGCCGGCTCATGCAGGAAATCGCAAGGTTCGACGGCGTGCCGCCGAACATGTCGGTGAGGATCGCAACACCGTCGCCTGAATCGACGCGGTTAACCGCCTCGATGATGTCGCTTCGGCAGAGATCGGAATCGTCTTCAGCGCCGATCGTAATCGCTTCGATTTGCTTTTGTGGACCCATCACATGCTCAAGCGCCGCCTTGAATTCGTCGGCAAGGCGCCCGTGGGTCACAAGTACTAGACCAATCATCGGAAAACTCCCGCGGGCGCTTTTGGTGCGCCGCACGAACGCGCCACTTTGACCATCCAGAGCCCCCGCGCAAGAGGGGATGTTGCGTATCTCCCTGAATCTAGACGGATGGATGATGGGAGCTGCGCCGGTCTACTCGGTCGCGAGTGTGAACTTCATATGGTTACCATTTCCCTTCAAACAATCGGCTGAAGCGTTAGTCGAAGGTTAACTCTTGGTAGTGGTCAAGGCCGCAACAACCAAGGGAAGGGGCGAAAAGCCGCGGCCGACAGGGATTCGCGGTATTTCGACACCGAAAATCATGGTTTTCAGCAATTCCGGCGGCGGCAGTCGCTCGGCGTCTTCGGCGTCCAGATCGACCACAAGGCCGACCGTCGCATGCTCCACGAAGTCGCAGCGGCGGATTCCGAGCCCGCGAATCTCGATCAGGCCAGCCAGGACAGGGACGGGGCGCACTTCAATTTCCTGGCCAACTGTCGCCAGATGGACACGGTCGTCGCCGACCAGGACGGAGCTTTCGACCATCCCCGCGCGGCCCGCCATGATCAAATCGAAGGCAAGGCGCGATTTGCCGGCGCCCGACGGCCCGCGGATCAGCACCGCCCACGCCCCGACCTTGACCGCGGAGGCGTGAACGCTCGGCCCGCCGTTGTTCAACCTGCCTTCGTTCGAACTGCCTTCGTTCACACTGCCTTGGCTCATAGCGCCGGCAGCCTCACCACGAAGCGCGCGCCCGCAACAGTCGGTGCGCCGTCTTCGTCGGCGGGGCCGGCGCGGTTCTCGGCCCAGATCCGCCCGCCATGAGCGTCGACGATCTGCTTGGAGATCGAGAGGCCGAGGCCGGAATTCTGGCCGAAGCCCTGGTGCGGCCGGTCGGTGTAGAAGCGCTCGAAGATGCGCTCCAGCGCGTCGTCGCGGATGCCGGGGCCGTCGTCGTCGACCACGATCTCGATTTCGCCGCGGACCCGGCGGCAGGTCAGGCGCACCTTGCTGCCGGCTTCCGAAAAGGATTGCGCATTGGAGAGCAGGTTGGAGATCACCTGACCGAGCCGCGAATCATGGCCGCTGACAGCGAACGTATCGGTCGGGCTGCGGCCCTCGAAACGTGCCTCGACGGCGACGTCGTGGCCGAGTTTTGTTTCATTGGCGACCGCCACCAGCGTGCCGAGCAGCCGCTTGAGATCGACCGGGATCGCATCCTGGCGCTGCAATTCGGCATCGAGCCGGCTTGCATCGGAGATGTCAGAGATCAGCCGGTCGAGCCGCTTGACGTCGTGCTCGATCACTTGGAGCAGGCGGGCGCGGCTGTTCTCGTTGCGCGCCAGCGGCATGGTCTCGACCGCGGAGCGCAGCGAGGTCAGCGGGTTCTTCAGTTCATGAGCGACGTCAGCGGCGAACATCTCGATCGCCTCGATCCGCTTGTAGAGCGCGTTGGTCATGTCGCGCAGCGCGCCGGAGAGGTGGCCGATCTCGTCGCGGCGACGCGTGAAATCGGGAATCTCGACGCGGGTCTTGATGCGGCGGCGGACGCGTTCGGCGCTGTCGGCGAGCCGGCGCACCGGGCCCGCGATCGTGCTCGCCAGCAGCAGCGACAGCATGATCATCACCGCTGCGGCGACACCGCCGACCTTGAGGATCGCGAGGCGCTCGGCCGTGACCATCTGATCGATTTCATCGCCCTGAGTCGACAGCATCAGCGCGCCGCGAATGGCGCGCGAGCGCTGCACCGGGACGGCAACCGAGACGATCACCTCGCCGCGCGAATTGACCCGCACCATCGAGCGCTTCTGGCCCTGGAGCGCACCGGCGACTTCGACATAGCCATTGCCGTTTTCGCGCCCGAGCTCGCGATAGAGCGGCAAGTCGCCGCGGTTCAGCCAGGTGCGCACCGCGGCCTTGACGCGCTCGATCACGCCTGGTTTTTCCGACAGGGGTGGCAGCGGAAAGCCCCGAACGACATCGAGATCACGGCTGTCGAGCAGCATGCTTCCGTTGGGATCGAAGATCCGCGCGCGGGTCTTGGTTGGCGAGATCAGCGTGCTCAACACCGGCGCCACGCGCTCGGGGTTGATCGGAAAATCCAGCGAATCATCCACTCCGCCGTAGCTCTCGCCCAGCTTCAGGTCGAGCAGCCGCTCGGGATCGACGGTGATCGCGTTGGTCTGCACCGTTGCGGATGCCCCGATGGCGCCGGCGATGATCTCGGCCTGCACCAAGAGGCTCTGCGCGCGGGCGTCGATCAGGCCGGCGCGGAACTGCGACAGATACAGGATGCTTGCGACCAGCGCGACAAGGCCGGCAAGGTTGAGCGAGACGATGCGGCGGGTCAGGCTCGAGAACGAGAGTGCGAAGAAGAACTGTCCGGCGCGCTTGAGCCAGTTCAGCGGCCCCCAGCCTCTTGCACCCGGCTTGTCCTCATGGTCCGAGGCGCCGTGGGATGCAATGTCCTCGGCGTTCGAACTCTGATCAGGCTGCGTTCGGTCAAGCAATGCTTACGCCCGCGTTAGGACGGCTCGTTGCAACGGTTTTCGCATCCTAGAGCATGATCCGGAAAAGTGTGCAGCGGTTTTACGAAAGATCATGCTCAAACAAGAACCTGAAGCGCGAATGCGCTTCAGAGCATGCCCGGTTCTGATGGAATCAGAACCGGTGCAGCCCTCATCTGTCGTGAAGGCGCGAACGCCTCAGGCTTCCTTGAAGCGGTAGCCGACGCCATAGAGCGTCTCGATCATCTCGAAATCGTTGTCGACCACCTTGAACTTCTTGCGTAGCCGCTTGATGTGGCTGTCGATGGTACGGTCGTCGACATAGACCTGGTCGTCATAGGCGGCGTCCATCAGCGCGTTGCGGCTCTTGACCACGCCGGGCCGGGTCGCCAACGCCTGCAGGATCAGGAATTCGGTGACGGTCAGCGTGACCGGCTCGTTCTTCCAGGTGCAGGTATGCCGTTCCGGATCCATGCGCAGCAGGCCGCGGTCGAGCGCCTTGGCGTCGTTCTCCTTCGGCGCGACGGTCGGATCCTTCGGCGCCGAGCGGCGCAGCACCGCCTTGACGCGCTCGACCAGCAGGCGCTGCGAGAAGGGTTTGCGGATGAAATCGTCCGCGCCCATCTTGAGGCCGAACAGCTCGTCGATCTCCTCGTCCTTGGAGGTCAGGAAGATCACCGGCAGGTCGGACTTTTGCCTGAGGCGGCGCAGCGTCTCCATGCCGTCCATGCGCGGCATCTTGATGTCGAGGATGGCGAGATCAGGCTGGGTGGTGCGGAAGCCGTCCAGCGCCGAGGCGCCGTCGGTGTAGGTCATGATGCGATAGCCTTCGGCTTCCAGCGCGATCGAGACGGATGTGAGAATGTTGCGGTCGTCGTCGACCAAAGCGATTGTGGGCATGAGCCTCTGCTTTCTGCTTTCCGTTTGGGTCGTGGCTTGAACGGCGAGCAATCCAGTGATGCGCCGCATACATGGGTGCCGAATTGGCATTCGAACCTAGTCACCGAGCAATGCAAGCTGGGCTGAAGTGTGACCAAGTTCCACGAAACACGGCGGATTCGCCGCATATCGACCCATAACCGGCCTCGGGTTTACCCGAAAAAAGGCCCGCCTTGCAACCACCTGAGCCGAGAAAGACCATGCAACCGATCCCCGATTTTGTTCCCCAACAGCTCGCCAAATCGCTGCTCAGGCGCTCGCGGCAGGGCGCGCTCGCAACCCTCATGCCTGGCAGCGGCGATCCCTATTGTTCCCTGGTCAATCTGGCGAGCCACCCCGACGGCTCGCCGATCCTGCTGATCTCCCGATTGGCGGTCCACACCAGGAATATCCTCGCCGACAACAGGGTCTCCCTGATGCTGGACGAGCGCGCTTCCGGCGATCCGCTGGAAGGCGCCCGGATCATGCTGTCGGGCCGCGCCGAGCAGGCTGAGAGCGAGAAGGATTTGCTCCAGCGGCGGTATCTCAATGCCCATCCGTCGGCAGAAGCCTTTGTCTCATTTAAGGATTTTTCGTTCTTCCGGATCATCCCTTCGGGAACCCATCTGGTCGCCGGGTTTGGCCGGATCGTCGATCTCAAGCCCGAGCAGTTCCTCACGGACCTCGCCGGCGCTGAGGACCTGCTGGCGGCGGAGTCGGGCGCTGTCGAGCATATGAATGCCGACCACCGCGAGGCCCTGGGCCTTTATGCAACGAAGCTGCTGGGCGCGGCCGAGGGTGATTGGCGCTGCACCGGCTGCGACCCTGAGGGACTCGACATGCAGGACGGCCAGACCGCGTTGCGGCTCAATTTTCCAGAGCGGGTCACTGATGGCACGGAGCTGCGCAAGATGCTGGTCCGGCTGGCGGGCGAAGCGCGCGCCAAGGTGGGCCAAAAAGCGGACTAGCTGCGACACATTTTGAACGTCGCCTCCCAACGCTGCGACCCAAGATCGTGATCGGTCCGAGGTTGGCAGCGAGGGGTCATGGCAAGTCGTCGTTTGGCATTGGTCGCGGGCCTCGCGCTTGCGATCGCCGCATCCCATGCCACGCCCGGCCTCGCCCAGACGGGCGGCCTGGCCGCGCAGAGTGCGCGCATCAATGCACTGAGAACCGCCGGCAAATATTCCGAAGCCTTGCCGCTGGCGCAGGCCATGGTGGCTGCGCTCGAGAAGACCAGCAATAACCGTGATCTCGCCGCCGCACTCAACAACCTCGCGCAGATCTATGGCGACCAAGGGCACGACGATCAGGCTGAGCCGATCTACAAGCGTGCCATCGCGCTGATGGAGAAGGGGACCGGCCTCGACAGCGTCGAGATTGCGCCGGTGCTGAACAATCTCGCCGCGCTCGATCAGCGGCAGGGCCGCTTTGCGGATGCCGAGCCGCTGTTCAAGCGCGCACTGGCCATCCGGGAGAAGGCGCTGTCGCGCGAGCATCCCGATGTTGGCCAGTCCCTCAACAATCTCGCCACGCTCTATGTGAAGCAGGAGCACTTTGCGGAGGCCGAGCCGCTGTTCCAGCGCGCGCTCGCGATCTATCAGAAAGTCGGCGGTCCCGAGCATCCCGCGGTCGCGACGCTGCTGAACAATCTTGGCCAGCTTGATCGCGATCTCGGCCGTGATGCAGAGGCCGAGGCCCCGATCAAGCGCTCGCTCGCGATCCGCGAGAAGGTGCTGGGAGCTGATCATCCCGACGTCGCGCGGTCCCTGAACAATCTCGCCGGACTCTACGAACACCAGCAGCGCTATGCCGATGCCGAGCCGCTGTATCGCCGCGCCCTCGCCATCCGCGAGCATGCGCTCGGGCCCGATCATCCCGACGTCGCGACATCGACCAGCAATCTCGCTTATTTCCTCTACGCATCAGGGCGAATTGCGGACGCCTTGCCGCTCGCGGAAAAAACCCTCGCGGGCGATCGCGCGCAGCTGCGCGTGGTGCTGCCGATCCTGTTTGCCGCGCGCCAGCAAGCCCTGCTGGCTGATGACAAGGTGCTGGACAAGGCGCTGGCCACGATCCAGCGTGGCACGCAATCGTCCGCCGCCTCGGCCGTGAACAAACTTGCAGTCAGGCTTGCCGCAGGCACCGACCGGCTCGCCGAGCTGGTGCGCAAGGACCAGGATCTCGCGGCAGAATCCGAGGCGCTCGACAAGGCGATCATCGCGGCCGTGTCGAAGTCATCGGCCCAACGCGACGTCGCCGCCGAGCAGCGCAGTCGTGCGCGGATCGCGGCGATCGCGAGCGAGCGCGCGGCGTTGCAGAAGACGCTTGCCGTCGAGTTTCCCGACTACGCCTCGCTCGCCAACCCGCTGCCCCTGACGGTCAAGGACGTGCAGCCGCTGCTGTCGGCCGATGAGGCGATGGTGCTCTATTCCGTCGTCGACAAGCGCGGCTATGTCATCGCCATCACGCGCGAGAGCGCGGAGTGGAAAGAGATTCCGCTTGGCGCAGACGCGCTGGCGCAGAAGGTGACTGCGTTCCGCAGAGGTCTCGATGTCGGCAAGGCCCGCGATGGCTCCGCCAAATCAGGCTTGTTCGACCTTGCGCTCGCCAACGAGCTCTATGTCACGCTGCTCGGTCCCGTTGAGGCCTTGATCAAGGGCAAACGCAGTCTGCTCACGGTGCCATCGGGCGCCCTGACCGCGCTGCCTTTTCATCTGCTCGTCACAGAGCCGCCGCAAGCTGCGACCCCGGATACGCTTGAAGGCTATCGCAGCGCGGCCTGGCTGCTCCGGCGTCAGGCCGTCTCGGTGCTGCCATCGGTCGTCAGCCTGAAGTCGCTGCGGGCCTTCGCCCGCAAGGACGAGGGTGTCAAGCCGATGACCGGCTTTGGCGATCCCGTGTTCAATCCCGCCGAGGGCGCTCCTTCCGATCGGCGCGCAGCAAGCGGAAAAGTTGCCGCGCGCAATATCGCGACATCAACCTATACCGACTTCTGGCGCGGTGCAGGCGTCGATCGCGCGCGGCTCGCCCAGGCGCTGCCGCAGCTTCCCGACACCGCAGACGAATTGAACGCGGTCGCGAAAGACGTCGGTGCGACCGACGCCGACATCCATCTCGGCCGCGATGCCAGCGAGACGACGCTCAAGCGTGCAGCGCTTGCTCAATACGGCATCATTTACTTTGCGACCCACGGCCTCGTCGCCGGCGATATCAAGGGTGTAGGCGAGCCATCGCTTGCGCTCTCGATTCCCGATCAGCCCTCCGAGCTCGATGACGGTCTGCTCACGGCGAGCGAGGTTGCGCAGCTCAAGCTCAATGCAAATTGGGTCGTGCTGTCGGCCTGCAACACGATCGCGGGCGACAAGCCCGGTGCCGAGGCGCTGTCCGGATTGGCGCGCGCCTTCTTCTACGCCGGCGCACGCGCGCTGCTCGTTTCGCATTGGGCCGTGGATTCAGAGGCTGCCACGCGCTTGACCACTTCGACTTTCGATCTGCTCAAAAACGAACCAGGAATCGGTAGAGCCGAAGCCCTTCGGCGCGCGATGTTAACCTATGCTGATGATACTTCGTCGCCGCGCAACGCGTATCCCGCGATGTGGGGGCCATTCGCGCTGATTGGCGAAGGCGCGGTACGATAGAGCAGCGCGGCATTGTGCGTCGCAAAACATTCGATAACGCCGAAAGCGGCATTTGGTTGCGCGATCATTGGTGATTTCTGGATGCGCGCGTTCAGACCTGACATGCGCGACGTTTGGCGCGGTCCTTGAATAAACCAAATCCTGCGGGATCAGCTTGGCAACGCCAGCGTTCATCAGTATTAGGTCATCCAACCAAGGCTGATCGGCCTATAATTCATGGTGACCGCGATGGCGCCAAAGCTTGGTCGCGCAGTGTGTCGCGGCTTCTAGGAGGATTTTTCGTGCAAGAGACGGGCGTGCGCAACGGTGCCTTCGGCGCCGACAAATTCGGCTTAAAGAATCTCAAGCAGGTTCACTGGAACCTGGGCGCGCCGCAACTCTATCAATACGCGCTCTCCGCGGGCGAGGCCGTGCTGTCCGCCGACGGTTCGCTCTGCGCTGATACCGGCGAGTTCACCGGCCGCAGCCCGAAGGACAAGTTCACGGTGCGTGACGCCACCACCGACAAGAAGATGTGGTGGGCCGGCAATCAGTCGATCACCGCGGAGCAGTTCGAGACGCTGTATCAGGACTTCCTCAAGCATGCCGAAGGCAAGCGCCTGTTCGCGCAGGACCTCTATGGCGGCGCCGATCCTGCCTATCGCATCAAGACGCGCGTCTTCACCGAGCTCGCCTGGCACTCGCTGTTCATCCGCACGCTGCTGATCCGCCCCGAGGCGATCGAGCTGCCGACCTTCGTGCCGGAGCTCACCATCATCGATATGCCGAGCTTCCGCGCCGACCCTAAACGTCACGGCTGCCGCTCGGAGAACGTCGTCGCCATCGACTTCGCCCGCAAGATCGTCCTGATCGGCGGGTCTTATTATGCCGGCGAGATGAAGAAGTCCGTCTTCACCACGCTGAACTATTATCTACCCGAGCGCGGCGTGATGCCGATGCACTGTTCGGCCAATGTCGGCCCGAAGGGCGACACCGCGATCTTCTTCGGTCTGTCAGGCACCGGCAAGACCACGCTCTCGGCCGATCCGAACCGCACGCTGATCGGTGACGACGAGCACGGCTGGGGCCCGAACGGCGTCTTCAATTTCGAAGGCGGCTGCTATGCCAAGTGCATCAAGCTCTCGAAGGAAGCCGAGCCGCAGATCTACGCGGCGTCGACCCGCTTCGGCGCTGTGCTCGAGAACTGCGTGCTCGACGAAGACACCCGCGTGGTCGATTTCGACGACGGCTCCAAGACCGAGAACACGCGTTCGGCCTATCCGCTCGACTTCATCCCGAATGCGTCGCGCACCGGCCGCGCGCCGCAGCCCAAGAACGTGGTGATGCTCGCCGCCGACGCTTTCGGCGTATTGCCGCCGATCGCAAAACTCTCGCCGGCGCAGGCGATGTATCACTTCCTCTCCGGCTATACCGCCAAGGTCGCCGGCACCGAGCGCGGCCTCGGCAACGAGCCGCAGCCGGAATTCTCCACCTGCTTCGGCTCGCCCTTCCTGCCGCTCGACCCGTCCGTCTACGGCAACATGCTGCGTGATCTCATCGCCCAGCACAATGTCGACTGCTGGCTGGTCAACACCGGCTGGACCGGCGGCAAGTACGGCACCGGTTCGCGCATGCCGATCAAGGTGACGCGCGCACTGCTGACTGCCGCGCTCGACGGCTCGCTTCGCAACGTCGAATTCCGCACCGACAAATATTTCGGCTTCGCGGTCCCGACCGCGCTGCCGGGCGTGCCCAGCGAGATCCTCAACCCGGTCAACACCTGGAAGGACAAGGACGAGTTCGACAAGACCGCCCGTGCGCTGGTCGGCATGTTCCAGAAGAACTTTGCCAAGTTCGAGGCCCAGGTGGATGCAGAGGTGCGTGCAGCTGCTCCGGATGTGAAGCTGGCGGCGGAGTGAGCTCGCAGCGTTTGAAGTGCAAAAGGGCGGCCGCAAGGCCGCCCTTTTGTCTTGTGTACGCTCTCTCCATTCGTCATTGCGAGCGCAGCGAAGCAATCCAGAATCCCTCCCCGGAGAGTCTGGATTGCTTCGTCGCAAGAGCTCCTCGCAATGACGGAGTCTTAACAGCTACGCCTTGAAATACGCTATCTGCGTGCTGGTCGCGAGCAGCCGTCCGTTCGGCGACCACAGCTCGGCGTTCTGGTCGGCGTAGCTCTTGTGCATGATCTTCGAATCGGCCGTCGCCAGCACGCGCGTGATGTCCTCAGCCGCGAGCTGCTCGCTGTCGGTGTGGAAATAGGTCGTCAGCGACACCGTGCCGAACGGCACCAGCTCGCGCCTGGCGTGGAAGATGCGGCCGAAGAAGGCGTCCGACATCGACATCAGCGACAGCATGTCGAGCTTGCGCGGTTCGCGATCGCTGATCCAGATTTTCGAATAGGTGCTGGCGAGTTCGGCCTGCGGCGGTCCGAGCCGCATCTCGCCCTCGACGAAGCGAAATTCGTACTGGTTGGCCCAGGATGCCTGGATCTTCGGGAAGGGCAGCGTCTGCTCGAACGGCTTTGCATCAGGGTATTGCGCCACCCTGTGCTCCCAGGACGGCCGGCGCTCGGCGAATACGGCAGTGGCGAGCGTTGCGACCTCGCCGCCGCCCTGCGACAGCTCGACGCTCCAGTGCTGGCTGGAGCGGTTGGCCTTCACCAGGCGGATGTCGAGATCGAACGGGCCCTTGGCGATCGGCGCGCAGTAATTGACGGTCAGCGCCAGCGGATCGCCTGCGGCTTGCGGATGCTCGATCAGGGCGCGCAGGATGGTTGCGGCGGTGGCGCCGCCGAACGGACCGACAAAAGCCCAATAGTCGTCGCTGGTGTGCCCTTGCCAGCGCGAGTCCCCCGCGGTGATGCGGGTGGCGCCGTCGAAGGGGTGTGGAAGCTTGGCATGCATTGGCGGTCCTCGATGCCGACCCCGTCGTCATTGCGAGCCAACGGGTCCGCGCAAAGCGCGGCCCGATGCCAGGCTCCGCGAAGCAATCCAGAATCTTTGAATTGAGGCAGTCTGGATTGCTTCGCTGCGCTCGCAATGACGGGTGGTCGAGATGATGAAGATCATATCATCATCCTTCCCGCGAGATGCAATGACCTCGCAGGTAACGCCGCTTCCACGCCGCGGAAATATCACCCCGTGGCGTCGCGCCGTTCCTCGGCAGTCTGGAACGGCGGGGTGATCGGATTGACCGGCACGTTCCAGATCTCCTCGGCATATTCGCGGATGGTGCGGTCGGAGGAGAACCACGCCATGCGCGCGACGTTGAGGATGGAGGCGCGCGTCCAGGCCGGCGAGACCAGCCAGCGCGCATCGACCGCGCGCTGCGCCTCGTAATAGGAATCGAAATCGGCGCTGACCATGTAATGGTCGAGATAGCGCAGCGCATGCGCGATCGATTCGAAGCGGCCGGGATCGCCGGGCGAGAACTCGCCGGCGCCGATCGCGTTGATGGCGCGCTGCAGTTTCGGTGAATTGCGGATGACGTCGGAGGCATCGAGGCCCTGCTTGCGCCGGATCATCACGTCGCCGGCTTCCATGCCGAAGATCGCGATGTTCTCCGCCCCGACATGGTCGCGGATCTCGATATTGGCGCCGTCGAGCGTGCCGATGGTGATGGCGCCGTTCAGCGCCAGCTTCATGTTGCCGGTACCGGACGCCTCCATGCCGGCGGTCGAGATCTGCTCGGAGAGGTCGGCCGCGGGAATGATCACCTCCGCGAGACTGACATTGTAGTCCGGCAGGAAGACGACCTTCAGCTTGCCGCCGATGGCGGGATCGTTGTTGACGACTTCCGCGACGTCGTTGATCAGCTTGATGATCAGCTTTGCGTAGCGGTAGCTCGCCGCCGCCTTGCCGGCAAAGATCTTCACCCGCGGCACCCAATTGCCGTTGGGATCGTCCTTGATCGACTGGTACAGCGCGACCGTCTCGATGATATTGAGGAGCTGGCGCTTGTATTCGTGGATGCGCTTGATCTGCACGTCGAACAGCGCGGTCGGGTCCACCTTGATGCCGAGCCGTTCGCCGATCAGGCGCGCCAGGGCGGTCTTGTTGTGGAGCTTGACGCTACGGAATTTCTTCTGGAATTCGGCGTCGCTGGCGCGGGCCTCGATCAGCGAGAGCTGCGTCGGATCATCCAGCACGGCCTCGCCGCAGGTCTCGCGCAAGAGCTCGGTGAGCTTCGGGTTCGCCAGCATCAGCCAGCGGCGGAAGGTGATGCCGTTGGTCTTGTTGGTGATACGGCCGGGATAGAGATGGTTGAGATCGTGGAATACGGTCTCTCGCATCAGGTCCGAATGCATCGCCGAGACGCCGTTGATGCGGTGCGAGCCGACGAAGGCGAGCTGGCCCATGCGCACGCGGCGGCCGCTCTTCTCGTCGATCAGCGAAACCGAGGCGCGGAAGTCGATGTCGCCGGGGGCGCGGGCTTCGGCGAGCGCCAGATGCTGCACGTTGATGCGGTAGATGATCTCGAGATGCCGCGGCAAGAGACGCTCGAACAGCTCGACCGGCCAGGTCTCCAGCGCTTCGGGCAGCAACGTGTGGTTGGTGTAGGACAGCGTCGCGACGGTGATCTTCCAGGCCTCGTCCCAGCGGAAATTATGGAGGTCGACGAGGATGCGCATCAGCTCGGTGACGGCAAGGCTCGGATGGGTGTCGTTGAGCTGCACCGCGACCTTGTTCGACAGGCTGCGCAGCTGGCCGTCGGAGGCGAGATGCCGCTTGATCAGGTCCTGCAGCGAGGCCGAGACGAAGAAATATTCCTGGCGCAGCCGCAGCTCGCGGCCCGCGGGACTCTCGTCGTTCGGATAGAGGAATTTGCAGATCGCTTCCGCGCGCGATTGCTCGGCGCTGGCGCTGACATAGTCGCCCATGTTGAAGGCGTCGAGCTTGAGCGGATCGGGCGAACGCGCCGACCACAGCCGCAGCGCATTGACGTGCTGGCCGCGCCAGCCGACGATCGGCGTGTCATAGGCGATCGCTTGCACGGTCTCACCCGGATGCCAGATCGCGCGGTCGCGGCCCTTGTCGTCGACATGCTCGACGCCGCCGCCGAAATTGACGTCGTAGATCACTTCCGGCCGCTGCAATTCCCAGGGATTGCCGAAGCCGAGCCATTCGTCCGGATATTCCTGCTGCCAGCCCTGATTGATGATCTGGCGGAACAGGCCGTAATCGTAGCGGATGCCGTAACCGATCGCGGGGATCGACAGCGTCGCCATGCTCTCCATGAAGCAGGCGGCGAGACGGCCGAGGCCGCCATTGCCGAGCGCCGCATCCGGCTCGCATTTGCGCAGCTCGGGCAGCGACACGCCGAGATCGCCGAGCGCGACCTCGAAGATCTTCAAGAGCCCCATATTGTTGAGCGCGTCGGTGAAGAGACGGCCGATCAGGAATTCGAGCGACAGATAATAGACGCGCTTGCGGCCCGCGTCGTAGCTGCGCTTCTCGGCCGAGAGCCAGCGGTGCACGATGCGGTCGCGCAGCGCCAGTGCCGCGGCCTGGTACCAGTCGTGCTTGGTCGCCATGCCCGCGTCCTTGCCGATGGCAAGACGCAGCTTCGCCAGGATCGCACCCTTGATCTCCGCCAGCGCGAGCTCGTCGATGGGCTGATCGGGGGCGGGGAAATTTGACTGGAACGATTGATCTTGCAAGGCCGTCACTTCCTGGTCGACAGAAACACCACTAAACCCTACGCAACCTGCCCTTTGCCGGAACCATGAGTGGCGCGGCAATGCACTGCGCTGGCGCAAAATTATGCAAGGAACGGGCCGCTTTGGGAACCCGGACCAGCACGGAGAAACGCCGATTTGGTGCTAGACTGGCCGCAAATTCAGCCATCACTGTGGAGGAAGCGCCCATGAAGCCACTGATGCGACTGCTGATCGAAATCGCCGCCGCTGCTGTCCTCGTCGTCTGCATCACCGCCTCCAGCGCAGCCTTCGCGGCCGACAGGCCCGGCCGCAGCGCCGATGGCCTCAGCTGCGCCGTCTCGCTCCCACAAAACGCAACGCCTGCGCAGCGCTGCGCCGCCATCAAGCGCCAATGCGGCGGCAAGTTTTACGCGAGCGCGTGCGGGGACAAGTTGATGTCGGCGGCGAATTGAGGGGAGCTGGTGCGACCTGAAGGGCGTCGTCCCGGCGAAGGCCGGGACCCATAAACACCACTGTCAGAGAAGATGGGACAGATCACGCCAATCCGGGTTTTCCTGCTCAATCAAGCGAATCTTCCACTCACGGCGCCATTCCTTCAGCGCTTTTTCGCGAGCAATCGCTTCGGACGGCGATGCGTACGTCTCGACATAGACCAGCCGTGTTACGCCATACTTCTTGACGAACTTCGAACCGCGTCCCGAGCGGTGCAAACCAAGTCGATTGCTGAGGTTGTTGCAGACGCCGATGTATAGCGTGCCGTAGCGTCGGCTCGCGAGGATGTAGACGTAGTAGGCGGCTGGAACATTCATGGGCCCGATTTCCGAAAACGTCTGGCAGCGGTGGTTATGGGTCCCGGCCTTCGCCGGGACGACCTGGATCCATCAGAACGAATTAAGAACACTTTAGCAAGTCTCTGATATATCATTATGATTCGGCGCATTGCCGACACAATATCTAGGGCCTGACGTCAGTCGCGAGGACTACATGTCCACCATTGCCTTCGATCAATTTGCCCTCACCCGGATCGCCGATTTCGCGCGGTCGCTGTCGCGGCTGCATCAGGCGGCGCGGCGCCAGAGGATCGACGACGACCAGTTCGACCGCGAGTTCAACGCGGTGTGCCAGTCGATCTGGGGCTACACCATCGATGATATCAGCGACGATCTGTTCTCGGTCGAGGATCATCATTTTCTCGACACGCTGGACGAAGCGCATGCGCGCATCTTCGCAGCCGAGCAGGGCTATGACCTCGTCAGCGAGACCGGCATGCTGACCGACTGGTGGGGCTTCTGCTGGATGATCCTGGCCGAGAAGCGCGGCCTGCTCACGGCCGAAAACCGTGCCGCCGCGCGCGCGGCGATCGAGGAGAAATATCTGGCGGCGCCGAATGTGATCGGGGTGATTATCGGGAGATAGCACCGCAACTTCCGTCATTGCGAGCCAACGGGTCCGCGCAAAGCGCGGCCCGATGACAGGCTCCGCGAAGCAATCCAGAATCCCTCTCGCGGAAAGACGCTGGATTGCTGCGCTGCGCTCGCAATGACGGTGTGGATGCAGCCGGATCCTAATCCAATCCCGCCCGCCTCGCCGATTTCGCCTGCGTCTTCGGCGCGGCCGTCACGTCAGGCAGCGTCTCGCGCACGATCTGGGCGGCCGGGGCATCGGCCGCCACAGTCTCCGCGCGCACCGGGGCCACCTTCATCTCGCCGAGCAGGGTGCGGACCTGGGCGGTGAGGCCGGGATAGGATGCAACCGGGGTGAACTCCGCGGTCTGCTCCTGGCCGAGGCGGATGCCGGTATAGGCGACCAGCCCATCGGTGGTGGCGATGACATCGCCGGCCTTCAGCGAAGCGTCGAGGGTCAGATCGACGGGGGCTAGTCCGGCCGGCTCGCGGCCATTGCAGGTGCAGTCGGCGCGCAGCGCCTTGCGATAGGCGAAGGCATTCTCGCTGTCGGCATAGCGCTCGCCGGTCTGGCTATAGGCGCCGTCGATCGAGGAGCCGAAATACACCTTTGTCGCGCTGGCAGGACAGAAGGCCTGACACATCTGCGCCGGCGAAGCGAGGCCGCGCATCAGCGGAAAATATTTGCCATCGCAGCTGCGGACGCAGAAGGCCGGGCCGGAGCCACCAGCAGCAGCCGTGCGCGTCGGCGGCACATATTGCGGCTGGCCGCTTTGACTGGCGAAGGGATCGACGAAGGGGCTTGCCTGTTGCGGTACATCGCGCTGAGGCCGCTGCTGCATTCCGCCTAAGAAGAAGTCGAACAGGCCCTCGGCTGAAACCGGGGCGGGGGTCGCCAGCAGCGGGCTTGCGAGAATGGCGGCCACAAGCATCGCGCGACGCCGCCGGCGCGCATGGGACACGATCGTACGCAACGCTTACTCCACCGACGCTACTGAACCGGCCGTGACCATCAGGTCTCAGCACATGATTCACCATAAAGCGGGATGGTAAATGAGCGGTTGAGGGCGGCGGTCTCCGTGCCCCGGACGCGGCGCAGCGCGCACTTGCGCGGTGCGCTGCAGAGGCGGGGCCCATGCCGATGGGGAGCGAGACTGAAGTCCCGGTTCTGCGTCGCACCGTTACGCGCTGCGCCGCGCCCGGGACGCGTGAGCCCTTACGCCTTCAGGAATTCCGACGCCTTGTACAGTGAGCGGAACGGCAGGCCGGCCGCGCCGAACGTATCGGTGGCGCCTTCCTCGCGGTCGACCATGGTCAGCACCAGCACCACTTCGGCGCCGGTCTCGCGTACGGATTCAACGGCCTTCATCGCCGAGCCGCCTGTCGTGGTGACGTCCTCGACGATCACGACGCGCTTGCCGGCAAGCGTCTCGCCTTTCGGCAGGCCTTCGATCGCGAGCCTCGCGCCATGCTCCTTCGGCTTCTTGCGCACGAAGAAGGCCGCGATCGGATGGCCCTTGATCCAGGAGATCTGCGCCAGTGCCCCGGCCAGCGGCACCGCGCCCATCTCGAGCCCGCCGATGAAATCGAGATTATCGTCCTTCAGCGCCTCATAGGTCAGCTCGGCCAGCAGCGTCGCGCCCTCGGGGTCGAGCATGGTCGGCTTGAGGTTGAAATAGAAATCGCTCTTGCGGCCCGACGCGAGCGTCACCTCGCCGCGGCCGAAAGAGCGGCGGCGGATGATTTCGAACAGGCGGGCGCGGGAGGCAGATTTCGACACGGCGGTCCCTCGAACAGCATTTTGAGAGGAGGCGGAATTTATCCGCGACCGCCGCGACATTCCAGTGGGGGTGTCCACCGTCAACAGGGATCGGCCATCCCGCCCCGTCGGTTGTGGGGGTGCAGCCTCCTGGAGTAGGTGGATGCCGGACATGCGGGGCAAGAGAACGGGCAAGAAAATTGGGCAAGGAAATAGGCAAATGACCATCGAGCTGCACACCTGGAACACCCCGAACGGCCGCAAGATCTCGGTTGCGCTGGAGGAAATGGGGCTTCCCTACAAGGTGGTTCCGGTGAACATCACCAAGGGCGAGCAGATGGCGCCCGGGTTCCTCAAACTGTCCCCGAACAACAAGATCCCGGCGATCCTCGACCCCGACGGGCCGGATGGCAGGCCGGTCAGCGTCTTTGAATCAGGTGCGATCCTGCTCTATCTGGGCGAGAAGACCGGCAAATTCCTGCCGAAATCGCTGGGCGAGCGCATTCCGGTCTATGAATGGCTGATGTGGCAGATGGGCGGATTCGGCCCGATGCCCGGCCAGGTGCATCATTTCATTGCACTGGAGAACGAGCAGGACCGCGCCTACGGCCTGAAGCGCTACATGGCGGAAACGCGACGGCTCTACGGCGTGCTCGACCGTCGCCTGGACGGCCGCGAGTTCGTCGCCGGCGACCTCTCGGTCGCCGATTTCGCCATCCTCGGATGGGCCTGGCGCCATCCCCGCCACAAGGTGGATCTGGCCGACTTCCCCAACGTCAAGCGCTGGTACGAGGCGCTGATGGCGCGTCCGGCGGTGAAGCGCGGCATGGATGCGAAGCTGGATTGAAATGACGTTGTCGTCGCCCGGCTTAACCGGGCGGCCCAGTATTCCAGAGACGGCAGTGATTGAGCCGAGAGGCCACGGCGTACTGGATGCCCCGGTCAAGCCGGGGCATGACAGTTTGCCTTCTCACACCTTCTTTGCTTCCACCGCCATCCGCACCGCAAGGCCCGCCAGCACCGTGCCCATCAGCCAGCGCTGCACCAGCATCCAGCTCGGCCGGCTCGCCAGGAAGAGGGCGATCGATCCGGCCGCGAGCGCGATCATCGCATTGACGCTGACGCTGATCGCGATCTGGATCGCCCCCAGCACCACCGACTGCATCAGCACGCTGCCGGCCATGGGATCGATGAACTGCGGCAGCAGCGCCAGATACAGCATCGCGATCTTCGGATTGAGCAGGTTGGTGACGAGCCCCATCGTGAACAATTTGGGCGGGCTGTCGATCGCGAGCTTCTTCACCTGGAACGGCGAGCGGCCGCCCGGCTTCACCGCCTGCCAGGCCAGCCACAGCATGTAGCCGGCGCCGGCAAAGCGCAGCGCGTCGTAGGCGAAGGGGATCGCGAGCAGCAGCGCGGTGATGCCGAACGCCGCGCACAGCATGTAGAACACGAAGCCCAGCGCGACGCCGCCGAGCGAGACGATGCCCGCCGCCGGGCCCTGCGTGATCGAGCGCGAGATCAGATAGATCATGTTCGGCCCGGGCGTGAGCACGAGACCGAGGCAGACGAGGGCGAAGCCGAGCAGGGCGGAGGTGTGGGGCATGGCTGAACCGGTGCGGGAGATGCAGCGATTCTAATATGCGACGTAGAGCCGTTCCATCGCGCAATTGCACGGAGGACAATTCATAGGCGGGGTCTCACCTCAGGTCGCCCCGGCGAAGGCCGGGACCCATACCCCCAGGAAGAAGTTGTGACGCGAGATCATAGTGGGCAATCTTCGCCTAACTCGATCCTGTGGTGATGGGTCCCGGCCCCCCGCGCGCAATTGCGCGCTAGGCCGGGACGACACCTGTACGTGGCGTCGGCCGAGTGCAGGAGAGGTGAAGAAAGAACTCAATGCGCCTCGTCCCAATTATTGGCCGCCCGCGCGTCCACATGCAGCGGCACGGACAGCAGCACGGCCGGGAACGGCGCGTCCTGCATCACATGCTGCACGACGGGAAGCGTCTTCTCGACCTCCGCGTCCGGCACCTCGAAGATCAATTCGTCATGCACCTGCAGCAGCATCTGTGCCGAGAGCTTCTTCTCGGCCAGCGCGTCCTCCACCCGCGTCATGGCGCGGCGAATGATGTCGGCGGCGGTGCCTTGCAGCCGAGCGTTGATCGCGGCGCGCTCGTTGAAGGCGCGCACCGAGGCGTTCGACGCCTTGATGTCGGGGTAGTGGCACTTGCGGCCGAACAGCGTGGTGACATAGCCGTGGCTCCGGCAGAAGTCGCGCGTCTCGTCCATATAGGCGCGGATGCCGGGGAAGCGCTCGAAGTACTTCTTGATGTAGGCCGAGGCTTCCTCGCGGGCGATGCCGAGCTGGTTGGCGAGGCCGAACGCCGAGATGCCGTAGATAATGCCGAAATTGATCGCCTTGGCGCGGCGGCGGATCTCGCTCGGCATGCCCTTGATCGGCACGCCGAACATTTCCGATGCGGTCATTGCGTGAATGTCGAGGCCGTCCTTGAATGCCTGCTTCAGCACGGGAATGTCGGCGATCTCTGCCAGCAGCCGCAGCTCGATCTGCGAATAGTCGGCAGAAACAAGCTTATGGCCCGGCGTCGCGATGAAGGCGCGGCGAATTTTTCGGCCGTCCTCCGTACGTACCGGGATGTTCTGCAGGTTCGGCTCGTTCGACGACAGCCGACCCGTGGTGGTCGCGGCCAGCGCGTAGGTCGTGTGCACGCGATGGGTCTGCGGATTGACATAGGTCGGCAGTGCGTCGGTGTAGGTCGACTTCAGCTTCGAGACCTGGCGCCACTCCAAAATCTTCCGTGGAAAATCGTGGCCCTGCTCGGCGAGCTCGTCGAGCACCTGCGCGGTGGTCGACCACGCGCCGGTCTTGGTCTTGGTACCGCCTGGCAGACCCATCTTGCCGAACAGGATGTCGCCGATCTGCTTGGGGCTGCCGACATTGACGGGCTCGCCGGCGATCTGCTGGATCTCGGCCTCGACGCGCGCGGCGGTCTGAGCAAAGTCGCCTGACAGCCGCGACAGCACCTGGCGGTCGATCGAGATGCCGCGCCGCTCCATGCGCGCGAGCACCGACACCAGCGGCCGCTCCAGCGTCTCGTAGACCGTCGTCATGTGCTCGGCGACGAGGCGCGGTTTCAGCACGCGCCAGATGCGCAAGGCGATATCGGCGCCCTCTGCCGACAGCGGCGCTGCCTTGTCGATCGGCACCTGGTCGAAGGTGATCTTGCTCTTGCCGCTGCCAAGCAGCTCGCCCTCTTTCAGCATGGCATGGCCGAACCAGCGCTCGGACAGCTGCTCCAGCGCGTGCGAGCCGCGGCCGGCATCGAGAACATAGGAGATCAACTGCGCATCATCGGTGTTGCGCAAGGTGATGCCGTGCTGCGCCAGCATCACGGCAGCGAATTTGACGTCGAAGCCGATCTTGAGGATGCCGGGTGATTCCAGCACCGGCCGCAGCGCTTCGATTGCATCGGCGTGCTTGACCTGATCCGGTGCGAGGCCGGCGTCGAACAGGCCGGCGCCGCCGCCGGACTGCTTGTGGGCCAGCGGCACATAGCAGGCCTCGTTCGGCGCCACCGCCAGCGCCACGCCGCAGAGATCGGCCTGCATGGGATCGATCGAGTTGGCCTTGATCTCGATCGCGACCTGGCCGGCATCATGGATGCGTGCGATGAAGGCGTTGAGCTCCTTCAGCGACTTGATGTTTTCGTACTTGGCCCGGTCGACCGGAAGCTTGCGCAGCGCCTCCTCCCGCGCAGCGGCGAGCGAGATCGGCGCGCCCTTCGTGCTTGCGGCCTTGTCCTCCTTGCCGGCCGATGCGTTGCGCTGGCCCGGACGGGCCTGCGGCGGCGTGCCTGTTCCCGGCGTGGGCACGACGTCGGAGGGCGGCAGCGTCGTGAACACGCTGGCGCCGCTGGCATAGCCGGGATCGGCATCGACATTGGAAGGATCGATCTGCGAGTAATCGGCGACACGACGCGTCAGCGTCGAAAATTCCATCGCCTTCAGGAAGGCGATCAGCTTGCGCGCGTCTGGCTCGTGGACCGCGAGGTCGTCGAGCGGCACTTCCAGATCAACCTTGTCATCGAGCAGGACGAGCTGGCGCGAGATCCGCGCCTTCTCGGCGTTTTCGAGCAAGGCTTCGCGGCGCTTCGGCTGCTTGATCTCGGTGGCGCGGAACAGGAGCTGTTCGAGGTCGCCATATTCGACGATCAGCTGCGCCGCGGTCTTGATGCCGATGCCGGGCACGCCGGGTACGTTGTCGGTGGAATCGCCGGCCAGGGCCTGCACCTCGACGACCTTCTCCGGCGGCACGCCAAATTTCTCGATCACCTCAGGGATGCCGATGCGGCGATCCTTCATGGTGTCGTACATCGTGATCTTGTCATCCACGAGCTGCATCAGATCCTTGTCGGAGGACACGATGGTCGTGGTGGCGCCGCGTTCGCTCGCCTGCCGCGCATAGGTGGCGATCAGGTCGTCAGCCTCGAAGCCGGTTTGTTCCAGACAGGGAAGATCGAAGGCGCGCACCGCCTCGCGGATCAGGGCGAATTGGGGGATCAGATCGTCAGGCGCCGGCGGCCGGTGCGCCTTGTAGTCGGGATAGATCTTGTTGCGGAAGGTGATTTCCGACTTGTCGAACACGATCGCCAGATGCGTCGGCCGGTTGTCCTCGGGCATCTCGCGGAGCAGCTTCCACAGCATGTTGCAGAAGCCGAGCACGGCATTGACCTGCAAGCCGTCGGACTTGCGGTTCAGCGGCGGCAGCGCGTGATAGGCGCGGAAGATGTAGCCGGAACCGTCGACCAGGAAGATATGGTCGCCTCTGCCCGCCGCCTTGGCTGCGACCGGTTTGGCTGCGACCGGTTTGGCAGCAGCTGTCGCCGCAGCGGGCTTGGCGTCGGCTTTGGTGGAGGTTTTCGGGGATGTCTTTTGGGAGCTCTTGGGCATGGCCGCAATGTATGAATTTTTGCGGCAAAAGACAGCCTCGGGGGATCGCTATTTCGCCGAGTCGCACAGCAAATCGCGGCATCAGGCCAGGCAGTCCTCGATGAAACCTGCAACAATGCGCACCGTCGGCGTGCGGCGCAGGTCGCGATGGACGACCAGCCAGACCTCGCGCCCGACGGGACGTCCGCCGATGTCATGGCGCTCCAGCCCTGGATCGGCCTCGCCGAGGAATTTTGGCAGGGCGGCGAGCCCCATTCCCGTCCGCGCGGCCGCCGCCTGGTTCTCCAGGTCGTTGCTGCGAAGCACGATCTCGCGCGAGGCGGCGAAGCGCATCAGCCATCGTTGTTGCGGAACATCACCCATGCTGGAATCGTAGGCGATGAATGCGAAGGCATGTGGTGGCGTCGTCTTCAAATAGTCGGGCGAGCCATAGAGGGCGAACTCGAAATAGCCGATCTTGCGTGCAATCAGCCCGGGCTCCGTCGGACGCGACAGCCGAAGCGCCAGATCGGCTTCGCGACGGTTCAGCGAGGCCGTGCGCTTCTCGCCGATCAGCTTGATCCTGATGCCGGGATGCTGTTGTCGCAGCCGGATCAGCTTCGGCGCGATCAGGACGTTGGCGAGCGAAGGTGGCGCGCTGATCGTGATCTCGCCGCCGATGCCGGATTTCGAGGCCTGCACGGCGCGCTCCACCGCAAATGCCGTGTCCGTCATCGGCGCTGCGATCTTGGCGATGCGCTTGCCGTCCTCGGTGAGCTCGTAGCTGCGCGGCCTGCGATCGACGAGCCTGAGCGACAAGGATGCTTCCAGGGCGGCGACGCGGCGCGCCACGGTGACGTGGTCGACATTGAGGCTCCTCGCCGCGGCGGACAGTGTGCCCTCGCGTGCGAGCGCCAGGAAATGCTGCAGGTCGGTCCAGTCCATTTGTGCAAATTCTCACAATGGGGTCTCGATCTTGAGCAGTTTCGCAGATCTTCACGTTGTTCCATAGTCCTCCGTCATCGACAGGAGGACCCGATATGGCCGTGATCGTGAGATTGAAGAGCCCCGGCGGCGCAGACCAGCTCGAGCTGGCGAGCGCTGATTTGCCGCCGCCAGGCCGCGGCGAAATCCGGTTGCAGCAGAGCGCGATCGGCGTGAATACCATCGATATTTATCAGCGCATGGGTCTTTACGCGCTTCCACCCGAGCGCATTCCCGGCGTCGAGGCGGTGGGCGTTATTGCGGCGCTGGGTCCGGAGGTGAGCGGCCTCGAAATCGGCGACCGCATCGCCTATGCGGGCACTCCCGTCGGCGCCTATGCGTCCGAGCGCAATTTGCCAGCCTGGCGCTGCGTCAAGCTTCCCGCCGGCATTCCGGACGAGGCCGTCGCGGCAGTGTTCGTCAAGGGCATCACGGCCGACATGCTGCTCAATCGTGTTTTCCCGGTTGGCCCTGGCACGACAATTCTCGTCCATAGCGCGGCAGGAGGGCTCGGACAGCTCCTGACGCGCTGGGCCAGCGTAACAGGGGCGACCGTGATCGGGACCGTCGGATCATCTGATAAGACCGAGATCGCCCGTGCTGCCGGTGCGTCGCATGTGATCATTGGGCGGGATGCCGATTTTGCCGCAGCCGTCGCCGATGTCACCGCCGGGCGCGGGGTCGATGTCGCCTATGACGGCGTCGGCGGGACGACGTTGCAGAAGACGCTGGGCTGCGTGCGGCCGTTCGGCGTCGTGGCAAGCATTGGCCAGTCGGCCGGGCCGATCCCATCAATCGACGTTCACGATCTCGGGCCGCGGCGCAGCCTGATGCTGGCGCGGCCGAGCGTCATGGCCCACATGAGCGATGCCGATGCCTATCACCGTTCTGCCGCGCGGGTGCTCGCCGCAATGACCGACGGCGTGCTGCAGGTCAGCGGCACAGCCTACAGCCTGCGGGACGCGGCGCGGGCTCAGGCCGACCTCGAAGCGGGGCGGACGACGGGCGCTTTGTATCTGCGTCCCTAAAGCATGATCCGGAAAAGTGCGAAGCGGTTTTCCGAAAAGATCATGCTCAAACAATAATCTAAAGCGCGATGACGATTCATCTTGGTCTCATCGCGCTTTACAGCGGTCTATTCCGCCGCTTGCAAGACCGGCCCGGCCTGCTTCGGCGCGATCCAGAACGCGTCGGGCCGTTCGAACAGGAAGTCGGCGTGGAGCAGCAAGGCGGCCTGCCAGATCGCGAGCGAGCCGAGCACGCCGGCGATGGTCACGATCAGCGACATCGCGCCGATATCGGAAATGACTGAGGTGTGCAGCAGCAGCGTTCGCGTTGCCGCCATCGGCAGGAAGAAGGCGAGATAGATCACGATCGAATGCTCGCCGCAGAAGCGCAGGAAATTGCACCATCCAGCGCGCGCCAGCAGCGTGCCCGATGTGATGATCGCCCCCGCGCCGGCAAAGCCCAGCAGGAGCGAGACGATCTTCCACTCGCTGGTGCCCGATGCGACGAGGCCGGCATTGACCAGCGCCCAGGTCGTGAGCGCCGCGAGTGCAAGCGCGGGGCGGCTTCGTGCGCGGTCCGCCAGTGCGAACACATAAGGCGCGAACAGATAGCCGGAATAGAAGTAGACGAAGCGCGCGCAGAATTCGTCGATCGCGGTCCAGCCTGTCGTGATGCGGGCCGTCTCCAGCGCGGCCGCGATCAGCCAGATCGCGAGCGGCGGCCATTTGCGTGTCAGTTTCGTGACGATGAAGAACACCGGCAGCAGATAGATGAACCAGAGCGTGCCGAAGGGCTCGATGAAAGATTCCAGATACAGCAGGCCAACGTCGCGCCAGCCGGTTTCGGCCGCGAACGCAGGCGCCTTGAAGCCGAACTGGATTGTCACCCAGACGACATAAAAATAGGCGAAATGCACCACCTTGCGGTCGAGATAGGTTCGCCAGTCCCGATCGATCACCAGCGGCAGGAACAGGCCCGAAATCAGGAAGAAGTCCGGCATCCGGAACGGCTTTGCGAAGGCCACGAGCGGATGCATGAACCCGGGTTCGCCGGCGGCGAGCTCGACCCCCAGCACCGAATGCATCATCACGACCATGATGATGCAGATGCCCTTGGCGTAATCGACCCAGTCGACACGCGCGGCGTCCGGGGCTTTCGGTCCCCCGGTCGCGGCGATAGTGCCTGGTAATGCCATGGTGTCCCTTTTCGAGGCGTATTCCGACCGGCTCTGTGCGGGCGTGGGGCAGTTTGCCGCCTTGTGGCTTAGGATTTCTTTACCTGTACAATTCGCATGCCTGATTTCGCGCCGGATGGTTTTCTTCTGCCGGGAAAATGCTAAACCGTCCCGTATCAGGGGTTTCGTTAACCAAGCCAGGCAGGGATTTTCATGCGCATCGCGATGATCGGAACGGGCTATGTCGGACTGGTGTCTGGAGCCTGCTTTGCGGATTTCGGTCACGACGTCACCTGCGTCGACAAGGACGAGAAGAAGATAGCAGCGCTCCATCGCGGCGAGATCCCGATCTATGAGCCGGGCCTGGACGAGCTGGTGGCCAACAACGTCAAGGCCAAGCGGCTCGAGTTCACCACCGATCTGTCCAAGCCGGTTGCGGATGCCGACGCCGTGTTCATCGCGGTCGGCACGCCGTCGCGCCGTGGTGACGGCCACGCCGATCTGTCCTATGTCTACGCCGCGGCGAAGGAGATCGCGCAGTCGCTCTCCGGCTTCACCGTGGTGGTGACGAAGTCGACCGTGCCTGTCGGCACCGGCGACGAGGTCGAGCGCATCATCCGCGAGACCAATCCGTCAGCGGATGTCGTGGTCGCATCCAATCCGGAGTTCCTGCGCGAGGGCGCCGCGATCCGTGACTTCAAATTCCCTGACCGCGTCGTGGTCGGCACCTCCGACGAGCGCGGCCGCAAGGTGATGGGCGACATCTATCGCCCGCTGTCATTGAACCAGGCGCCGCTGATGTTCACCGCGCGCCGCACCGCCGAGATGATCAAATACGCCGCCAACGCCTTCCTCGCGACCAAGATCACCTTCATCAACGAGATCGCGGATCTTTCCGAGAAAGTCGGCGCCAATGTGCAGGAGGTCGCCCGCGGCATCGGCCTCGACAACCGCATCGGCACCAAATTCCTGCATGCCGGTCCCGGCTTCGGCGGTTCCTGCTTTCCGAAGGACACCAAAGCGCTGATCAAGATCGCGCAGGACTACGACGTCAACTTGCGCATCGTCGAATCCGTGCTCGCGGTCAACGAGAACCGCAAGCGCGCGATGGCACGCAAGGTGAGCCAGGCGCTCGGCGGCTCCTTGCGCGGCAAGACCATTGCGGTGCTCGGCCTGACCTTCAAGCCCGATACCGACGACATGCGCGATGCGCCGTCGATCCCGCTCGTCACCGGTCTGCTCGACATGGGGGCGAAGGTGAAGGCGTTCGACCCTGTCGGCATGGAGCAGGCGAAGAGCGAGCTGCCCAGCATCACCTATTGCGAAGATGCCTATTCCTGCGCGCAAGGTGCCGATGCGGTTGTCGTCGTCACCGAATGGACCCAGTTCCGCGGCCTCGATCTCGATCGGCTGAAGGCGGCCATGGCCCAGCCCGTCGTCGTCGACCTCCGCAATATCTTCCGCGCCGAGGACATGGCTACGGCCGGCTTTGTCTATGAGAGCGTCGGACGCCCGCCCGTGCAGGGCTGAGATAAGTCGTAATAGACTGAAACCGTCATGGCCGGGCTTGTCCCGGCCATCCACGTCTGTTTTCTAGTCCAAGACGTGGATGCCCGGGACGAGCCCGGGCATGACCAGTGGATAGGCCTTGCCCCGCAACTTCGACACGCCCCTCCCGATCGATGCCGTGCTCGAGGACCTCTCGCGCACGCTGGATCAGCACAACGCCGCCGTGCTGGTGGCGCCCCCCGGCGCCGGCAAGACCACGCGGGTGCCGCTGGCGCTGCTCGATGCGCCCTGGGCCAAAGGCAAGAAGATCATCGTGCTGGAGCCGCGCCGCATCGCGGCACGGGCCAGCGCCGACCGCATGGCCAAGTCGCTCGGCGAGCGCGCTGGCGAGACCGTGGGCTATCGCGTCCGCTTCGGCTCGAAGATCTCGCGTACAACCCGCATCGAGGTCGTGACCGAAGGCATCTTTACCCGGCAGATCCTCGACGATCCCGAGCTTTCCGATGTGGCCGCCATCCTGTTTGACGAATTCCACGAGCGCTCGCTCGATGCCGATCTGGGCCTTGCGCTGGCGCGCGATGCGCAGCTCGGCCTGCGCGAAGACTTACGCATCCTGGTGATGTCGGCGACGCTTGATGGCGCGCGTGTCGCAAGGCTGCTCGGAGAAGCGCCGGTCGTCGAGAGCGAGGGCCGCGCCTTTCCGGTCGAGACCCGTTATCTCGGCCGCAAGGTGGATGCGCCGATCGAGCGGCAGATGGCGGATGCCATCGCATCGGCACTGCGCGCCGACAGCGGCTCGGTGCTCGCCTTCCTGCCGGGTGCCGCCGAAATCCGTCGCACCCAGAATTTCCTGGCCGAACGCGTGCAGGACGCCAGTATCGAGATCGTGCCGCTGTTCGGCGCGCTTGATGCCGCCGTGCAGGATCGCGCCATCGCACCGGCGCCGAAGGGCACGCGAAAAGTGGTGCTCGCGACCTCGATCGCGGAGACCTCGCTCACCATCGAAGGCGTGCGCATCGTTGTCGATTCCGGGCTTGCCCGGGTGCCGCGCTATGAGCCCGATATCGGCCTGACGCGGCTCGAGACGGTGCGCGCCTCGCGTGCGGCGGTGGACCAGCGCCGCGGCCGCGCCGGCCGCACCGAGCCTGGCGTCTGCTACCGGCTCTGGGACGAGCCGCAGACGGCCTCGCTGGCGCCCTACACGCAGCCGGAAATCCTCAGCGCCGATCTCTCCTCGCTGGTGCTTGATCTCGCGCAATGGGGCGTCGCCGATCCGGCTGCGCTGTCGTTCCTCGACCCGCCGCCACAGCCGGCATGGAAGGAAGCCAAAAGCCTCCTCACCGAGCTCAACGCGCTCGATCGCGACGGCCGCATCACCGCCGAGGGCAAGAGCCTGCGCGCATTGGCGTTGCCGCCGCGGCTGGCGCGCATGATCGTGGATTCGCATCGCGCAGGGTGCGGCGAGGAAGCGGCCGAGATCGCGGCGATCCTCACCGAACGCGGGCTCGGCGGCGACAGCGCCGATCTGGAGCACCGGCGCGACCAGTTTCGCCGCGACCGTTCGCCGCGAGCGGCGAGCGCGCGCGATCTGGCGCGGCGCTGGGCCTCGCAAGTGGCAGCGTCGGAGAAGCCGGGACCGCAGGAGGATCTCTCGACCGGCCTGATGCTCGCTTATGCCTTCCCGGACCGTGTCGCGCGCAACCGCGGCAATGGCAGTTTTGTACTCGCCAACGGTCGCGGCGCCGCAGTGGAGCAGACCTCGTCGCTGGCCCGCGCGCCCTACATCGCGATCGGTGAAATGACCGGCACGGCCGCAAGCGGTCGCATTCTGCTGGCAGCGCAAATTGCTGAAGAAGATATCGAGCGACATTTTGCCGAACATATCGACACCACCGACGAAATCTCCTTCGACCGCGGCGCGATGGCGCTGCGCGCGCGGCGCAAGCGCGTGCTGCACGCGATCACGCTGTCCGAGGCCACGCTTGCGGTGTCGCCCTCGGAAGACACTGCGCGCATTTTTGCCGATGGTCTGCTCGCCATAGGTCTCGACCGGCTGCCCTGGTCCAAGGCCGCAAAGCAATGGCGCGACCGTGTGATGTTCCTGCGCAAGGCCGAGGGCGACAATTGGCCCGACCTGTCGGACGATGGGCTGATCGCGCGGCGCGACGATTGGCTGGTGCCCGCGCTCTACGGCAAGATCGCGCTGAAGGACGTCTCCGCGGGTGATCTCTCCGATGCGCTGATGGCGCTCTTGCCCTGGGAGATGCGCGCGCGGCTCGACCGCGAGGCGCCGACACATTTCGAGGCGCCGACGGGTAGCGTGCTGGCGATCGATTACGAGGCCGAACAAGGGCCGACCATCGCCGTGCGGCTGCAGGAATTGTTCGGCCTCAACACCCATCCGTCGATCGCCGCCGGCAAGGTGCCGCTGGTGCTGGAGCTGCTGTCGCCGGCGCAGCGTCCGGTGCAGGTGACGCGCGATCTCCCCGGCTTCTGGCGCGGCAGCTACGCCGCGGTGCGCTCCGACCTGCGCGGCCGCTATCCGCGCCATCCCTGGCCGGACGATCCGGCGACTGCGCTGCCGACCCGGCGGGCGAAGCCGCGCGGGACGTGAGTCCGCATTAACCGTTCGCTCATCCTTTTCGTCAAAATGACCCGGGCCCTGCCGCGGCGTCGCTCGCAGACGGGCGCGCCGCGTGGTGAAATCGAGCGTTCGGCTCGGAAGTGGTGTGATGCGTAACATTATGATCTTCGCGGCCGTGATGATCGGTCTCGGTACATTCATGGCGCAGATGGCGGACAGGATGAGTTCCGCCTCCGCCACGTCGGCGCCGCATCCGACGGTCGTAGTTACAACCACCGCGCCGGCCGGCAGCCGCAGCCTCAACATCCCCCGGGACGTCCGCGGTCATTTCCAGGCCGAGGGCCGCATCGAGGGCCAGCGCATCGGTTTCATGGTCGACACCGGAGCTTCCGTCGTGGCGCTGAACGAGACCTCGGCCGCCCGCTTCGGCCTGCGTCCCTCGCGCAACGAGTACAACGCCGCGGTCACCACTGCGAACGGCACCGTCAAGGCCGCGCGCACCCGGATCGCGATGCTTGAGGTCGGCGACCTCGTCGTGCGCGATGTCGATGCCATGGTGCTGCCGGACGCTGCGCTGTCCGAGAACCTGCTCGGCCTCTCCTTCCTGTCCCGCCTGAAGCGCTTTGAATACGCCAACGGCCAGATGGTGCTGGAGCAGTAAAGCGACCGCATTTCAGCCTTATGATTTCGAAAATGCCTTGAGCGCGTCTGCGGCCGGTAACGTTTTCCCGTTACCAAACTGCCGCAATTATCGGCCATAAGCCTTCATTCCCGCCTTCCGCCGCGCCCTGGCATTCGCTAAGGCTGCAACAATTCCTGTCATTTTCACGAGACCGTCTCAATGTTCCCCAAGCCGAAATCCGTCTTGTTGCCCAACACCTACGCCTTCGAATCCGAGCCGATGGTGAAGCCCACGGGTTTCCGCGAATACGACGCGCGCTGGTTGTTCCAGAAGGAAATCAACCTGATGGGCGTGCAGGCGCTCGGCATGGGGCTCGGCGCGCTGATCGCCGAGCTTGGCGTCAAGCAGGAGATCGTCACCGGCCATGATTTCCGCGGCTATTCGGCCTCGATCAAATATGCGCTGATCTCCGGCCTGATGGCGGCGGGCTGCAAGGTGCACGATATCGGTCTTGCGGTGACGCCGATGGCCTATTTCGCGCAATTCGATCTCGACGTGCCCGCCGTCGCCATGGTCACGGCCTCGCACAACGACAATGGCTGGACCGGCGTGAAGATGGGCGCCAACCGTCCGCTGACCTTCGGCCCCGACGAGATGACGCGGCTGAAAGAGATCGTGCTCAATGCCGAGTTCAAGAACAAGGCGGGTGGCTCCTACCAGTTCCACGAGAACTATCCGGCACGCTATATCGCCGATCTCACCAACCGTCCGAAGCTGACGCGCAAGCTCAAGGTCGTCGCGGCCTGCGGCAACGGCACGGCTGGCGCCTTCGCGCCGCAGGTGCTGGAGGCGATCGGCTGCGAGGTGATCCCGCTCGACACCGAGCTCGACCACACCTTCCCGAAATACAATCCGAACCCTGAGGACATGGAGATGCTGCACGCGATCCGCGACGCGGTGCTGCATCACAAGGCCGATGTCGGCCTTGGCTTCGACGGCGACGGCGACCGCTGCGGCGTCGTCGACAACACCGGCGAGGAGATCTTTGCCGACAAGGTCGGCGTGATGCTGGCGCGCGACATGTCGGCGATCCACAAGGAGGCGCAGTTCATCGTCGACGTGAAGTCGACCGGTCTCTTCATCACCGATCCCGTCCTGCAGAAGCAGGGCGCCAGGACTGCCTATTGGAAGACCGGCCATTCCTACATGAAGCGACGCACCAACGAGACCGGTGCGCTCGCCGGCTTCGAGAAATCAGGCCATTTCTTCTTCAACAAGCCGTATGGGCGCGGCTATGACGACGGCCTCGTCTCGGCGATCGCGATCTGCGACATGCTCGACCGCGCCCCCGGCAAGTCGATGGCTGACCTCAAGGACGCGCTGCCAAAGACCTGGTCGTCGCCGACCATGTCGCCGCATTGCGCCGACGAGGTGAAGTACGGCGTCATCGACGCCGTGGTGAAGCACTTCGAGGGCTTGCAGGCCAAGGGCGCCAAGATCGGCGGCCAGGCGATCCGTGATCTCGTCACCGTCAACGGCGTGCGCGTCACCGTCGAGGACGGCAGCTGGGGCCTGGTCCGCGCCTCCTCCAACAAGCCCGAGCTCGTGGTCGTGGTCGAGAGCCCGGTCTCCGAGCAGCGCATGCACGACATGTTCGAGATGGTGAACAGCGTGCTGCGGACCCATCCGGAGGTGGGAGAGTACAATCAGAAGATTTGAGATCGGACCGTAGCGCTTGCCGCATTCGCTGCTGTCATCACCCGCGAAAGCGGGTGATCCAGTACGCCGCGGCCTCACGGTTCTATCACTGGCGTCACGGCGTACCGGATCGCCCGGTCAAGCCGGGCGATGACAGTTTTCGTGTGGTGAGCCCTACGCCGCCACCACCGCCGGGATCGGCAGCGCCGTCACCGACTTGATCTTCTCCATCGCAAAGCGCGAGGTGACGTTCTTCAGCGGCACGGCGCTGATCAGCTTCTTGTAGAAGATGTCATAGGCCTGCATGTCCGCGACCACGACGCGCAGCATGTAATCGACGTCGCCGGCCATGCGGTAGAATTCCATCACTTCGGGCATGGCGCTGACCGCCTCGGCAAACTTCTTCAGCCAGGCATCGGAATGATCGGAGCTCTCCACCGACACGAACACGGAGATGCCGAGCCCGATCTTGTTCTGATCGACCAGCGCCACCCGCTTCAGGATCACGCCGTCGGCCTCGAGGCGCTGGATGCGCTTCCAGCAGGGGGTCGAGGACAGTCCGACCCGGTCGCCGATTTCGGCAACGGACAGGGAGGCATCCTCCTGGAGGACCATCAGGATCTTGCGGTCAATGGCGTCGAGGCGGCGGCTGGTCTCGGGGATTTGGACAGCGAGGTCGGTCATTTGAAGAACTTTGTTCCATTTCAGGGGCTGATTTCCCTGATATAGAGAAAATCATTCTATAGCAAGCCCATAATCTCGGCGGCGGGCTGGCTCAGCGTCTCAGAAGCTGCGCAAAAGCTCTTCAACTTCAACACGTTGCGGTGCGACCAGGCCGCCACCATGGCGGGTGCATTTCAGCGCCGCAGCGGCCGCGGCGAATCGCAGCGCCTCGCGCAGGCCTCCGCCCTCAGCGAGCCGGAGGGTGAAGGCGCCGTGGAAGACGTCGCCAGCGCCAAGCGTATCCACCGCCTCGACCGGGAAGGCGGGTGTTTCCTCCAGCCGGCCTGCCTCGTTCAGCCAGATCGTGCCGTGCGGGCCGCGGGTGGCGGCGAGGAAAGCGGGCGTGAGCTTGGCGAGCTGCCTCAGCGCCTCGCCGTCCTCAGTACCGCCAGCGGTTTCCTGCACCTGCTCGCTGGCGAACAGCAAATGCGAAGCGGCTGTGAGCAGATCGTCGGTCAGCGCCATCGCGCGATCGACGCCGACAATGACGGGGATGCCGCACCGGCGCGCCTCGGTGCAGAGATCAATGCAGAAGGCGCCGCAGCGGCTCTCGACGAGAACCGCTTGGCAACCCGCGAGCAATTCGTCGGCGTCAGATAGCTTCACGCTCCACAGCGCCGGATCGCGGTAGATCGTCAGCGTTCTTTCGCCTGATGCGTCGATGATGATCGCCGAGACGGGCGTGGCCGTATCAGGAACGCGCACGATGCGCCCGACATCAATCCCCTCGGCAGCCATCCGTTCGAGAATGAAGCCGCTCGACGTCTCCTGCGCGTCGCCCATGGGACCTGCAAACGCGACGCGGCCGCCAAGTCGTGCCATCGCGATCGCGGCGTTGAGCGCGTTGCCGCCGCATATCTCGGCAAGATGCGTCGCGTTCGCCTTGCTGCCGCGCTCCGCCACGGCCTCCACCCGGAAGGTGAGGTCGCGCACGGGAATGCCGATGCACAGGATGCGCGGCGCGATCGCAGAGTGCGCCATCGGCAGCCTCAGCTCCTGTCGTGCACCCAGCGGCCGAGCAGATGATGTGCGATCGCAAACGGATGCGGCCCGGCTAACCCGTTCGGATGCGTCCGTTTCAGCATCAGCGCCGCCTCATCGCGCGTGAACCAGCGTGCGTCCTCCAGCTCGGAATGATCGACGACGATGTCCTCGTTCAGCGCCCGCGCGCTGCAGCCAATCATCAGCGACGACGGATAGGGCCAGGGCTGCGACATGTAATACTGCACGTCGGTGCAGCGAATGCCTGACTCTTCGAGGATTTCACGGCGCACCGCATCCTCGATGGTTTCGGCGGCCTCGACGAAGCCGGCGAGGCACGAAAACATGCCGGGCGGAAACTGCTTCTGGCGGCCGAGCAGGCACTTTTCGCCCGATGCCACCAGCATGATCACGACAGGATCGGTGCGCGGAAAATGCTCGGCCTTGCACGCCGGGCAGTCGCGCTTCCAGCCGCCTTCCTTCATCGCGCTGCGGGCGCCGCAATTGGCGCAATAGCCGTGGCGCTGATGCCAGCTGACCATCGACTTCGCCATCGCGATCGCCGACAGCTCGTCGGGCGGGATCGCGCCCTGCATCGCCATGCCGCGCAGCTCGGTGACGGTGTAGTCGTCACGGCCGATCAGCTTCTCGGCTGCGGCTTGCGCCAGGCCCATGCCGAAGATCGCCGCGCCGTCGCGCAAGCCCAGAAAGATCGTGCCGGGATTGGCGCCGCATTTCAGCGCCTCGTCGATCGAGAGCAGCGCACGCACCTTGTCGCCCTCGCGCTTCACCAGCAGCGAGTCGCGGTAAACGACATAGGCGCGCGACGACGGTTTCTGTTCCAGTGCAAACAGCTTTTCGTCATCGCGGCGCAAATGCGCGGCGCGGTCGAGGACGTTGGTGACGAAAGCGGGTTGCCCCAAGGGAAACGAGTCGAATGCTGACATTCTTTTTCTTTCAACCCAACCAGATTTTCTTGCGAAGCGCGCTGATGAAATTCTGTACCTCGGCCGCGTCATGCGCCAAGGGCTTCATCACGCCCCAGACTGGCCGCGGCCAGGCGGCGTCACCGGTGCGGCGCGCGATGATGTGAATATGAAGCTGCGGCACGAGATTGCCGAGCGCCGCGACATTGAGCTTGTCGCATCTGGTGATCTCCTTCAGCGCGCGCGAGACGCGGGAGATCTCGGTCATCAGCTGTGCCTGCTGCACCTCGTCGAGATCGATGATCTCGACCGCATCAGGCCGCCGCGGCACCAGCAGCAGCCAGGGATAGTTGGCGTCCTTGATGACCAGCACCTTCGACAGCGGCAGATCGCCGATGTCGATGGTGTCCTCTTTCAGGCGGGAGTGCAGGGACCAGGCGGGTTCGGGCATGAAGGTTTCCGGATGGCCCGATGGGTCGGGCGTGTTGGGCCAGACCATACGATAGGAGGTCAGTAAGGGAAAGGATGGCAACCGCATACGCGATCGTCGTCCTGGACAAGCGAAGCGCAGATCCGACCATTACCCCAGGGAGCCGTTTTGCGAAGAGTCGCGGCGACCAGCTCGCCTCACGACTCCTGCCTGGGGTGGGTCCTGGCTTTCAAAAACTACCCCTCCGCCAGCACCCGCGCATTGGCGCGAATCGAGGCTTCGCTGACGCGGATGCCCAGGCCCGGCCCGTCGGGCACCACTATCTGTCCGGCGCGGTTGGCAACGCGCTCTTCCAGCACGTCTTCGGTCAACACGTGATGCGGCATGTAGAATTCGCAGCCGAGCGAGATGCCTGGTGTGGCCGCGATCAGCTGCGTGCCGGCGGCGAGGCCAATGCCGCCTTCCCACAGCGTGCCGCCGTAACCGGGCAGGCCGGCGATGTCGGCGATCGCCATGATCGCCTGCGCCTCGTACAGGCCGCCTGATTTCATCAGCTTGATCGAGACGGCATCGGCCGCCTTCCGGCGCACCACCTCCATCATGTCACGGCGATCGAAGCAGCTCTCATCCGCGAGCAAGGGCGTTTCCAGCGCCGCCGTCAGTTGCGCCATCACGTCGAGAAACTTGCGCGGCACCGGCTGCTCGATGAAGGTCGGCGCGAACTCTTCGACATCGCGCAGGATCTTGATGGCGCCGAACGGCGCCAAAGCCTGGTTGTAGTCGACGCGCAGATCGACCTTGTCGCCGAACTCTTTCCGGATCGCTTCGAGATGATCGAGGTCCTCGCGATGCGGTTTCACGCCGGTCTTGACCTTGTAGATGACATTGCCCTCAGGAACCATTTTTCGCATGCGTTCGAGATCGGCGGCGAAGTCAGGATCGGCGATGGAGAACGACAGCGGGATGGTGTCGCGCACGCGGCCGCCGAGCAAATCGGCAACCGAGAGTCCCGACGATTTGCCGACGATGTCGAGCAGCGCCATCTCAATCGCAACTTTTGCTTCGGCGTGCCCAACCAGCGCGCGGTCGAGCTCGGCCATCAGCGCGCGGATGCGGCGCACGGATTTGCCGATCACGATCGGCCGTAAATAAATGTCGAGCGCCGCGAACGCAGCTTCCGGTGTTCCCGTGAACACCTCCCACGGCGCAGCTTCGCCCCAGCCGATCACGCCATCGCTCGAGGTCAGCTCGAGCAGCACGCGCTTCACGGTGCCCTTGACGTTGCCGACGCCCTGCAGGCGCGCCATCTTGATCGGGCTTTCGATCAGGAACAGGCGGAGACGCTGGATGGTCGCTTCGGTCATGTCAGGCCTCCATTGACGTGCCAGACCTGGCCGGTGACGTAGGATGCTTTCGGGGACGCCAGAAAGGCGATGATCTCGGCGACTTCTTCCGGCCGCCCGCGGCGGCGCATCGGGATCAGCGCTTCCGTTGCGGCGATCTGCTCGGGCGACAGCCGGCTCTCGCCCGGCTTGTCCTTGACGATCAGGCCGGGCGACACCGCGTTGACGGCGATGCCGTCTTTTGCAAGCTCCATCGCGGTGAGCCGCACCAGCGCTTCCAGCGCGGAGCGGCTCGCGGCCGTCGCTGCGAACGGCGCGAATTCGGGCCGGATCGCGTGTGCGACGAAGGAGGACACCGCGACGATCCGCGCATCATTCCCGGCCCGCAGCAGCGGCAGTGCAGCCTCGACCATCCGTGTGAAAGCCAGCGCCGATTCGTCCATCGCCTGCCGGAACTGATCCGCCGGGGTGCCGATCGGGCTGCCGCGGCGGGCATGGCCGCCGACGAGAATCAAGCCATCGAGCCGGCCGAAAGCCGATTGCACGGCAGCGATGGCATCGGTCGCGGCTGTTTCCCCGGCGAGATCGCCAAGGCATTTGGCGACCACGGCGCCCTTTGCTTCGGCTTCCGCTGCCGTGGCATCCAGGCCGGTGGCGTTCGAGCGCGTGTGCAGCAGAAGCGCCGTGCCCGGCGCGGCAAGCAGCTTTGCCGTGGCGCGGCCGATGCCGCTGGCGGCGCCGGTGACGAGATAGACGCGATTGATCTCGGACATCACGATGTCGCGTTGGCCGGCGCCAGCGCGCCGGTGCGGTGGAAATGGCTGAGGAAGGCGCGCGTTGCGGCTTCCCTGGGATTGTCGATCACCTGCCGCGCGGGTCCTTCCTCGACCACGACGCCGTCGCGCATGAAGATCAGGCGGTCGGCGACTTCGCGGGCAAAGGCGATTTCGTGGGTCACGATCACCATGGTCATGCCTTCGGAGGCCAGCTGCTGGATCACGTTCAGCACCTCGCCGACGAGCTCGGGATCGAGCGCCGACGTCGCCTCGTCGAACAGCATGACGTCAGGCTCCATCGCCAGCGCACGTGCGATCGCGACGCGCTGCTTCTGGCCGCCTGACAGCGTTGCCGGATATTGGTCCGCCTTCTCGGCGAGCCCGACCTTGGCGAGCTGCGCGCGTGCGAGCTGTTCGGCGTCGGCCTTGGCCATGCGCCGCACGGTGACGGGCCCCTCCATCACGTTCTGGAGTGTCGTCATGTGCGGGAACAGGTTGAAGTGCTGGAACACCATGCCGGTGGTGGCGCGGAATTTTGCCAGGCTCTTTACATCAGGCAGCTTTGTGCCGTCGCCGAACGCAAAGCTGATATCACCGACGCGCACGCTGCCGCCGTCGGGCACGACCAGAAGATTGATGCAGCGGAGCAGCGTCGACTTGCCGGAGCCTGATGGCCCGATCAGCGCCACGACACCACCCTTGGCGACGTCGAGACCAATGTTCTTGAGGACCTCGTTGCTGCCAAAGCTCTTGCGCAGGCCACGGATCTCGATTTTTGAAGTCTCGCTCATTCGCTGACCGCCAGTCGCTTCTCGCCGCGGCGGACGATGATGGTGAGCGGGATCAGGATCGCCGCATAGGCGACCGCAACCGCGGTGTAGGTCTCGAGCGGCCGGTAGCTGTCATGAGCCGCGACCTGGCTCTGATACACGAGGTCGGGCACCGCCAGCACCGAGACCAGCGAAGTGTTCTTGAACTGGATGATCGACTGGTTCATCAGCGCCGGGATCATGCGCTTGATCGCCTGTGGCAGCACGATGCGCCGCATGCTCTGGCTTGGGGTCATGCCGAGCGCGGCACCGGCTTCCGACTGGCCCTTGTCGATCGAGATGATGCCGCCGCGGATGATCTCCGAATAGAACGAGCCACCATAGAGCGAGAGCGCCAGCGCCGAGGCCGTGATCGGCGTCATCTCGACGCCGGCGAGGATCGGCAGCGCGTAGTAGAACCAGATCAGCTGCACCAGGATCGGCGTGCAGCGGAACGCCTCGATGAAGGCGAGGGCGACGAGCCGCACCGGCTTCAAGCGCGACAGGCTGCCGAAGGCGCCGAAGAGGCCGAACACGAGGCCGAGCAGCACGATCACCACGGTGAAGCCGACGGTGACGCCAAGCCCGTTGAGAAAGAGCCAGCGATAGCTCCAGAGGATGCCGAAGTCCCACTGATACATGTTTGCCTTCTTGCTTCACCTCTCCCGCTTGCGGGAGAGGTCGCATCGCATCGTAGATGCGATGCGGGTGAGGGCTCTTTCCTCCGGGGGAGTCTTGCCGGCGGAGACACCCTCTCCCCGACCCTCTCCCGCAAGCGGGAGAGGGAGCCCAGCGAGGATGCCGATGCCGCGACGCTCGATCACGCTTACAGCGACACGCCCGGCGGGATGTCCGCCTCGGTCACGCCCACCAGCTCCATATTGGTGATGATGGCGTTGCGGATGAAGCCGAGGCCCTTGTTGAAGTCGATCCAGGTGTTGACGTAGTCACGCCAGGTCTTGTCGTTCTCGCGCCGGAAGCCGGCGTTCGACGTCGTCGCGAAGATCGGCGTCGGCAGCACGAACTGGCCGAGCGAGGGGTTCTTCTTCAGCACGGTCAGCGACAGCATGGTGATCAGGCACTGCGCGTCGACGCGGCCGGTCTGCAGCGCGGCGGTGGCGTCGTCGGCGGTCTTCAGCCGCGAGATCTGCGCCTTCGGCGTCAGGCGGCTGACGACCTGGTCGTGGGACGAGCCCTGATCGACCGCGATCTTGATTTCGGGCGAGTTCAGCTCGGCCCAGCTCTTCGGCTTGAAGTCCTTCTTGCAGAGAATGCCGAAGGCATTGTTGAAGACAGGCACTGAGAAGTCGACCACCAGCGCGCGCTTCGGCGTCGGGTTCAGGCCGAAGAAGATGTCGATCTTGTTGGACTGCAGATCCAGCACCGAATTGCCCCAGGTGGTCTCAGTGATCTCGAGCTCGGCCTCCATGTCGTCGGCCAGCGCCTTGGCGATGTCGATGTAGAAGCCCTTCCACTGGCCGCTGGAAAGATCCTTCATGTAATAGGGCGCGCCGCCGCCGACGGCGCCGATCCGCATCTTCTTGGTGCGGCGGATGCGGGCAAAGGTCGATTCGTTGGGATCGGCCGCCTGGGCCACGGCCTTCGAGGCCAGCGTGCTCGCGGTCACCGCGCCGACGGCGCCAAGTCCGACAATCGATGCAACATCACGACGTGTAACCATTGGGATCAATCGCTTTTCTGGTGAGGTGGAGTTCCGGAAGCGTTCTTACCAAGGCGGCCCTGGTAGCGAAAGCACAGCCTATCGGCTGGGCAGGTCAGGAATTGCCCGGATGCTGGGCAAGATCAAGTTGGCCGATGTGATACCCGCTTGCTTTCCCGTTCCTTTGGCCCCAAATAGGGACCGGGAGATTGGCGGTGGACGAGCCACTCGCCAACCGGGTCAGGTCCGGAAGGAAGCAGCCCTAACGAGGTCCGGATCGGGTCGCTCGTCAGTCTCCTACCTGTTTTTTCGAGCGAACCAGCGCCGGCGGGCCTCCCGCTGGCGCGCTCTTGTCCGCAAAAGCCAGCCGAGAGACATTCCATTGCGGATTGACCGATGACCGACGCTGGCGCCCCTCCACCTCCCGATAGCGCCGGCCCGGCCGGCAACGCGCCCTATCGGGTGCTGGCGCGGAAATACCGTCCCTCGAGCTTCGACGATCTGATTGGCCAGGAGGCGGTGGTCCGCACCGTCTCCAATGCGTTCGAAACCGGCCGGATTCCGCAGGCCTGGATCCTCACTGGCGTCCGCGGTGTCGGCAAGACCACCACTGCGCGCATCCTCGCCCGTGCGCTCAACTATGAGATGCTGGATGGATCGGTGAAGGGCCCGACCATCCACATGCCGACCCTTGGCGTGCACTGCCAGGCCATCATGGAAAGCCGGCACATGGACGTGCTGGAGATGGACGCGGCCTCGCATACTGGCGTCGATGACGTCCGCCAGATCAATGACAGCGTGCGCTATGCGCCGGCCAGCGCCCGCTACAAGGTCTACATCATCGACGAAGTCCACATGCTGTCGACGGCGGCGTTCAACGCCTTCCTGAAGACACTGGAGGAACCGCCGGAGCACGCCAAGTTCGTGTTCGCCACCACCGAGATCCGCAAGGTCCCGGTCACGGTGCTGTCGCGCTGCCAGCGCTTCGACCTGCGCCGCGTCGAGGCCGACGTGCTGATGAAGCATCTTGCCAATATCGCCGCGAAGGAACATGTCGAGATCGAGCCCGAGGCGCTCGGCATCATCGCGCGCGCGGCCGAAGGCTCGGTCCGCGATTCGCTGTCGCTGCTCGACCAGGCCATCGCCCATGCGGCGGGCCAGGTGAAGGCCGATGCGGTCAGGCAGATGCTGGGCCTTGCCGACCGCACCCGCGTCATCGATCTGTTCGAGTCGCTGGCGCGCGGCGACATTGCGGCTGCGTTCAAGGAGTTCCGCGATCAGTACGATGTCGGCGCGGATCCGATCGTGGTGCTGTCGGATCTCGCTGAATTCGTCAATTTCGTCACCCGCGTGAAGATCGTGCCGGCGACGGCCGACAACGTCGCCTATGGCGAGACCGAGCGCGTGCGCGCGAAGGATTTCGCCTCAAGGATCTCGATGCGCGTGCTGTCGCGGATGTGGCAGATGCTGCTCAAGGGCATCACCGAGGTACAAGGCGCGACGCGCCCGGCCGCAGCCGCCGAGATGGTGCTGGTGCGCATCGCCTATGTCGCCGATCTGCCGACGCCCGACGAAGCGATCCGGATGCTGGAGCAGAATGGCGGCGGCTCACAGCTCGTGAGCGGGGGCGCCGCGCGCAGCAGCGCGCCGGCGGGGCCGACGGTCTCCGCGGCGCCGGCCCCGCCAGCCGCGCCGGTTCGCATGCCGACCTCGTCGCCATCGGCGTTCGGCGGTGGCGCGCGGCCGCAGATGGCGGCGCCCGCGCCGGATCCGCAAGGCGCAACACCTCAGCTGCGTGTCACCAGCTTCACCCAGCTCGTCGCGCTCGCGGGCCAGAAGCGCGACCTCATGACCAAGAGCGCGCTGGAAGGCGACATGCGGCTCGTCCGTTTCGAGGAGGGCCGGCTGGAGGTCGCGCTCGAGCCGAACGCCTCCAAGACCATGATCTCGGAGCTTGCGAAGAAGTTCGAGCTGTGGACCGGCCGGCGCTGGACCATGATCGTTTCCAACGAGCCGGGCCAGCCCACGCTCCGTTCGGTGAACCAGGCCGCCAAGCAGGAACATGCGCGCAACGCGGAGGCCGATCCGCGCGTGCAGGAGGTGCTGTCGCGCTTCCCCGGTGCGAAGGTCATCGAGGTCCGCAGGCTTGCCCCGGAGACGCCGGAGTCCAATATTAACGCTGACTACGGCTCTGACGATCTGCCCGACGGTTCCGACGCCGACGACGATCTCTGAGCCTATCTTTGAGGACGAAAACCCATGGCTGATTTTCTCGGCATGATGAAGCAGGCGGCGCAGCTGCAATCCAAGATGCAGGAGATGCAGGAGCAGCTCGGCAATGTGGAGGTCGAGGGTATCTCCGGCGGCGGCCTCGTCGCTGTCCGCATGACCGCGAAGATGGACGTCAAGGGCGTCAAGATCGATCCCTCGCTGATGAAGCCGGAAGAACGCGAGGTGCTGGAAGACCTGCTCGTCACCGCGCTCGGTGACGCCCGCCGCAAGGCCGAGACCGCGATGCAGGAGAAGATGCAGTCGCTGACCGGCGGGCTCGGCCTGCCGCCGGGGCTGTTCGGCCAGTAAGATGGGCGCGGTTGCAGGGCCTGAAATCGAGCGGCTGGTCCAGCTTCTCGCGCGGCTGCCCGGTTTGGGCCCGCGCTCCGCGCGTCGCGCGGCGCTGCATCTGATCAAGAAGCGCGAAGCGCTGATGATGCCGCTGTCATCAGCCTTGCAGGTCGCGCTGGACAAGGTCCAGGTCTGCAAGACCTGCGGCAATATCGATACGCAAAATCCCTGCACGGTCTGCACCGATCCGAAGCGCGATGACGCCATCATCGTCGTCGTCGCCGATGTCGCCGATCTCTGGGCGCTGGAGCGGGCCAATGCGACGCAGGGCCGCTATCACGTGCTGGGTGCGACCCTGTCGCCGCTCGACGGTGTCGGCCCGCAGGACCTCACCATCGACGCGCTGGTCGCGCGCGCGCATGCGGCCGAGGTGCACGAGGTCATTCTGGCGCTGAATGCGACTGTCGACGGCCAGACCACGGCGCATTACATCACCGACCTGCTTCAGGACGCCAACGTCAAGGTCACCCGGCTGGCGCATGGTGTGCCTGTCGGCGGCGAGCTTGATTATCTCGATGAGGGCACGCTATCGGCGGCCATGCGGCAGCGCACCCTGTTCTAGCCACAGACCCACGGAACGGACGACATGACGAAACTTTTCGCCACACGATCGGCTTTGGTCGCGACGATGCTGCTGCTGGTGACGCCGGCCATCGCCGCCGCGCAGCAGGAGAGCGAGGCGCCGCCGCCCTCGAAACCCGGCAAGCCGATCAGCGCCGGCGAGGTGCTCTCGGGCGAGCTCAACGCCATGAAGATTCGCGACGCCAAGAACGCCGGCAAGCGTGTCGCGATGTACCAGATCACCTCCGAGCCGCGCCGCCTGCCGGCGCCGAACGGGCTGTGCGACCTCGAGACCGGGCCTGAGACCTTCCAGCTCGTCACCTCCAGCGACGCGCAGGCCTCGCAGCTGAAATCCTTCGTCGGCAAGGAGATCTCCGTGAAGGTGGATGAAGTCGCCTGCGCCAGCGATCCCGGCCAGATGAGCGAGGCTGTCGTGACGAAATGGAGCCTGGTGAAGAAGTAAGGGGGCGACATCGTCGCCACGATTTCGGTGTCATCGCCCGCGAAGGCGGGCGATCCAGTACGCCGCAGCTCCTCGGTCAACGACGACTGCCTCGGAATACTGGATGCCCCGCCTTCGCGGGGCATGACAGTGAGTTGTGACTACACCCTCACCGGCCCCAGCGTCTCGAAATGTCCGCGCTTCTGCAACCAGGTGAGCAACACCAGGCTCGGGATCGCCACCAGCACGCAGATCACGAAGAACAGCGGCCAGCCGGTCGCGCTGGCGACGAAGCCTGCCCCTGACGACAGATACGTCCGTCCCACCGCCGCGAGCGCGGTGAGCAGGGCGTATTGCGTCGCGGTGTGCAGCGGGTTCTGGCACAGCGCCGAGAGATAGGCGACGAAGATCACCGTGCCGATGGCGCTGGTGAAATTCTCGGCGCAGATCGCGAGCGCCAGCGCCCATTGATTGGTGCCGACCAGCGCGAGCCAGGAGAAGGTGAGGTTGGCCAGCGCCTGCACCACGCCGCCGATCCACAGCGAGGCCGCCAGCGAGTAGCGCCGCGCAACGAAGCCGCCGGCAAAGCCGCCGATCAGCGTCGCGGCCAAGCCGACGCCCTTCACGATCGCCGCATAATCGTTGCGGGTGAAGCCGAGGTCGATCACGAACGGCGCCGTCATGGTGCCGGAGAACGCGTCGGTGAACTTGAACAGCACCACGAAGGCGAGCGCTGCGAACGCGTCCTTGCGCGACAGGAATTCCGAGAAGGCGCCGATCGCCGCGTGCAGCACCCGCGTGAATGCGGTCTCGGTTTGCGTCGCAGCTTCCGCCCGCACCGACTGCTCGGGCTCGGTCGCAACAAGCGCCGTGATCGTCCCGATCAGCACCATCGCCGCCATCACCACATAGCCCCACATCCAGGCCGCGCTGCGCGTGATGCCGGTGCTCTCGAAGCCGGAGACGATGAACAGCGCGCCCGCGGTCGAGACCAGCATGCCGATGCGATAGGCCGCGACATAGGCCGCCATGCCGGCAGCCTGCTCGCTCTCCGGCAGGCTCTCGACGCGGAAGGCGTCGACCACGATGTCCTGGGTCGACGACGTCGTCGCCACCAGCAGCGCACCGAGCGCGACGTAGAATGGCGAGCGCGCCGGATCGGTCATCGCCAGCAGCAGGATCGAAATGATCAGCAGCAGCTGCGAGAACAGCAGCCAGCCGCGCCGCCGTCCGAAGGCGCGCGTGAACAGCGGCACGTGCAGCGCATCCACCAGCGGCGCCCACAGGAATTTCAGCGTATAGGGCGTGCCGACCAGCGCGAACAGCCCGATGGTCTTGAGATCGACGCCGGCCTCGCGCATCCACACCAAGAGCGTCGAGCCCGACAGTGCCAGCGGCAGCCCCGACGAAAAGCCGAGGAACAGCACGATCAGCACCCGCGGTTGCAGATACACAGCCAGGCTGTTGCGCCATGAGGTCGCGGGGGTGTCGGTGCCGGCGGGGGACGTCGTGTCGGGTGCGGTCATGGGGCGGTGTTAGCAGATTCTGGGGGAAAAGACTCGCGGCAGCCGTGTGGCGGGAATGCCTTCGGCACCTCGCCGTCATCGTCCGCGAAGGCGGACGATCCAGTAGTCACCAGCGCTTCGGTTCAATCACGTCAGCTGCGGCGTACTGGATACCCCGCCTTCGCGGGGTATGACAGTGCCACGCGGCATGACATCTTCATGGTGGGCCGGCTATTCCGGGATACAGATCATCCCAGTTCGGATTGTCTTTCTCAATCAATCGGACCTTCCACGCCCTGTTCCACTTCTTCAGCCGTTTCTCCCGCTTGATCGCATTCTCGGGATCGTCGAACTGTTCGAAATAGACCAGCCTTGCTACATCGTACTTTTCCGTGAAGCTCTCGATGAGTTTTGCCTTGTGCTCAGCCACACGGCGGATCAGATCGTTTGTCACGCCGATATACAGCGTGCCGCCGATCTTGCTGGCGAGAATGTAGACGTAGTAGGAGCGTGCGCCCATCTCCGCCCTCCGGCTCCGCTGTCATCGTCCGCGAAGGCGGACGATCCAGTATTCCGCGACGTCTCGATTCAATCACTGCTGCCGCGGCGTACTGGATACCCCGCCTTCGCGGGGTATGACGGTGTGCCCCATATCCTATTCCCCCGCCTGCAGCTTCCTCGGAAACAGCTCGCCCGCTCCCGTCGCCACCAGTCGTGGGCCCTCCGGCGCATCGGTCTTGCTGAAATCGAGCTCCTCGATTCGTCCCGCCCGCTTCTCGATCTTGTCGGCGGAGATCAGGATCTGCCGGACGTCTTCGTTGGCGTCGGCAAAGTGCTTCTGCAATTTCAGCACACGGTCGCGCAGGCGGCCGAGATCGTCGCCGAGCTTGATCACCTCGGTCTGGATCTGGTCGGCGGCATCGCGCATGCGCGCGTCCTTCATGATCTGCTGCATCACCTGGATCGCGAGCATCAGAAGCGAGGGCGACACCAGCACGACGCGGGCGCGATAGGCCTTCTGGATCACGTCGTCGAAACCGTCATGGATCTCGGCGTAGACCGATTCCGACGGCACGAACATCAGCGCCATCTCCTGGGTCTCGCCGGTGACGAGGTATTTTTCGGCGATGTCGCTGACATGCTTCATCACGTCGCCGCGCAGCCGCTGCGTGGCGAGGCGCTTCTCCTCGTCGGTGCGGGCATCGTGCAGCGCGGTCATCGCCTCCAGCGGGAATTTCGCATCGATGCAGAGCGGGCGCTGGTCGGGCAGGAACACGACGCAGTCGGGCCGTTTTCCGGTCGAGAGCGTGAACTGGAATTCGTAGGACCCCTTCGGCAGACCGTCCTGGACGATCGCCTCCATCCGCGCCTGGCCGAAGGCGCCGCGCGATTGCTTGTTGGCGAGCACGTCGCGCAGGGTCGTTACCTGTGTGGTGAGGTCGGTGAGGTTCTTGTGGGCAGAGTCGATGATGCCGAGCCGCTCGTGCAGCGCGCGCAGGCTCTCCATGGTGTTGCGGGTCGAGTGTTCCATGGACTGGCCGACCCGATGGGTCACCGAATCCAGTCGCTCGTTGACTGCCCGCGCCATTTCGGCCTGGCGGCCGGCCAGGGCCTGGGTCATGGCGTCGACCCGGCCGGAGGCCTCGCTCTGCGCGTGCAGCACCTGGGCGAGCCGCTCCTCCAGCTCGTCGGCCCGGATCGCGCTCGCCATCGCGAGTTCCGCGCCGCGCCGCCCCGAGCGCGCGATCACGACGGCAATCACCACCAGCAGGATGAGGACGAGGGCGCCGAAGCCGATCAGCGCATCGATTCCGCGCACCGGCCAGTCGCCCAGCATGAAAATGATCTCGTTCATGTCGCCCTTCTAGCCGATTCGCGGGCCGGAGCGAACGAAGAGAGAACAATGGGCCTAACCGCCCCCTCATTTTTATGGTTACCGAAAGGCGAAGTTTTATGGTTGGCGGAGGGTTGACGCGTTCCCGGCCGCATTGACCGCTTCTCGTGCGCAGCTTAAATCGCCCGCCATGGCCCTCAGAGAAATCATCATATTGCCCGACAAGCAGCTGCGTCTGGTCTCCAAGCCGATCGAGAAGGTCACGCCGGAGATCCGCAAGCTTGCCGACGACATGTTCGAGACGATGTACGACGCGCCCGGCATTGGCCTCGCTGCGATCCAGATCGCGCAGCCGCTGCGGCTGATCACCATGGACCTCGCCAAGCCCAACCCGGAGGGCGAGACCAAGCCGGAGCCGCGCGTCTTCATCAATCCGGAGATCATCGCCTCGTCCGAGGAGCTGTCCACTTACGAGGAAGGCTGCCTGTCGATCCCCGAATATTACGAGGAGGTCGAACGCCCGGCCAAGGTGCGCGTGCGCTTCACCGATCTCGACGGCAAGCTGCACGAGGAGGACGCCGAAGGCCTCTACGCCACCTGCATCCAGCATGAGATCGATCATCTCAACGGTGTGCTGTTCGTCGACTATCTGTCGAAGCTCAAGCGCGACCGCGTCATCAAGAAGTTCGAGAAAGCCGCCAAGCGCGCGGCGGAGTAGGGCCCGGCTCTCGTCATGGCCGGGCTTGACCCGGCCATCCACGCCTTGCTTGCTTTGTCGCCAAGTCCGTGGATGCCCGGGACGAGCCCGGGCATGACGGAGAACCAGAACTCTCACCGAACGCAGCCCACATGCCCCTCCGCCTGATCTTCATGGGCACGCCCGATTTCTCCGTGCCGACGCTGCTCGAGCTCGTCGCGCACGGCCACGAGATCGTGGCCGTCTATACCCGCGCGCCGAAGCCGGGCGGGCGGCGCGGGCTGCAGATGCAGCCGACGCCGGTTGAAGAGGCCGCGCGAAAGCTCGGCGTCCCCGTGCTGACGCCGAAGACGTTGAAGACGCCGGAGGCGCTGGAAGAGTTTCGCGCCTTCGACGCCGATGCCGCCGTCGTCGTCGCCTATGGCATGATCCTGCCGCAGGCGATCCTCGATACGCCCCGGCTCGGTTGCTACAATCTGCACGCTTCGCTGCTGCCGCGCTGGCGCGGTGCCGCGCCGATCAACCGCGCGATCATGGCCGGCGATGCCGAGAGCGGCGTCATGGTGATGAAGATGGATGTCGGCCTCGATACCGGCGACGTCGCCATGGCCGAGCGGCTTCCGATCACCGACAGCATGACCGCGGCCGATCTGCATGATCGCCTCTCCCGCCTCGGTGCCGACCTGATGGTGCGCGCCATGGCGGCGCTCGACCGCGGCGGGCTCCAGCTGAAAAAGCAGCGCGAGGACGGCGTCACCTATGCCGCCAAGATCGACAAGGCCGAGGCGCGGATCGACTGGAGCAAGCCCGCGCATGCGGTGCTGCGTCACATCCACGGCCTGTCGCCGTTTCCGGGTGCCTGGGCGGAGCTCGAGAATGCGCGCGTGAAAATCCTGCGCTGTGAGCTTGCCAAAGGTTCCGGCGCGCCGGGCGCGGTGCTGGACGATCAGCTCACCATCGCCTGCGGCGAGGGCGCCATCCGCATCCTCGAGCTCCAGCGCGAAGGCAAAGGGCGGATGCAGGCGGCAGATTTTTTGCGCGGCGTGCCAGTGAAGGCAGGCGCCAAATTCACCTAACGCTGTCATACCCCGCGAAGGCGGGGTATCCAGTACGCCGAGGCTTCTACTGGATCGCCCGCTCTAGGCGGGCGATCACAGCGAAACTGGACAAGATGCCGCGCTACAAGCTCACCATCGAATATGACGGCGCGCCGTTCTTCGGCTGGCAGATCCAGGACACGCTGCCGTCGGTGCAGGGCGCGCTGGAAGCAGCTGTCAAGGCGATGACCGGCGCCGATCTGCGCGTGCACGGCGCCGGCCGCACCGATGCCGGCGTGCATGCGCGCGGCCAGGTCGCGCATGTCGATGTCGAGAAGCAGTTTCCGCCCGGGCGGTTTCGTGATGGCCTGAACGCGCATCTGCGCCCGCATCCGATCGCGGTGCTCGAAGCCGAGATCGTGCCCGATAATTTCGAGGCGCGCTTCTCGGCGATCAAGCGCCATTATCGCTACCGCGTCATCAACACCCGCGCCAATCTCGCGCTCGACGCCGGCCACGCTTGGCGCGTGCCGCGCCGGCTCGACTCTGACGCGATGCATGCGGCCGCCCAACGCCTGCTCGGCAAGCACGATTTCACGACGTTCCGCGACACCGAGTGCCAGGCGAAGTCGCCGGAGAAGACGCTCGATCAGCTCGACGTCTTTCGCGATGGCCGCGAGATCACCATCGTCACCTCGGCACGTTCGTTCCTGCACAGCCAGGTGCGCTCGATGGTGGGCTCGCTGGTCTGGGTCGGCGAAGGACGCTGGACCGCGGACGATCTCTCCGCGGCGCTTGCCGCCCGCAACCGCGCCGCCTGCGGCATCGTCGCGCCGCCGGAGGGGCTGTATCTGATGAAGGTGGATTATTAGAGGGGTACAGAGCGCGGAAGCGCTCACCACACCCACCGCTGTCATGCCCCGCCTAGTGCGCAATTGCGCACGGGGGCGGGGCATCCAGTACGCCGCGGCCTATCGTCCTATCGCTGGCGTCTCTGGAATACTGGATCGCCCGGTCAAGCCGGGCGATGACAGCGGAGAATGGGGCGCCAGTTGAGCGCTCACCCAAAATACCTTGCCAGAATCCCGCGATAGATTTTCGTCAGCTTCTCCAAATCCACCACCGGAACGCGCTCGTCGACCTGGTGCATGGTTTGGCCGACCAGGCCGAACTCGATCACCGGGCAATAGCTGGAGATGAAGCGAGCGTCCGAGGTGCCGCCTGAGGTCGACAGCTCCGGCTTGCGACCCGTCACCTCTTCGATCGCAGATACCGCGAGGTCAGTGAACGGGCCGGGCTTGGTCACGAACACGTTCGAGTTCGATGGCTCCCAGACAATACGGGCCTTGATGCGGTTGCCGCAGGCTTTGGCGAGACGGGTCTCGACCAGCTCGCGCAAGGATGCCTGGGTGTGGTTGTCATTGTAGCGGATGTTGAATTTCGCGCGGGCTTCGCCCGGGATCACGTTGAAGGCCTTGTTGCCGACGTCGACCGAAGTGAACTCCAGATTGGAGGCCTGGAACTGCGCGCTGCCATGATCGAGCGGCTCGTCGGAGATCGCCACGATCAGGCGCGAGATGTCCGGCACCGGATTGGTGGCGCGATGCGGATAGGCGACGTGGCCCTGCACGCCGTCGACGACGAGCGTGCCGTTTTGCGAGCCACGGCGGCCGACCTTGATGGTGTCGCCGAGCGTCTCGACATTGGACGGCTCGCCCAGCACGCAATGATCGAATGTCTCGCCGCGCTCGGCGGCCCATTTCAGCAGCTTGATGGTGCCGTTGATGGAGACGTCTTCCTCGTCGCCCGTGATCAGGAACGAGATCGAGCCGGTCCCGTCCGCGCGCGCCTTGCCGCCATTGGCGGCGAGATGCTCCAGCACCGCGGCCACCGAGCACGCAATGCCGCCCTTCATGTCGACCGCGCCGCGGCCGTGCAGAAAACCGTCCTTCACCTCGCCGGAGAACGCGCCAACGCTCCAGGCGCTCTCGTCGCCTGCTGGCACGACGTCGGTGTGGCCGGCAAAGGTGATGTGCGGGCTTTCGGTGCCGATCCGCGCATAGAGATTGTCGACGTCGGCGGTGCCGTCCTCGCTGAAGGTCACGCGGTGGCAAATGAAGCCGGCTGCATCAAGCGCTTTCTCAAGCACACCGAGCGCGCCGGCGTCTTCAGGGGTTACCGAGGGGCAGCGGATCAGGTCGCGGGCAATGGAGAGGGCATCGGTCATGTGCCCCGCTTAACATGCATGCCGCCGGGCGGGCTAGCGCTGGGCGGGACAATTTCGAGCTCGCGGCTCTGGTCCCAGCTTTTCGCAGGGGAGGCAGAATCGTCGGCCTGCTCGGCCTCCGGGTCCGGACCGAACCGGTTCGGCCCGATGGTGCCGCGCAGAAAGCCGGTCTCGACAAAGGCCGAAAGGGTGAGGACGGCGCTCGCCAGCGCGAGCGGCAGCACCCAATAGCTGTCCGGAAGGCGCTCCTCGAACTGCTTGTAGAGGCCCGGCAGCACGAAATAAGCGAGCAGCCACCAGGCGCTCTTGTCGCGGTCATGCAGCCGCTTCACGACGATCGCGAGATAAATCCAGAGCAACAGTCCGGTCGCGGCAAGCTTGAGCAGCAGCAGCGGCACATGGTCCAGCAGCGACCATCGATAGGTGGAGGGATCGACAATCGCGAAGACGTCGTCGGCATTCAGCTCGAACGATCCGATCTTGCCGCTGAACGCGACCATGACGCCCGCGCAGAGGAACAGCAGCAGGATCATGCCGCACAAGACAAAGATCAGGCTGCACCAGAACCCGGCACGGCCAATGCGGCCGTCGAAGCGGAACAGGTACCAAATCCAGTTCATGCGAAGGGCTCCGGGCAGGAAAGGTCGCCCGGATGTTGGTCGCGATGGAAGGAGAGGGGGTTCGATAGACCACCAGACCCGTCATCCTGAGGTGCGAGTGGCGCGATGCCAAGCATCGCGCCGGGAGCCTCGAAGGATGCACGGCCACGATGCAGCCGGCAGCCGGGCCGTCGCGCTTCGAGGGCCGCTAAGAAGCGGCCGCCTCGGGGTGACGGCGATAGGTTTGAGCTTGCGGCTTAACTCAATCCCGCAGCAGCTCGTTGATGCTGGTCTTCGAGCGCGTGCGCTCGTCGACGCGCTTGACGATCACGGCGCAGGCGGTGCTCGGGCCGATCTGGCCGTTCTTCATCGGCTTGCCGGGCAGCGCGCCGGGTACCACCACCGCATATTCAGGCACCTCGCCCATGAAGATCTCACCGGTCTCGCGATCGACGATCTTGGTCGAGGCGCCCAGGAACACGCCCATCGACAGCACCGCGCCCTTGCGCACGATCACGCCCTCGGCGACCTCGCTTCGCGCGCCGATGAAGCAATCGTCCTCGATGATCACAGGCTCGGCCTGCAGCGGCTCGAGCACGCCGCCGATGCCGGCGCCGCCGGAGATGTGCACGCGCTTGCCGATCTGCGCGCAGGAGCCGACGGTGGCCCAGGTGTCGACCATGGTGCTCTCATCGACATAAGCGCCGAGATTGACGAAGGACGGCATCAGCACGACGTTCCTGGCGATGAAGGCCGAGCGGCGCACCACCGCGCCCGGCACCGCGCGAAAACCGGCGTCGCGAAAACGGTTCGGGCCCCAGCCTTCGAACTTCGAGGGCACCTTGTCCCACCAGTTGGCCTGGCCCGGGCCGCCGGCAATGACGTCCATGTCATTGAGACGGAACGACAGCAGCACGGCCTTCTTCAGCCACTGGTTGACCCTCCACTTGCCGTCGGCCCCGCGCTCGGCCACGCGCGCCTCGCCCTTGTCCAGGGTCTCCAGCGCCTGGTTCACGGCCTCGCGCACTTCGCCCTTGGTCGAGGTCGAGATGCCGTCACGCGCCTCGAAAGCGCTGTTGATGGTGGATTCCAGGGCGGACAGGGACATCGGGATTTCCTCTTGGGATCAGGGAATTTTGATGGATTGGGGCGCTTTTTCGGGATTTGGGCCGGGAGAGTCAAGGCATACCCGGTCGTCGTCCATACTCCGCTGTCATCACCCGCGAAGGCGGGTGATCCAGTACGCCGCGGCGGTCGTAGTGAATCGAGATGGCGGTGATTACTGGATTCCCCGCTTTCGCGGGGAATGACGGCTAATTGGGGTGGGACAACCCCGCCAAAAACCCCGCCAGGTCCTCCGTGACGTGATCGACATGGGCCGCATCGCGGCCCTCCAGCTCCCAATCCTCGCGTACCACGTCCTTGGTGCCGTCAGGCACCACCAGCACCGTGGTCATGCCGAGCTGGTGCGGAACGGTGAGGTTGCGGGCGAGATCCTCGAACATGGCGGCCTTGGTTGCATCGACCGCGTGCAGATCGAGGAATTTCCGGTAGGTGTGCTCCGCCGGCTTGGGCTCGAATTCGGCGGCGATGATGTCGAACACGCCGTCGAAATGCGAGCTGAGGCCGAGTCGCGCCAGCACCGCATCGACATGATCGACCGAGCCGTTGGTCAGGATCAGCTTGCGTCCCGGCAGCTTTGCGATGGCCGCGCCGAGCGCCGGATTCGGCTCCAGCGGCGAATGGTCGATCTTGTGCACGTAGGCGAGATAGTCGTCGGCGCGCACGCCATGCAGGGTCATCATGCCGCGCATGGTGGTGCCGAAGCGCCGGTAATAGTCCTTCTGGATGTTGCGCGCTTCCGCGGGCGTCACGTTCAGCCAGTTGCAGACGAACTCGCCGATTCTGGCATCGACCTGCTGCCACAGATTGACGTGGTGCGGGTAGAGCGTGTTGTCGAGATCGAACACCCAGGTGTCGATATGGCTGAAGGCGCGGGGGGATTTCATCACAATTCCCTCAAATCACGGCAACGCAAAGCGCAGCGTCTTGCCGCCATTGCTCATATCCACCACGCCAAACCCCGTCGCCGCAAATCCGCGCGCACCGCAATCGGTCTGCTCGTTGGTCTCGAACTTGGTCTCGCGCGTGCAGAGCTGCTTGCCGCCGCCCCAGTTCAGTGGCTTGTCCTTCAGCCTGATGGCGCGGTTGTCGCTGTCCACGGCTTCCGCGAAGCTGAAGATCTGCTTGGGCTGGCCGGACAAGTCAGGATGCAGGCAGGTCTTGGGATCGATGCGATACCAGCCGCGGCTGGTGACGGACTTGCCGTCATCGGTCGCGATTGCCGCCATCACCTTGTGCGGCGTGTCGTTGCACCAGGTGAGACCGCTGGTGGACGGCGTCTGCGCCGCATCGACCAGCGTCTTGAAGAAGCCTGGCGAAGAGACCGTGTCGGACGACAGTCCGCGGCTCTTCAGGAACGCGGCGAGCGCTCCTTGCGTCTTCGGCCCGTCGACGCCGTCAATGGCGCCGATGTCGTAGCCTGCGATCACCAGGAGCCGCTGGATGCCGGCCAGTCGCGCCTGCTCGTCGTCATATTCGGAATCCTCGGCGAGATAGGCGACGAGATTGCCGTCGTCGGCCTGCGTCGGCGTCACTTGCGTGAACGCCTCCTGGGTCTGGCCGCTGCGGCATTGCCGCGCGGCGGCGATGACGAAATTCTCCTGCGCCACGCACAGCATGTCGTGGCCGTTCTGCGGGATCGGCGAGGCGCCATAGACGCCGAGCGCGCGGGCGTGAAGCAGGATGCGGTCGGCGGCGAGCGTGCCCTGCACCACGACGCGGCAGGTGGCGGGATCGATCCTGAACCAGCCGCGCGTCGCGGTCGCGGCCTTGTCGTCGATGCCGATCGCGGCCTCGACCACATAGGACATGCGGTTGCAGATCTTGAGGTCGGCCAAAGCAGGCGCGGAGGAGAAGAAGAGCGAGACGGCCGCTGCCGGCAGCGTCATCAGGAAACGCGTCAAGGCCGAGCGGCGTGGTCGCCGCTCTTGCCCGGCTATGACAGCGTCTCTCGCCTTCTCGTCCATCACTTATGGATCAGCGTCCCCGTACCCTGGTTGGTGAACAGCTCGAGCAGGACCGCGTGCTGCATCTTGCCGTCGATGATGACGACGCCCTCGACGCCTTGCTCCAGCGCGTAGATGCAGGTCTCGACCTTCGGGATCATGCCGCCGGAAATGGTGCCGTCGGCGATCAGCTTTCGCGCGTCCTTCACCGAGAGCTGCGGGATCAGCTTCTTCGACTTGTCGAGCACGCCGGGTACGTCGGTGAGCAGCAACAGGCGTTTTGCTTTGAGCGCACCGGCGACAGCGCCGGCAAAAGTGTCCGCGTTGATGTTTAGCGTCTGGCCCTCTTTCGAGGTCGCGAGCGGCGCCAGCACCGGGATCAGCTCGTAGCCGATCAGCTGGTTGAGCAGCGTCAGATCGACCTTCTCGGGATCGCCGACGAAGCCGAGATCGATTGCCTTTTCGATGTTCGAGTCCGGATCGATGATGGTGCGCGTCGTCTTCGACGCCTTCACCATGTTGCCGTCCTTGCCGGAGAGACCCACGGCCTTGCCGCCGGCCTCGTTGATGTAGCCGACGATCTGCTTGTTGACCGAGCCGGCCAGCACCATCTCGACGATCTCGATGGTGGCGGCATCGGTGATGCGCAGGCCAGCGGCGAATTCCGAGACGATGCCGAGGCGCTTGAGCATGGTCGCGATCTGCGGCCCGCCGCCATGCACCACCACCGGATTGATCGCGGTCTGCTCCAGCAGCACGATGTCGCGGGCAAAATTCTTCGCGGTCTCCTCGTCGCCCATGGCGTGGCCGCCATATTTGATGACGATGGTTTCTTCGTCGTACTGCTGCATGTGCGGCAGCGCTTCGGACAGGATGCGGGCCTGGTCGAGCGGGGAGATGTCGGTCATGTCACGGATCTCGCTGGCGGGACTATGCGGGTTTGCGTTCTATCTGATTGGCGGGCGAGGCGCAAAGTGTGGCTGGTAACCGGGCTACGGATCAGCGTTTCCCCACCACCGCCGCCAGCGTCACCACCAGCCAGCTCAAGATCATCAGCGTTCCGCCCGATGGCGCCGCCATCGGAAACAGCGAATGCCCCGCATATTGCCGCAAGGTGAGATCGCCCGCGAATAGCATGGCGCCGATCCCGAAGCCGAATGCGGCGATCAGGCCAATTCCGCCGTGCAGAAGGTCGCGCGCGAGCAAGGCTACCACCGCCAATATGGCAGTTGCATGAAACAGCAGCATGGCGCTCGCGGAGGCAAGCCGGCTGGCATCCGTGCCGTGGGCGGCGGCCGCAGCCAGCGCCACGCCGGCAGCGCCCATCAGACCGGCGAGGGCGAGCAGCAGGCGGAGCATCACGCGCTCCGCTCTTCGAGCAGCTTGGCCATCGCGGCACGCAATTCAGCCATGCCGGTCGATGAGCGCGACGAGGTCGCGATCACGTTCGGAAACGCGGCCGGATGTTTTGCCAATGCAGCTTCCGTCTCGGCGATGCGCGCTTGCAGCTCGGAGGCCTTCACTTGATCGGCCTTGGTCAGCACGACCTGATAGCTGACGGCGGAGCGGTCGAGCGTCTTCAGGACGTCGAGGTCGACGTCCTTGACGCCATGGCGCGCATCGATCAGCACATAGACGCGCGCGAGCGAGGCCCGCCCCAGCAGGAATGTGTGGATCAGTTCGGTCCATGACGCGACCTGGCTCTTCGGCGCCTTGGCATAGCCATAGCCGGGCATGTCGACGAGGCGCAGGTCGGTCTTGCCGGGGACCTCGAAGAAGATCAGCTCCTGGGTGCGGCCCGGCGTGTGCGAAGTGCGCGCCAACGCGTTGCGTCCCGTGAGCGCGTTGATCAGGCTCGATTTGCCGACATTGGAGCGCCCGGCAAAGGCGATCTCCGGCCCCGCCATCGGCGGCAGCGTCTGGATCGAGGGCGAGGCCCAGATGAATTGCCAGTCCCGCGCGAACAGCTTTCGCCCGGCCTCGATCAGCTTCGCATCGATGTCGTCGGTCATGCGAAGCCCTCTGCTTTGCCGTCATTCCGGGGCGATGCGCAGCATCGAACCCGGAATCTCGAGATTCCGGGTCTGGTGCTTCGCACCATCCCGGAATGACGGAGACTTACACCGCCTCAGTCGTCACTTTTTTTTTGAACATACTTCGAATGTTATCGAACAGCTCCACCTTCACGCCGTTGCGACGCATGATGAAGCTCTGCTGGATCACCGAGAGCGTGTTGTTCCAGGCCCAGTAGATCACGAGGCCTGCCGGGAAGCCCGCCAGCATGAAAGTGAAGATCAGCGGCATCCAGTTGAAGATGATCTGCTGCGTCGGATCCGGCGGCGTCGGGTTCAGCTTCATCTGGAACCACATCGTGATGCCCATGATGATCGGCCAGATACCGAGTGCCAGATAATGGCCGAACACCGGGATGGTGGTCGGGTCGAACGGGATCAGCCCGAACAGGTTGAAGAGGTTGGTCGGATCGGGTGCGGAGAGGTCCTTGATCCAGCCGTAGAACGGCGCGTGCCGCATTTCGATGGTGACGAACAGCACCTTGTAGAGCGAGAAGAACACCGGGATCTGGATCACCACGGGAAGACAGCCGGCGACCGGGTTGATCTTCTCCTTGCGGTAGATCTCCATCATCTCCTGCTGCTGCTTCACCTTGTCGTCGGGATAGCGCTCCTTCAGCGCCTGAAGCTGCGGCTGGATCGACTTCATCTTCGCCATCGAGGCGTAGGACTTGTTCGCCAGCGGGAAGAACAACAGCTTCACGATCACGGTCACGAGCAGGATCGAGATGCCGAAATTGCCGAAGAACCGGTAGAAGAAGTCGAGGCCGAGGAACATCGGCTTGGTGATGAAGTAGAACCAGCCCCAGTCGATCAGGAGATCGAACTTGTTCAGACCGAGCGCCTTGTTGTAGCCGCCGAGGCCGGCGAGCGGGAAATTGATGCCGACCACGCCGGCTTCCTTGGCGCCCGCGAACAGGCGCGCATTTGCGGTCGCGGTGCCGCCGATCGCGACGGTCACAGGATCGAGCAGATAGTCGGTCTGGTAGGTGTGGACGTTGCCGACGAGGTTCGAGGAGAACTTGGCCTGGAGCTGCGCACTGGTGTCGGGCAGCAGCGCCGAAGCCCAGTATTTGTCGGTGATGCCGAGCCAGCCATTGGTGGCCTTGAAGTCGACCTTCTTGGCTTCGTCGATCTTCTTGTAGGCGTACTCCTGCAGGCCGTGCTCGCCGAGATAGCCGATCAGGCCTTCATGCAGGATGTAATAGCCCGACACCTGCGGCGTGCCGTGGCGCGAGATCAGCGCGAACGGATAGAGCGTAACAGGCGCGTTGCCGACATTGCTCACCTCGTCCTTGATGGTGAAGAGATAGTGGTCGTCGACCGAGATGGTGCGGCGAAAGGTGAGGCCATCGCCATTATCCCACTTCAGCACAACAGGCGCGGTCGGCGTCAGGCTGCCGCTGCCGTCCTGCTGCCAGACGGTTTGGGAGTCCGGCATCTTCGAGGTCACGCCCGTCGCCGCCACCCAGCCGAACTCGGCGTAATAGGGCTCTGCGGTGCCCGAGGGCGAATAGAGGATGATCGGCGGCGATTTCGGATCGACCGTCTCGCGATATTGCACCAGCGCGAGATCGTCGATGCGGCCACCCTTCAGCGAGATGCTGCCGACGAGCCGCGGTGTGTCGACCTTCACGCGCGGGCTCGATGCAATCGCGGTGTCGCGGGCAACGACCGGCTGGGCCGGCTGGTTCGCCCCTGGTGTGGTCGTCGGCGTCGTCGAGCCCGCCTGCGGCGTGGTCCCCGGCGTGGCCGAGGCCGTCGGCTGCGGATTGGCCTTCTGCAGCTCGGCCTGGGCCTGCTGCTGGGCGCGCTGCTTCTCCATCGCCGGCACGTTGTAGAAGTACTGCCAGGCGATCAGCACCAGGCCGGACAGAATGACGGCGAGGATGGTATTGCGATTGTCGGTCATCACTATGGTCTCGTCATCAATCCGGTTTGCGGCTGGCGGCTGGGCCGGGCCTTGGATTTGGCCGGCGTCCCTTGTCAGATCCGTTGTCAGATCCTTTGGCCGTCGTATGCCGCGCGGGCTTCGTGATCGCTATGCGCAGATCGTCGAGCATGGTCGTGAAGTCGCGCGAGAGCGCGCCCCTGCGGCCGACCAGCACGTAATCATGATGGGGTTGCAACGATACCGGGTCGAGCCGCTTCACCAATTCGCGAAGTCGGCGCCGGATGCGATTGCGTTCGGGGGCGTTGCCGTTCTTTTTGGTAACGGTGAAGCCGATCCTGACAGGACCGAGGTCGTCGCGACCAAGGCTTCGTCGGTCAAGGCTTTGCAGGACGAACGCGGGACTGTTCACCCGCGCGCCATTGGCAACGGCGAGGAAATCCGCTCGCTGCCTCAGCCGATCCATAATGAAATCCCGGTAAAGGGGGTCCGGCTCAGGCGCTCAGACGCTTGCGGCCGCGGGCGCGGCGGGCGGCGAGAACCTTGCGGCCGCCGGCAGTGGCGAGACGAGCACGGAAACCGTGACGGCGCTTGCGCACCAGTTTGCTGGGTTGATAAGTCCGCTTCACGGGTTTTTCTCCGCTGACCGGGCAATTTGCCTGTAGAATTGATGATAAAGTCCGTAAAGATGCGGCCCAAAACGGGCCGTTTCCGGCCCCAGAAGAGCCGCTCCCGGTGTCGCACCGGGTCATCGCGGACAATTTGCGCGGCTTATAAGGGAGCGTCTTGTTTTCGTCAACGCCGCAGGACCGCGCAGTTCCGGTGAATATCGCTGTTTCCTTCCTGTTTCCTTCCTGTTTCCCTTGGGGTTTTTAACCCTTGAGGTGGCGGATAGCGATATCAGCGCCTACATCCCACCTTGGCAGATTAGCGATCTGTAATTTGACCGCCCCCGGGGGGCGGTCGCATCCTCCATTACTACCAAGCTCTCAGAAGGCCAGCAGGGGCGAACTTCGTGGAAGCGACGGACCTTCAGCAGCCGGCCCAGAATCCGGATCAAAGCCTGGATCGAGATCTGGATCGGCCAGAGGACCAGCCGGGTTCGCCGGCGACGCGGTCCCGTGGCCCGGGCGGGCTTGGGCTATCGGGCAAGCTGCTGCTGCTGACCGTCCCCCTGGTGATGATCGCAGCCGTGCTGCTTTACGTCCCCGCGATCGCCAACTTCTGGGTCAACCGCCTCAACGACCGCGTTGCGGCGGCCAACACCGCGGCACTGGTGCTCGACGCGGCGCCGCTTGGCATGGTGCCGGACTCGCTGTCGCGGGAAATCCTCAAAAGCATCAATGCGCGCGCCGTCGCGATCAAGATGGGCCAGCAGCGCCGGCTGCTTGCCAGCGACAATCTGCCGTCCGCGATCGAGCATGACGTCGATTTGCGCGACATGACCGTGTGGGAGGCGATCACCGGCTCGTTCCAGATGATGCTTGAGACCGGCAACCAGCCGATCCGCATCGTCGGTCCCGGTGTCGGCAACGCCCAGTTCGTCGAGATCGTGACCGACGAGTTGCCGCTGCGGCAGTCGATGTACCGCTTCTCCCGCAACGTCGTGGTGGTCGCGCTGATCATCGGTGTCTTGACCGCGGGTCTCGTCTATCTCGCCCTGCACTATCTCTTCGTGCGGCCGATGCGGCGGCTGACCGCGAGCCTGGTCGGCTTCCACGAGAATCCGGAAAGCTCGGCCCGGATCATCGTGCCGAGCCAGCGCAGCGACGAGATCGGCGTCGCCGAGCGCGAATTGTCCGACATGCAGCGCGACCTGATGTCGATGCTGCATCAGAAGAGCCGGCTCGCCGCGCTCGGTCTTGCCGTCTCCAAGATCAACCATGATCTGCGCAACCTGCTGGCTTCGGCGCAGCTCTTGTCGGATCAGCTCGCCAGCGTGCCCGATCCCCGGGTGCAGCGCTTCGCGCCGAAGCTGGTGCGCTCGCTCGAGCGCGCCATCGCCTTCTGCCAGTCGACGCTGTCCTATGGCCGCGCCCAGGAGGCCGCGCCCGACCGCCGCATGTTGCTGGTCGAGCCTGTCGTGCTCGAGGTGCGCGAGACCGCCGGTCTTGCCAACGACGCCACGATCGCCTGGGTCGCCGCGATCGAGCGCGGCCTTTCGGTCGATGCCGACCCCGACCAGCTGTTTCGCGTGCTGCTCAACCTCGTGCGCAACGCCGCCCAGGCGCTGGAGAGCCATGCCTCCGGCGACGGCGGCCCGCAGCAGATCCGGATCACCGGCAAACGCGAGGGCGCAGTCGCCATCCTGGAGGTCTCTGATACCGGCCCTGGCGTACCCCAGAAGACCCGGGAGCACCTGTTCGAGGCCTTCCAGACCTCCGGCCGCCCCGGCGGCAGTGGCCTTGGCCTCGCCATCGCCGCCGAGCTGGTCCGTGCCCATGGCGGCGACATCCACCTCGTCGAAGGCACCATCGGCGCCACCTTCCGGATCGTCATCCCCGACCGCCCGGTGGAACTCCTCTCCATCCGCAGCGAGCGGCAGCGGGCGTAGGTCGGCCAGCGGGCGACAGAGCTACCAGGGGGCCAACCCCTCATCAATCATTCCGGGGCGCGACGAAGTCGCGAGCCCGGAATCCATCGGGCCGCATACGCTGAGGCGTAATGGATTCCGGGCTCGCCGCTTCGCGTCGCCCCGGAATGACGCAAGAGATGCAGAAATGCCCCAAAATACCGCTCAGGCAGACCTTGCCAACGCCGGCAAGAGCGGTTAGTCAGAGCGCTCTTTCGCACCCCCTCCGGCGCTGTCCGGAGGCTGCGTGCGGGCCTGGCCCGCACCATCGGCGAAAAACGCGCCCGTAGCTCAGCTGGATAGAGCATCAGACTACGAATCTGAGGGTCGGACGTTCGAATCGTTCCGGGCGCGCCATTTTCGGCCATTCGTTGCGAGGCCCTCTCCTAGTAGCGTTGACCACGGCTCTGGTTCGGAATTCTTGCCGCGACGTTCGGCCGGTTTTTCTCGAGCCAGGTCACGGCTTCGGGTCCGTTGACGACGCACTCGAACGTTTCCCAGGCCGGATCCTCGATCGTGTCGGGTTGCAGTCGCTTCGCGGCATATTCAACGAGATCATGCAGGCCTTCGTATCCGCGTCGGCGCTCGAGGGAGTCGACAATCGCCGTGCTGGCCCAGCCTCGTTGGGCCAGATCGACAATGCTCGGAACGTCAGCCTCGCTGAACCAGGGCGTAGCATCGAATTCGAGACAGCGGATATTGTCGGCGGTATGGCAAGTCGCGTGGATCATCGGGTCCCTCCATTCGCTGGCTGACAACCATTCCCCTGACATTGCATTCCAGATTCGCTCGCGCAGCCATGCGCCCGTCAGCCTTTGACCAGGTCGCCCAGCAAGTTGGCCGCCACCATCAGCTTGGCAAGCGTCAGGCCACCAGCGGCAATCTCCTCGACCGCTCGGCGGATGCGCGTGGCTTCAGGATGAGCCACAAGCCACGTCTCGGCAGCCTGCTGACCGGATTGGCCGATGGTCAGCATGTCTGCGGCCAGGCGTCTTTCGGCAGCTGCGATCAGGTCGACGGCACGGTCGATGGCGAGGCGTTCGAAATGATCGCTTGCCGGCACGTTGCGCGCAGCGGCGGTGATGCGGTCGAGACGGAAATTGGCCTCGGCGGCAAAGAACGTCGCTGCGGCATCGCCGATGCTGCGACCGGTACGCTCGGCGACGGTCACGATATCAGGCGCCGAGTGCAGGGCATCGAGGTCGGCAAGATCTCCGGCGAGTCCGCTCGGGACGCCGGCATCGGTCAGCTCCTGCCGGCGCTTGGCTCGTGCGGCCTGCATGTCCGGCGGCAGGGCGTCGTCGAGCGAGGCTGCAACGTCGCGAACGGCAGGGCCAAACCGGGCGATGATTGCGCTCAGCCCATCCTTGAAATCGACGTTGCGCACATACCAGACCATGCGGGAGAGCAGCAGATCCTGGATCGCCGCGTAGAGGCTGAGCTGCAACTGCCCGTCGATGAGGGTGTCGAGCGCGTCGATCCCGTCGTTGAGCCGCCTGAGCTCGTAGATCGCGTCCACCGCAACCTGCGCCATGACGATGGTCGAGACATCGGCGTCGGTTTCGTCGCTCAGGCGAACGATGCAGGCTGGGCCGCCGCGATTGATCACGGCATTGACGAGACTGGTCGCGATGATCTCGCGTCGCAGGCGATGGAGCTCGACCGCGGTCGGGAATTTATCGAGAACTTCGCGCGGAAAATACAGGGACAGTCTGCGGGCGAGATAGGGATCGTCAGGCACGCCCGTGACGAGCAGGTCCTCGTAGAGCGTCAGCTTGGCGTAGGCGAGCAGCACTGCAAGCTCGGGCCGTGTCAGGGCCTGGCCGCGCCGCGTGCGCTCAGTGATCGCGGCGTCGTCGGGCAGGAATTCGATGGTACGGCTGAGCAGGCCGCGCTGCTCGAGCGACTGCATCAGGCGGGTGAGGAAGCCGGTCTCAGCGATGCCCTTGCGTTCGGCGAGCGAGAGCGCCAGCGTCTGCAGATAGTTGTTGCGCAGCACCAGCGTGCCGACCTCGTCGGTCATTGCGGCAAGCAGGTTGTTGCGATCGGCGAAGCTGAGGCGTCCCTCGCGCTCGGGGCGTGCCAGCGCGATCTTGATATTGACCTCGACGTCGGACGTGTTCACGCCGGCCGAATTGTCGATGGCGTCGGTGTTGAGCTTGACGCCCTTCTGCGCCGCTTCGATGCGGCCGCGCTGGGTGACGCCGAGATTGGCACCTTCGCCGATGACCTTGGCGCGAACCTCGGTCCCGGTGATGCGGATCGGATCGTTGGCGCGGTCACCGGCCTGATCGTCGCTTTCCGTCGACGCGCGGATGTAGGTGCCGATGCCGCCGAACCACAAGAGGTCGGCGCGCGCCTTCAGGATCGCCGTCATCACCTCGAAGGGCGTTGCCTGCTCCTTGTCGAGATCGAGCAGGCTGCGCACTTCCGGCGCGAGCGGGATCGCCTTGAGCGAGCGCGAGAACACGCCACCTCCTTCCGAGATCAGCGATTTGTCGTAGTCCTGCCAGCTCGATCGCGGCAGGTCGAACAGGCGCTTGCGCTCAGCGAAGCTGGTCGCCGGGTCGGGGGATGGATCGATGAAGATGTCGCGGTGATCGAACGCCGCAACGAGCTTCGTCGCCGGCGAGAGCAGCATGCCGTTGCCGAACACGTCGCCGGACATGTCGCCGACGCCGACCACGGTGAACGGCATGGTCTGAATGTCGGTGCCGAGCTCGCGGAAGTGGCGCTTGACCGCCTCCCAGGCGCCGCGCGCCGTGATCCCCATCTTCTTGTGGTCGTAGCCCTGGCTGCCGCCGGAGGCGAAGGCATCGCCGAGCCAATGGTTCTTTTCGGCCGAGATCGCATTGGCGACGTCGGAGAAGGTAGCGGTGCCCTTGTCGGCGGCGACGACCAGATAGGGATCGTCGCCGTCGTGCCGCACGGTCAGGTCGGGCGGCACCACGATGTCGCCGTCAAGATTGTCGGTGAGTTCGAGCAGCGAGCGCACGAAGATGCGATAGGCTTCGGTGCCCTCCGCGAGCCACGCCTCGCGATCGGATGGCGGCGGCAGGTGCTTGGGCACGAAGCCGCCCTTGGCGCCGACCGGCACGATCACGGCGTTCTTGACTTGCTGCGCTTTCACGAGGCCGAGGATCTCTGTACGGAAATCCTGCGGCCGATCGGACCAGCGCAAGCCACCGCGCGCAACCTTGCCGAAGCGCAGGTGAATGCCTTCGACGCGCGGTGAATAGACGAAGATTTCGTAGAGCGGTCGCGGCGCCGGCAAATCCTCGATCTTGCGCGCGTCGAACTTGAAGGAGATCACCGGGCGCGGATGTCCATCCGGGCCGAGCTGCCACAAATTGGTGCGGATGGTCGATTGCACCAGATTGGTGAAACGGCGCAGGATGCGGTCTTCATCGAGCGAGGCGACGGATTTGAGCTGCTCCTCGATCTCGGCAACGAGCGTTATCTCGCGCGCCGAACGCTCGCGATCGGTCAGGACAAGGCGCGGATCAAGGCGCGTCTGGAACAGCGCGACGAGGTTCGCCGTGATCGCGGCGTTCTTGCGCGTCGTCTCCCACATGTAATCCTGGGTGAACGGCGCGCGGATCTGGTGCAGATAACGCGACAGCGCCCGGATAGACGAGACTTCCCGCCAGCCGAGCGCAGTGCGGAGGATCAGGGCATTGTATCCGTCGGATTCGGCGCGGTCGGCGACAACAGCCATGATCGAGGCCTCCAGGCGATGGCTGAAGTCCCGGCTGATCTCGATCGGCTGGCCGTCGCTGGTCTCAATCGTCATGTCGTGCAGCCAGACCGGCTCGGGCCTGTTGCCGGGCACGATCTGATAGGTGCGTTCGTTGACCACGCGCAGGCCGTGATTTTCGATCACGGGCACGCGGTAGGACAGCGATAGAGGCGCGGCATCCGAAAACACCCTGAGGCCGAAGCGCCTGGGATCGTCCTTCTCGAAGCGGTGAACCGAAATTGTCACCGGGCGGGCTGGTGTGAGCTTCTCGATAGTGGCGATATCGGCGACCGCCTGTTCGGCCGTGGAAGCCTCGGTATAGCCGCCGCTGAAGGCCTGAGCGTAGCGATTTGCGAGCATGCGCGCCCGCATGCCGTCGGTCGACGCAGCCAGCGCCGCCTTCAGCTTGTCGGCCCAGGTCGCGGCAATGGCGCTGATCCCGGCTTCAAGCGTGGCGCGCTCCACAGCGGGAGTCTTACCTTCATAGCGTCCGATGATGAATTGGACTCGCGCCAGCGCGCCTTCCGGGAACGAGACGTAGGAGGCGGACAGGGTCCCCTTGTAGGCCTGCGCCAGGAAGGCTCCGACACGCGTACGGACGTCGGTGTCGTATTTGTCGCGCGGAATGAAGGTGAGGATGGAGACGAAGCGATCGAACTTGTCGATCCGCGCCAGCGCCCGGACGCGGGGACGCTCATAGAGAATCAGGATCTCCATGACGAAATCGAACAGGGTATCGACGTCGATCTGGAAAAGTTCGTCGCGTGGGTATTCCTCGAGAATATGCTGGAGAGCTTTGCCCGAATGGCTGTTCGGGTCGAAGCCGGCGCGCTGGAGCACCCGCGATACCTTGTGGCGAACATAGGGGATCTGTCGTGCCGAGCGCGTATAGGCACCCGAGGTGAACAGACCGACGACTCGCAATTCACCCTCGAGCCGGCCGTCGGGCGTATAGAGCTTGATGCCGACGTAATCCATCCGGATGCGTCGATGAACGCGGCTGCTCACATTGGCCTTGATGACAATGAGCAGGGTCGGCTCGCGCATGAACTCGCGAATCTCCGACGTCATCACCACCATTTCGCTGCCGCGGCGCAGGACCTTTACGTCGGGATCGCGGAGGATACCAAGGCCCTCGCCGGTCGTGATGTCGTCCGAGGCATCCCGCCCCGGCAGGAAGCGATATTCGCGCACGCCGAGAAAGGTGAAATTGTCCGCGCATAGCCATTGCAGGAACTGGTTGGCCTCGGCGACCTCGTCGATCGGCAGCGGTGGCGGATTGGACGAGAACGTCTTGACCGCGTCCTCGACGCGGTCGCGCATGGCGCGCCAGTCCGTGACGCAGGCGCGCACGTCGCCGAGCGTCCTGGTCAGGCCGTCAATCAGCCTCTCGCGGTCGGCGTCGGCGTCCAGGCGGGTGATGTGGAGATGAATCAGGCTCTCTCGCGCGCCCTTTGCCCCTTCCGGCAGTGCCTCGCCGTAGAAGCGCAGGAGCTTGCCCTGCTCGTCGCGCTCCACAGCGATGATGGGGTGAGCGACGAGGGTGACTTCGATGCCCTGCTCGGTGAGCTCCGCCATGGTGGAATCGAACAGGAAGGGCATGTTGTCGTTGAGGATTTCGAGCACTGAGATCTCGCGCCCGTCCGGCATCAGCGGATTGACGACGCGGATATCGGCACGCCCCGCCGTGCGCCGCTGTACATGCTCCCAGGCTTGCTCCGCCAGGAAGGCAAGCGAGGAGGCATCGTGACTGGCGAGATCCTCGACATTGGTGAAGGCGAACAAAAGCTCGGCAAAGCTTCGGGGGGCCTTTCCCGGCTGCACGCTTCCTGCCGCCTCGCGGATCAGAGTTGCCCGGGCCTTGTCGTCACGCCACGCCATCGCGTCCTCCATCTCCCACCGACGATCCCTATGACGGTCGGGCATTGTGTTCTTGGAGTGCGCCTCTTCGAGCGCATCTTCCTGACCGCGTTTCAATCGCCTCGGCGAAAATCTTCGGTCTTGCGGCTTCGACGATATTAGCATTCCGCAGCCGTCATGGCGCGCGGAGTTGTGGGGCGCGCTTTGGGGCGGAACCGGTGCCGACGACCATCGTGCCGTTGGGTGCCCTGCAAAATGACGAGGAATCTCGATTCAAGGTAGCTTGAACGGCCGGGCCGTTTCGGCTGCCCGGCCGTCGCCTCCGTGAGCCAGCAAGCGCTCAGCCCGCTGCGTTCTTGATCGCGGTTTCGAAGCTCTTGGCGTCGAAGGCCGGCATACTTTGGATCCGCCCTAGACCTTGGGTCGAGTACCAGACGGAGAACGCGAGCACCGCTTCCGCATTCGGGGCATCGATGACGTCAACGAAATCGTAGTAGCCCTGCGTGTAGTGGATCGACTCGATCTTGATACCCAGATTGTCGAGCCTTGCCTTGGCCTTGCCGATCCGTTCCGATTGCTTGCTCGCCCACTCCGGGCTCAGATTGCCAAGCAGTACATATTTCATTGGCCACCTCCACGTCATATTGATCATCGCGCGCGAAGGAACCTGAAAATTATACGCCTTCCCGCGCCCCGCGTACATGCCGTTCCGTGGCGAAGGCGGCATGGGAGCCGGGCCTCGAAGACTAGCCCTGCCATTGGCGACCGGACCGTGTCCCCGGCCACAACATCATTGCGCAACAGCGAACACGGAGTGCCCATCTTCATCGGCCGTGGCGCGCCATTTCAATCTGCGCTAAGCTGCGAGGCCCCGCTTCTCGTCCCCGATCAGATGGACCCGGTTACGGCCGGCGGCCTTGGCGTCATAGAGCGCAATGTCGGCTTCGGCGAACAATTCGGCGATCGGCCGGCGGTGCGGGCAGCCGATCAGGGCAGCTCCGATCGAGGCGCCGACTTCGAGGCGAAGACCGTTCCAGAACAGCGGGCGGCTCAGCATCATCACGGTCTTTTGCAACACGCGTGCGATCCGCGCAGGGTCCTTCGGGGCGCGCAGGATGATCGCGAATTCATCGCCGCCGAGCCGGCCGACCAGGCCGGCATTGTGGAAGGCCCGCCGCAAACGCTGCGCGACCTCGCACAGGCATGCGTCTCCGGCCAGATGGCCGAATGTATCGTTGAGCTGCTTGAAGCCATCGAGGTCGATCAGCACCAGCGCCGAGGCGAATCCGTGATTCAGGCTGTCGTTGACCACCTCGCGATAGCGGGCCTGAAAAACGGAACGATTGGCGAGCCCGGTCAGCGGATCGGTTTCGGCTTGCTGCCGCAGGCTCTCGAGAGCCTGCCGGTCGGAGGTGACGTCCTGCTTGCAGCCGAAGATCCGCACCGGCCGGCCGCCCTCGTGCACCGCGTTGATCGAGAGGCGCATCCAGCGCCGTTCGCCGCGCCAGGTTCGGATCTCGGCATCGAGCGTCACAGGCGAGCCGCTCCGGATCACTTCGGCTCGCGCGAGCTCCATGTGGCGCCTGGATTCGTCGATGTAGAGGTCAACGATGTCAGCGCGCCGCAGCGGGTTGCTCTCGGGATAGTCGAAGATGTCGTAGACGCCCTGGGTCCAGCTCAGGCGCTCGGTCTCGAGCACGCATTCCCACGCGCCGATGCGCGCGGCATTCCTCGTCCGGCAAGGACGCATGATCTTCTGTCATCGACGGTCCGGCAGCGTATCGCGATTTTGCCCAAAGACTTAAGGAAGCGCCCAAAGGCTAGGGCGCCTGCGTTAACGAATTCTGTATGTCGATGGGAGCAGGCCAAGGAAGCAGGCCAAGGAAGCAGGCCAAGGAAGCAGGCCAAGGAAGCAGGCAAGGGAGCAGGCAAAGGGAGCCACAAACATGCGCCGGCCGGCGATGTTCGCCGCCTCTCGGGGGGCTCAAGCTCCGAATGCGGCGGCGAGGATCCGCAATTCGTCCCTGAGGCGATCAAGCACGGTCTCATAGTCACGCGTCTCGGTCTGGCGAAACAGCCGCACGCTCGGATACCAGGGGCTGTCGGTGCGATCGAGCAGCCAGCGGTAGTCGGGCGTCCATGGCAGCAGGATCCAGGTCGGTCGACCAAGGGCGCCGGCGAGATGGGCGACGCTGGTGTCGACCGTGATGACGAGATCGAGACAGCTGATCAAGGCGGCAGTCTCGGTGAAGTCGGTGAGTTCTGCGGTCAGGTCGAGAATGTCGCTTCGCTCGCGCAACACCGCCGCATCGTGCGGCCGCGGCGCCTTTTGCAGGCTGACAAAGCTGACATCGACGTCGAGGATGCGCGACAGCGTTCGCAACGGGATCGAGCGCGTCTCGTCGTTCACGTGCGAAGGATCGCCGGACCAGACCAAGCCGACCCGGAGCCTGGTGCGAGGACCAAGCCTGCTGTCCCAGGCCTGAACGCGGCTCTCCGGTGGGGAAGGCAGATATTGTCCGGACGGGATCGTGTCGAGGCGGGTGTTGAAGGCGAGCGGAAGGCTGGAGATCGGGCAGTGCAGATCGAAATCAGGCAGCGTGCCCATCGCCGACATCGGCACGCAGACAGATGCACCGCTCAAGTCAGACATCAGCCGATGCAGCGGATCCTGAACGGCAAGGAGAACGCGCGCACCGCGCGCGGCCAGCATCGGGACGTAGCGGGCGAAGTGAATGGTGTCGCCCAATCCCTCGTCCGCAGCGATCAGGATCGTCTTGCCTTCAACGTTCTCGTCACCAAGCCACATCGGTTGCGGAAAGGAAGGATATTTCGACGAAGGCAGCTTCGACCTCGTCTGGTGCCCGAGCCAGCCGGCTTCGAAATTGCCGGTCAGGAGCTGGGCCAGCGACACATTCCACGCGGTCACCTCATTGCTTAAGCCCAGCGAAATCATGCGGTCGGATAGCGCGAACAGCTCGTCGAAGCGATGAAGGTGAAACAGCGCGACCAGTCTGTTGTCGAACGCATCGGCAAAGCGCGGCGCCAGCGCGATGGCCTTTTCGAACCAGACAAGCGCCTCTTCGTTGCGGCGAAGCCGCCTGAGCGCAAGGCCGAGATTGTTGCAGATCTCGGCATTGGCGGGGTCGAGCCGGTGCGCCCGCGCGCCTTCGGTCGCGGCCTCCTCGTACCGCTTCAGGCCATAGAGAACCCATGCGCGCGTCCGCAGCGTCGGGGCATGGTCCGGCAACAGCCCGACGCTCTCGTCAAGACGCGCAAGAGCCTCCTCGTTGCGCCCGAGCTTGTGAAGCAGAATTCCGCTTTGGCACCATAGGCCTGCATCATCTCGCCGAAGCTGGATAGCCTTGTCGAGCACCGCCAGTGCTTCGTCGCAACGTCCATGCAGCTGCAGCACGGTTGCGAAGCTCGCGAGATATTCCGCCTTGGGGGCGCGCCGGATAGCGCGGACGATCCATTCCAGAGCGTCGTTGTATTGCCGGGCCTGAAGATGCAGCAGCCCCATGAGATGCTGGGCGTCGGTATGCTCGGCATCGATTCCGAGGGCCTGCTGGTAGCAGGCACGCGCATCGAGATGCCGTCCGGCCTGAAAATGCGCAAGGCCCGCTTCGCAGAAGGCGGAGGCTGTGCTCATTGCTGCTCGGTCCCATGAATGGCGAATGGCCACCTCGGCGGCGGCAGCGGATGAGCAGACTTCAGCAGCGGGAGGTTGCGCGAGGCTTGCGGCGGCTCCGGACGCTCGATTGCGTCGTATCCTTAACGTAGATGTAATGAGTGCTCCATATTGGTTCTCGCGCCACAAATCTGGCACCGGAGCGCAATGATGAAACTGATCAACAATCTCCCGATCGCGGCAAAATTGGGCGGGCTTATTGTCCTCGCATTGCTGGGCTTGGGGGTTGCGGGTCTGCAAGCTGCTCGCCTGATGAGCGACCAGCTCCTGGCCGACCGGACTGAGCAAGCGCGCACGATCGTGGATATCGCCAAGAACGTCGCTCTGGAGCTCCAGAAGCAGGTCGATGCCGGTCGGATGACCAAGGAGCAGGCGATCCAGGAATTTGCCAAGCGCACGGCAAGCATGACCTACGACAAAGGCGAAGGTTACCTCTTCGTATACACGATGGACGGCGTGCTGCTGGCGCATCCTGACTTGAAGCTGATCGGCACCGATCGGCTGGATGCCGTGACTGGCGGCCGCAAGCTGATTCGCGAGTTGCGCGACGGCGTGGCCTCCAAGGGCGAAGTCACCTTGAGCTATGAGCACACAAAGACGGGCGAGACCCGGCTGTCGCGGAAGTTGACGTATGCGGCCGGCATTCCGGGATGGAGCGTGTTCGTCGGCACAGGCGCTTACCTCGACGATTTGGAGGCCAAGCTTTGGCCGATCATCCGATCGTTGGGCTTCTCGATGCTCGTGATTGCCTGCGTCACCGGGCTCGCCGCCTGGCTCACCGCACGCGGGATTACCGTTCCGCTCGGGCTGCTGCGAGACAGCATGCGCAAACTCGCGAGCGGCGATCTTCAGGTAACGGTCTCCAACGGGGGGCGGCGTGACGAGATCGGCTCGATGGCCGAGACCGTTCAGGTGTTCAAGGACAACGCCATCCGTATCCGAGGGCTTGAGCAGAAGGAGGCTGAAGCGCAGCAGCAAGCCATCGCCGATCGCCGTGCGGCCATGGCGGCGCTTGCCGACGGGTTCGAACGCAGTGTCGACGGCGTGGTGCGCGCTGTCGGCCTCTCCGCGGGTGAAATGCAGACCGCCGCGGAATCCATGACCGCGACTGCCGGCGACGCCAGCCAGCGCGCGGCTACCGTCGGTCAGGCTTCGGAAAAGGCCCTCGGCAACGTACAAGCCGTTGCTGCGGCGGCCGAGGAGCTTTCGGCCTCCGTCGCCGAGATCTCACGCCAAATGCTGCAATCGAGCGAGATCGCGCGCCGTGCTGTCAGCGAGGCTGAGCAGACCAATTCGACAGTGCAGCAATTGTCGGGTGGCGCCGAGAAAATCGGAGCGGTCGTCCAACTGATCCAAAACATTGCCGAGCAGACCAATCTGCTGGCACTCAACGCCACCATCGAGGCCGCGCGCGCCGGCGATGCCGGCCGGGGCTTCGCGGTGGTGGCATCCGAGGTCAAGGCGCTGGCCACTCAGACCGCCAAGGCGACGGAGGAAATCTCGACACAAGTCTCGAACATGCAGGCGACAACCGGCGAAGCGGTTGTGGCGATCAATGGTATTGCAGGGACCATCGGCAAGATGAGCGAGATTGCGATCGCGATCTCATCTGCCGTGGAAGAACAAGGCGCGGCGACGCAGGAGATCGCTCGCAACATTCAATCCGCCGCGCAGGGCTCGAGCGAGATCACGAGCCATATCGGCGGGGTGAGCAAAGCGGCCACGGCTACCGGCTCCGCTGCGTCCGAAGTATTGCGCGGCGCGCGCGAACTCGACCAGCAGGCCGGAACGCTGCGCATGGCGGTTGACGGATTCCTGCGCCAGGTTCGAGCGAGCTGAAGAGCTGAGGCGTCAGGTCTGAGGGCTCGCCGCGGCTCCGACCTGGTCAACTGGACGCGCGGCATCGAAAGTTTGGCCGTCCATTCCGAGGTCCTGACCTGCGGCCACCTTCTTCCGCCGCCGCAGCCCGTCCAGGATCAGGTACATCGCCGGCGTCGAGTACAGCGTGAACAGCTGGGCGACGACCAGGCCGCCCATGATGGTGATGCCGAGCGGCTGGCGGATCTCGAAGCCGGGGCCGGTGCCGAGCGCGATCGGGACGGCGCTCAGGAAAGCGGCCAGCATCGTCATGGTGATGGGGCGCGCCCGCAGCCGTGCCGCAAGCAGGATGGCGTCGCGCGCAGCGAGGCCGCGGGTCCGCTCCGCGTCGAGCGCATAGTCGACCATCATGATCGCGTTCTTCATCACCATGCCGACCAAAAGGATGCAGGCGATGGTGGTCACCAGCGTGAACTGCGTTTTGGTCGCCCACAGCGCGACCAGCGCGCCGAAGGCGGTCGGCGGCAAGGTCGAGAGAATCGTCAGCGGATGGACGTAGCTCTCGTAGAGCATGCCGAGCGCGAGGTAGATCGTGATCAGTGCTGCCGCGAACAGCGCCGCCTGCTTGACGATCGATTTGTCCGCTTCCTTGGCCTCGCCGCGGAATTCGGCCTTGACGTCGTCGGGCAGTTTTGCCGCAAGCTCTTCCTTGCGGATCGAGGCGATGGCGTCGCCAATCGACGTGCCGGGCTTGATGTCGAACGAAATCGTCGCGGCTGGAAACTGGGCGCTGTGACGGACCCACATCGCCGCATGCGCGCGCTGCGGCCGGGTCAAGGCCGTCAGCGGCACCGCTTTGCCGCTGGCGCTCGGCACATAGATCTGGCTGATGGACTCGGGGCCGGTTGCCGCCTGCGGCTCGACCTCGAAGATCACGCGCGAATAATTGGTCGGCAAGAACAACAGATTGATCTGTCGCTGGCCGAAGGCGTCATTGAGCGTGTTGTCGATCGCAACCGGCGTGACGCCGAGCATCGCGGCGCGAACGCGGTCGATGGTCAGCCCGGCCTGCAAGCCGGCGGTTTCCCAGCTCGGGATGATGTCGATGATTTGAGGGATGCCGCGGACGCGACGGACCATGTTTTCCGCGGCGCGTATCACCTCGTCCTCGTCGATGCCCCAGAGCGTGTATTGATAACGCGAGCCGCTGGACTGAACGCCGAGATTGAGATCCTGCAGCGGCACGAAGAAGACGCGGACGCCGTCGATCCGGTCCATGCGCTCGCGCAAGCGCGCGATCACCTGCTGGATCGACAGCTTGCGCATGTCGGGCGGCTTGAGCGCAACCAGCATCTGCCCGACGCTGAGCGCATTGCCATTGCCCTCGCCGATGAAGGACGTCAGGCCCGAGATCGCGGGATCCCCAAGGATCGCCTCGCCGACGGCGCGCTGCCGGTCCTCCATGGACAGGAACGAGATGTTGGAAGGAGCTACGGTCCGCACGAACATCACGCCGGTGTCCTGGGTCGGCATGAAACCTTTCGGCAGTTGCAGATAGAGCCAGACGCTGGCCCCGGTCAGGGCGGTGATCACAAGGGCGGTCAGAAAACGATGACGCAGCGTCCAGTCGAGGCTGTGCGCATAGAAGGTGCGTCGCGCAGGTAGCGCATCGGGATTGTGCAGCCGCCGCCGGCCGCGATCGAGCAGATGACCGCACATCATCGGCGTCAGCGTCAGCGAGATCACCGCGGAGGATACGATGGCGACAACCAGCGTCACGCCGAACTCGCGGAAATAGCGCCCGACGACGTCGGGCATGAACAGGATCGGAATGAGCGCCGCGATCAGGGCGACGGTGATGGCGATAACAGTGAAGGCCATCTGCCTGGCGCCGTTGATGGCGGCCTGCAGCGCCGGCTCGCCCTCGGACATGCGGCGGATGATGTTCTCGATCATGACGATGGCATCGTCCACGACGAAGCCGGCGGCGATGGTCAGCGCCATCAGCGACAGATTGTCGAGGCTGAAGCCGCACAGGTTCATCACGAACAGCGTCGCGGCCAGCGAGACGGGAATCGTGACGCTCGGGATCACGGTCGCCCAGAACCGCCGCAGGAACAGCGCGATGACCAGCACGACCAGCACTGATGCGATCACCAGCGTGAGCTTGACGTCGTTCACGGCGGCCCGGATCAGCGTGGTGCGGTCATAGATGGTGTGCAGCTTGATGCCGGGCGGCAGCCAGCGCTGGATTTCCGGCAGCTCGGCCTTGATCGCATCGACCGTCTCGACGATGTTGGCGTCCGATTGCTTGTAGACGAACAGGACGATGCCGCGCTCGGTGCCGTACCATCCGGCAAGGCGGTTGTTGATGACGCTGTCGGTGACGGAGGCGACGTCGCCGAGCTTGACAGGGGCGCCGTTGCGCCAGGCCAGCACGATGTCGCGATAATCGGAAGCCTGGAGCAACTGGTCGTTGGCCTCGATGGTCAGGCGCTGACCGTCAACCGAGACCGCGCCCTTCGGCAGGTTCTGCGATGCATTGAAGACCGCGATGCGCGCCGCTTCCAGCGACAGGTTCATCGCCGCGAGCCGGGCCGGTGACACCTGGATGCGCACCGCGCTTCGCTCGGCGCCGCTGACGACGATGCGCGCGACGCCCGGCAGCTGTGACAGCTTTGGCGAGATCACGCCGTCGGCAAGGCTGTAGACTTCGCCCGGCGTGAACACGTCGCTGGTCAAGGCGAGCGCCACGACCGCGGCGCCCGCCGGGTTCGCCTTCCAATAGGTCGGCGGCCAAGGTCCCTTCGGCAGGTTCGGGCCCGCGGCGTTGATAGCGGCCTGGACCGCGCCGGCAGCGGCGTCGAGGTCGACCGAGAGTTCGAACTGCACGGTGATGCTGGTGCCGCCCATGGCGCTGAACGAGGTGATTTCGGTGACGCCGGGGATCAGCGCGAGCGTGGTCTCGAGCGGCTGCGACAGCGCATTCGCAACCGTTGCCGGGCTGGCGCCGGGGAACGGTGCATAGATCCCGATCGTGGGCCGTTCTACCGCCGGCACGGAGGCGATCGGCAGGCGGAAATAGGCGACGCAGCCGAGCAGGAACACGCCGATCATCAGCAGCGTCGTCGCAACCGGCCGCAGCACGAATTGTGCGGTGATGCTCACGGCGCCGGCCGCTCTGCCTGCGGCAGCGCCGCCGGATCATCGGCGGGTGCGGATCGCCATCCGAACCGGGTGCGCAGCGAGGCGAACGCCAGATAGACGACGGGCGTCGTATAGAGCGTGAGGATCTGGGAGACGATCAGGCCACCCACGATGGAGATGCCGAGCGGCTGGCGCAGCTCCGAGCCCGTGCCTGCGCCGATCGCCAGCGGCAGCGCGCCGAACAGCGCCGCCATCGTCGTCATCATGATCGGACGGAAACGCAGGATACAGGCCTGCCTGATCGCGTCGAACGAGGACGCGCCGTCCTCACGCTCGGCCGCGAGCGCAAAGTCCACCATCATGATGGCGTTCTTCTTGACGATGCCGATCAGGAGGATGATGCCGATCAGCGAGATCAGGTTGAGATCCTGCCGGTACAGCATCAGCGCCAGCAGCGCGCCGATGCCGGCCGACGGCAATGTCGACAGGATCGTGATCGGATGGATGTAGCTCTCATAGAGCATGCCGAGGATCAGGTAGACCGTTACGATCGCGGCCAGCAGCAGCCACTTCTCGTCGCTGAGCGAGTTGGCGAACTCGGCGGCGGTGCCGATGAGCTTGGTGGTGACTGCATCCGGCAATCCGATCTCGCGCTCGGTCTGGCGCAGCGCCTCCGTCGCCTGGCTCAGCGACACGCCGTCGGCCAGGTTGAAGGAAATCGTCGTGGCGGGAAACAGGCCCTGGTGCGAGATCAAGAGCGGGGCGTGCTGCCGCTCGATCCGCGCGAAAGCCGACAGCGGCACCGGCGCGGAGGCCTTGCTGAAGGCGCCGCTGAAGCCGCCGGTCTGCTGATCGATGGTGCTGGCCTGGGCCGCGGCCGCAGTCAGATAGATCTTGCCGAGGATATCGGGATCGTTGCGCAGCGCCGGATCGACCTCGATGATCACGTGGTACTGCGTCAGCGGTCCGAATACCGTTGCGATCTGGCGCTGACCGAAGGCGTCATACAGCGTCTGGTCGATCGTGTTCAGGCTGACGCCGTAGCTCGCCGCGAGCTGGCGGTCGATGGTGACGGACATCTGCAGGCCTTCGTCCTGACGGTCGTCGGCGACGTCGGCGAGCTCTGGGCGCTTGCGTAAGCCCTCGACCAGGCGGCGGCTCCAGAGCCGGAGCTCGTCCTCGTCGAGATCCTGCAGCGCATATTGGTATTGCGTGCGCGCGACGCGCGACTCGATCTGCAGGTCCTGCGCCGGCTGCAAATGCAGCGTGATGCCATGAACGCCCTCGACCGCATGCTGCAGCCGCGCCATCACGGCCGCCGCGGACGATTTCCGCGCGTCGGGACTGCCGATATCGATATAGAGCCGGCCGCTGTTCAAGGTCGTGTTGACCGAGCCGATGCCGACGAAGCTCCCGACGGTGACGACGTCGCCATCGCGCGCGATCACGGCCGCGAGCTGTTGCTGCCGCTCGGCCATCGCCGCGAAGGAGATGTCCTGGGCCGCATCGGTGGTGCCGATCAGGAGACCCGTGTCCTGCAGGGGCAAGAAACCCTTGGGAATCGCAACGTACAGCATTCCTGTCGCGACCAGCGTGAGCACGGTGAAGACCAGCGTGAGGCCACGGTGCCGCAGCACCCAGTCGAGCCCCCGGAGATAGAAGCCAGCGGAGGCGTCGAAGCCGCGCTCGCTGATCCGGAACAGCAGGCCGTGCCGTGCATCGGGGTCTTCGCGTCGCAGCAGTTGCGCGCACATCATCGGGGTCAGCGTCAGCGAGACCAGGCCGGATATGACGACGGCGATGGACAGCGTGATGGCGAATTCCCGGAACAGCCGGCCGACCACGCCGCCCATCAGCAGCAGCGGGATGAACACGGCGATCAGCGAGACCGTCAGCGAGACGATGGTGAAGCCGATCTGCCGCGCGCCCTTCAGGGCTGCTTGCAGCGGCTCCTCGCCGTCCTCGACATAGCGCGCGATGTTCTCGATCATCACGATGGCGTCATCGACGACGAAGCCTGACGCAATCGTCAGGGCCATCAGCGAGAGATTGTCGAGGCTGAAGCCGCACAGCGCCATGACGCCGAAGGTCGCCACCAGCGACACCGGCAGGGTGACGCTCGGGATCACCGTCGCCCACAGCTTGCGCAGGAAGATGAAGATGACAAGCACCACCAGTGCGACGGTCAGCACCAGCGTGAACTGCACGTCGTGGATCGCGGCGCGGATCGTCGTGGTGCGATCGCTGACGACGGAGATCTTCAATGCTGCGGGCAAGGAATCCTGCAGCTTCGGCAACACGCTCTTGATCGCGTCCACGACCTCGATCGTGTTGGCGCCGGGCTGGCGCTGGATGTCCAGCAGCACGGCGCGTTCGCCCTGGAACCAGGCCGCCTGCTCGGAATCCTCGACGCTGTCGATGGCGGTGCCGACATCGCGCAGCAGCACCGGCGCGCCGTTGCGATAGGCGATCACCGCGTCCTGATAGGCCCCCGCGGTAAAGAGCTGGTCGTTGGTGTCGACGTGAAACGCCTGCCTCGGACCGTCGAGCGAGCCCTTGGGATTGTCTGCAGTGGTCGCGGCGATGCCGCGGCGGACGTCGTCGAGCGAGAGGCCGAGCCCGGCCAGCCGGGTCGGGTTCATTTGCAGGCGCACGGCGCGGGTCTGCCCGCCCTCGATGCTGACGGCGCCGACGCCCGGGATCTGAGACAGCTTAGGCACCAGAATGGTCGCGGCGTGATCATTGGCCTCGTGCAGCGCCATCGTCTTCGAGGTCAGCGCCAGGATCAGCACCGGCGTGTCGGCCGGATTGACCATGCGATAGGTCGGCGGGCTCGGCAACTGCTCGACCGGAATCCAGCCCGCGGCTGCATTGATGCGCGCCTGCACGTCCTGCGCGGCCGCGTCGATCTTGCGCGAGAGGTCGAACTGCAGCGTGATCTGGCTGTAGCCGTAGGAGCTGGTCGAGCTCATGTCGGTCAGCCCCGAGATCGTGCCGAAATAATGCTCCAGCGGCGCGGTGATCGAGGTTGCGACGACGGTTGCCGAAGCGCCGGGATAGCGCGTCACCACCTGGATGGTGGGAAAGTCGACATTCGGCAGCGGCGCGATCGGCAGCTCACGATAGCCGAGCATGCCCAGCAGCACGACCGCGACGATCATCAGCGTCGTTGCGATCGGCCGGAAAATGAAGGGCGCGGACATGACGGACCTCAGTCAACGCGCGGCTCGGAACGCGGCTGGGTGGTGGGCTGTGCCTTGGCGGTCGGCGTCTGGCCCTCGATGGTGATGCGGGACCCGTTCTCGAGCCGGTAATAACCATCGGTGACGACGCGCTCACCCCTCGCGAGGCCCTTGTCGATCAGCGCGCGCCCGTCAAAAATCTGCCCGACCGTGACGGGGCGGAAGGCGGCCGTGTCGTCCGCCTTCGCGACCCAGACGAAGTCCCCGCGCGGCCCGTGCCGCACGGCAATCGCGGGCGCGGTGATCGCGTTCTTGCGCGTGTCCACCGTGATCCGCCCGTTGGCGAAATTGCCCGGCCAGAGTTTCAGCGCCTTGTTGGGAAAGCTCGCCTTCAGCTTGATCGTGCCGCTGGCCTGGTCGACCTGGTTGTCGACCAGCGTGATCGTGCCCTTGTCGAGCTCGACCGAGTTGTCGGCGGTGAGCGCGACCACCGGCGCCTCGGTCTGGCCGAGGCTGAGCCGGGTCTGCCCGACCGCGACCGCGGCGAGCGTGTAGATCACCGAGATCGGCTGTAATTGCGTCACGGTGACGATGGTCGTCGGCGACACTGCGCGCACAAAATTGCCCTGGTCGACCAGGCGGATGCCGAGCCGGCCGCTGATCGGCGCGCGAATGTTGGTGAAGCCGAGCTGGGTGCGCGCATATTCGATCTGGGCGTCGTCGTTGCGGACCTGCGCCTTGTACTGCTCGACCAGCGCATGCTGCTGGTCCACGACTTGCCGCGAGATCGCGGCGGTCTTGATCAGCGCGTCATAGCGCTCCATGTCGATCTGGGCGCCGTCGAGCAGCGCCTGGTCCTTCTGCCGCACTGCGATCTGCTGATCGAGCTGGGCCTGGAACGGGCGCGGGTCGATCACGGCGAGAATGTCGCCTTGCTTGACGTCCTGGCCTTCCTGGAAAAGGATTTGCACGATCTCTCCGTCGACCCGGCTCTGCACGTTGACGGTGTTGGAGGCCTGGATGGTGCCGATACCGGTCAGGTAGATCGGCACGTCCTCCGCCTTCGCGGCGGCAACCTTCACCGCGACCGGCGGCCTTGGCGGAGGTGCTGCGGCGGGACTTTGCTCGGCTTCCGCCGCCGGCATGAAGGGCAGCGCGAACGGGAGCTTGAGGCTCTTGATGTCATCTCTGAAATGATAGGCGGCATAGCCTGCCGGCAGCACGACCAGCGCGCCGATGAGGAGTTTTGCTGCGCGTTTCACGTTCAAACCCATCACCTGAGCTGACCAGACGCCGGGTCCGACGAATCCGGACGGCGCTTCCCTGGCACGAAGCAACCTGACATTGCTGTCGCCAGGGTCCATGTGCTACCGTTAGTAACATTAACACGTGTAGCATATCGAGATCAACGGTGCTGGCGTTGATTGAACGCTTGATTGGCTGATCGACTGTGACGGGGCGGGCCGCTGACTCTAGACGACTTCGACGGTCGCAGCGTCGAACTGGGTGCCGGCCGTGCGATGGCGGGCGAGCACTTCGGCAGGCAGCTCCGTGACTGCGTTTTGCGCGCTGCCGTCCAGCATCGCGTGGACGCGCCTGGCTGAAGCCTTCAGCATTGCCGGATCGAGCTTGCCGGAATCGACGCCGTTGATGATCGACCGGGCGAGGAAGCGCGCGCGTTCGGTGTCGGTCAGATGCGAGCAGATCATCAGCATGTCGTTGCCGGCGGCCATGAAACGCGCGCCGGAGTCAGGCGCATCCAGTCGGCCCGCCATTGCGCGCATGCCGACGTCGTCGGACACGATCACCCCGTCGAACTTCATCGCCTCGCGGAGCAGCCCGTGCGTGATCGTGCGTGACAGCGTCACGGGATCGTTGCGATCGAGCTTCCGGTACAGGATGTGCGACGTCATCATCATGCCGATGCCGCCGGCGATCGCGGCGGCAAACGGCTTCAGCTCGCGCGCCTTGATCTGCTCGAGATCGAGATCGAGCATCGGCAATTCGTGATGCGAATCCACCTGCGTGTCGCCATGTCCGGGGAAATGCTTGCCGCAGGCGCGCACGCCGCGGCGCTCCATCGCCCTGGTGAAGGGCAGCATCGACTTGATGACGTCATCAGCGGTGCGGCCGAAGGCGCGCTCACCGATCACAGGGTTGGCGGGGTTGCTGTGAATATCCAGCACCGGCGCGAAATTCAGGTTGCAGCCGAGCGAGGCGAGCTCGGCGCCCATGGCGTCGCCGACCTGCTCCGCGGTGCCGGCCCAGCGGGCCGCATAGGAGAAGCGCGTGATCGGCGCCGGCGTGCGGCAGACGCGCCCGCCCTCATGATCGATCGCGATGAACTGCTTGTCGCGCCGCGAGGCGTCGCGGATCGCGGCGATCAGGTCGCGGTGGACCGAGAGCCAGTCCCGATAGGGCAGATCGTGGCGGAAATTGCTCTTGTAGAGAATGACGCCGGCCGGCCTGAGATCCTGCAGCAGCGCGCGGTCGCGGTCATCGAGGACGCTGGTCGGCCGCAGGCCGAGGAAGAAATGGTCACCGACCGTTGCAAGAAGGGAATCGCTCATCCGCTAGCGCCGCCACAGATTGTCAGTTTGATTGAGATGGAGCTGAACGCAACGCGAACTCTTGAAGCTCCGGCGCGGGCCTGACGAGCCGCCCGCTTCGCCACCACATTATTTCAAATTCCTTAACGGAATCAATCTTCGAATCCAGCGTACGAGGAACCGGCGCCGGCAAGGTGAGTGCCTTGCCGGCCCCGTTTTTCACGCCGCAGCCAGCTGCGGCTGCACCGGCCGCCTGCCGATCATCAAGGACAGCACGGCTGCGACGATGCCGGTCGCACCCGCGATCATGAAGGCCTGCAGGTAATCGCCCTGCGCCGAGCGCATGAAGCCGGCGAAGAACGCGGCGCACGCCGCGCCCAACTGATGGCCGGCGACCACCCAGCCGAAGATCAGCGGCGCGTTCTTGTCGCCGAAGGCTTCGTTGGCGATGCGCACCGTTGGCGGCACGGTCGCGATCCAGTCGAGGCCGTAGAACACGGCGAACACGGAGAGGCTGACGAAAGAGAAGTCCGAATAGGGCAGGTAGATCAGCGACAACCCGCGCAGGCCGTAATAGAGGAACAAGAGCTTGCGCGGATCGAAGCGGTCGGTGAGCCAGCCCGACAGCGTGGTGCCGAACAGGTCGAAGAAGCCCATCAGCGCGAGCAGGCTCGCGGCCTGCACCTCGAAGATGCCGTGGTCGCCGCAGAACGCGATCAGGTGGGTGCCGACCAGGCCGTTGGTGGTGAAGCCGCAGATGAAGAAGGTCGCGAACAGGAACCAGAAGGTCGGCGTCCTCGCGGCGCGCACGAGATTGCTGATCGCCGCGATGAACGGATTGCCCTGCGACGGCGCGGCTGGTTGATCCTCATGCGTGCTGCCATAGGAGCGCAGGCCGATCGCAGCGGGGCGCTCCGGCACCAGGAAATACACCAGCGGGATCAGCGCCGCGCAGCAGGCGGCGACCGTCACCACGACAGGCTTCCAGCCGCCATATTCGACCAGCGACGCAAGGCCCGGCATGAAGATCAGCGTGCCGGTTGCGGTGCTCGCCGTCAAAAGTCCCATGACAAGGCCGCGATTGGTGGTGAACCAGCGATTGACGATGGTGGCGCCAAGCACGTTGGCGACCGCGCCCGAGCCGATGCCGGAGAGCAGTCCCCAGCTCATGAACATCTGCCACGGCGCGGTCATGTAATAGCTCATGGCCGTCGAGACCGACATCAGCATGAGCGCGCCGAGCACTGTGCGGCGGATGCCGAAGCGCTGCATCACCGCCGCGGCGAAGGGACCGGCGAGGCCATAGAGGAAAATGCCGACAGCAGCCGAGGACGAGATCACGCTGACGTCCCAGCCGAAGGCCTTCTGCAGCGGCAGCATGAGGACACCAGGCGCCGCGCGCAGGCCGGCGGAGGCCAGGAGCGCCAGGAAGATCACGGCAACGACCACAAAGGCGTAGTTCTGGCCGAACGGCCGCCGGGAGACCGAGGAAGATTGAGCGAAGGCAGGTTGAACGGGGGCAGGTTGAACGGGGGAAGGGGGCATGTTACTTACCGGTACGTATGGGGATGCGGTATTAGTACGTACCGGTCAGTAACATTGTCAAGCCTGTCTTGGAGGCACGGGAGCCAGATGACGAAAAAAGCCGAGAAGCCCGCCAACGCCCCGCTGCGGGCTGCCGACCGCATCCGCGCCTCCGCCAGCGAGCTGTTCTACCGCGAAGGCATCCGCGCCGTCGGCGTCGACGAGGTGGTGGACCGCGCCGGAGTGACCAAACCGAGCCTTTATCGCAGCTTCGCCTCCAAGGACGATCTCGCCGCCGCCTATTTGCGCGACTACGAATTGAACTTCTGGGAGAATTTCGAGCGCCCCGGCGGCAAGACCTACAGCAATGCGCGCGATCACGTGCTCGCATACATCGGCATTCTCTCCTCGCGCGCCGTCGCCAAGGGCTACCGCGGCTGCGGCCTCAGCAATGCCGCGGTGGAATATCCCGCGCGCGACAATCCCGCCCGGCAGGTCGCAGAAGCGCACAAGAAGGTGTTCCGCAAGCGCCTGCGCGAACTCGCCGCGCAAATGGGCGCGCGCCAGCCGAACGTGCTCGGCGATGCGCTGCTGCTCCTGATCGAAGGCGTCTACGTCACCGGCCAGCAATCCGAAGACGGCCCCGCGCAGTCGGCGCTTGCGGCCGCGAAGCTGCTGATCGATGCGAGCGTGAAGGCGGGGTGAGGAAGCGCGTGAACGCTGCGTCAGGCGGCGGATAGCCGCACCCGGAATTTGCTGCCGGTCGCCTCGGCATAGCGCAGATTGGCTTTGTGCTCGGTAGCGTCTGTCCGCTCTCGAGCCGGGCAATGGTCGACTGGCTGGTGCCCATTCGCTCGGCCGGCGCGGTCTGGGAGAAGCCGGCTCTCGACACCGTCGTCGACGCCGCGCATTCCTCGGTGACAGGAACTTCCATTTTTTCCCGACGTTAGACCGGCGGCGCGCACAAGCGCCCGGCTCGTGAGATGAAGAACCTTGCCAACGCGGAATTTTCACCCGAGGTGATCGAGCTCATGACCACCGCCCTGGACGCTGCGGTCGCGACCCTGCCGGAGCCCGTGCATTCCGCCCATGTCAATGCGCTGGCCGAGTCGATCCTGCGTACGGCCGGAGCGGGCGAGCGCGATGTGACGAATTTGCAGAGGATCGCCTTGCTGGAGCTGCAGCTTGCGCCACGAAATTGATGAGGCTGACATGAAGACGAGAGCTGCAATTGTCATCGCACTCTTTGCGGCCTGGGCCGTTCCGGCGCAGGCGAGCAACTGGACCACCTATCGTATCCCTCAGTCCGGAACCTCCATCGACATTCCCACCTCGATCTTTACCGAGCAGGCCGGAAAGCCCGACGGATACGGCCAGCAATTTCGCACATCCGACGGTGCTGCGGATCTCACCGTGCAGGCCGTTCCTCGCCAGCCCGGGATTTCGCCCGCCGCATTCCTCAATGCCAAACAGCCGCCCTCGGGAATAGTCTACAAGCGGATCGCGCCTGATTTCTTCGTCGTCTCCAGCATCAAGCGCGACAAGATCTGGTATGACCGCTGCAACTTCACCAGCCGTTACGTGCATTGCGTGCTGATCAATTATCCCGCGGCCGAGAAGCGGCAATGGGACGACGTGGTCACGCGCATCAGCCACAGCCTGAGTGGCGGCTGACCGAACGCAAAAAGGGCTGCCCGATCGGATCGGGCAGCAGGTCGTGAGGACCAAATTGCTTGCGCGGATCTGCGGATCTAACGCACCGTCGTCGACGTGGTTGACATGCTCGGCTTCGAACCGGGCGTGTGCGACATCGTCTTGGTGGTCGAGCCCACCTCTTCGCCGGCCTTGACCTTGGTGCGGGTGTGGGAACGGCTGAACGTGCCGCCCTCATGCGCCTGCGCCCGGGCGTTGGAATTCATCACCGGGCCGTTGCCCTTGTTCATGCTGACGCCAGTGTGGGATTTGCCGTTGACGGAAGCAGCGCTTCCGCCTGATGCGATCGACGAACCCGTGCTGCCGGTGGCTGAGGTGGAGGTGCCGCCGGTGCCGACCGTGGAAGCGGAAGTGCCGCCCACTGCGGCCGAGCCGCCCGTTCCGCCTGTCATGCTCTTCTGCGCGAGGGCGGGCGATGCGGCGCCGAGCAGAAGTGCGAGCGCCGCGATGGTCAGATGTGTTCTCATGTTTCAATCCTCAACAAATTTAGGGTGACGAGGTCGAGATCGTGCAGCCGTTGACGGTGATGGTGCTGGCACTTGCGGAGCCGGGGCCGCCCGCCGTCGAGGACGAGCTCGAGACGTTGCCGCCGCCGGCCTGCACATGCACCGACGATCCGCCCGCCGAGCTGGAGCTCGACAGCGACCCGCTGGATGCGGTCGATCCCGTCGTGCCTGAGCCCGACGCGCCCACCGCGCTGATGCTGCCGTCGGCATGCTTCTCGACCTTAACCTTGCAGGTGTCGCCCGACGCGGTCTTGCCGGTTTTCTCGATGGTTTCGGCCACAGCAGTGGAGCCCATCAAAGCCAGGGTCGCGATCGCAATGATTGATCTGTTCATGCGAGTTCTCCTCCAACACAGATCCAACACAGACGAAGGAGCGGCATTGCTGCCGCTCCGGAAAGTCAAGGCATCAATCCTTGTCCTTGTCCTTCTTCATCTCGTCCTTGTGGTGGCCCTTGCCCTTTTCCATGCCCATGTCGCTGGCATGACCCGCAGACGAGCCGGCCGCGCCGACGGTCGAGCCGCTCTTGCCGTCGCCGGCTGACGAGCCGCCGGTGCCTACAGTCGATGCCGAGTTGGATCCCGAGCCGGCCGCGGAGCCGCCGGTGCCGACGCTGGACGAGCTCTTGCCGCCGCCCGCGGACGAACCGCCGGTGCCGAGCGTCGAGGCCGAACCGCTGCCCGAGCCGCTGCCGGCCGCAGAGCCGCCGGTGCCGACGCTGGACGAGCTCTGGCCGCCGCCCGCGGACGAGCCGCCGGTCCCGAGCGTCGAGGCCGAGCCCGAGCCGCTACCCGATCCCGCCGAAGAGCCGCCCGTGCCGATGGTCGAGTTGCTGGTGCCACCACCGGCCGAAGAGCCGCCGGTGCCGACCGTCGAGCTCGATTGCGCAACGGCGAGAGCCGTGCCGGCCAGCAGGGCAGCCGCAGCCGCAGAAAGTTTCCAAATCCTCATCTCTGTCTCCTCCAGTTTCTTTCAAAGAATCGCCAAGCAGGCACGGGATAAATTGGCAATCGCGCAAACGTTCCCGTGGCGCGATGTCTGCGGCTGATGTTCCGCATTCGCAATTCTGCAACGCACCGAGTGGGCAACATCATCGCGTCTATTCATCTGATGTTCATTCGCGCCTCGCTGCGCACGCAGAAAAGGAAGTCCGAGCCTGGCTGCGCCGATTTGCTCGGCGCCCGGTCTGGTCTATCTCTGTTGCTTCAGTGCCCCGCGTGAGGAGACGGACGCGTGCTCGACCACATTCTCAGATTCATGACGCTCGGGACGGTCATCGTCGGCATGACGGCGATCTACGTCGCGCTCCACACCAACAACAGGCGCCTGGGCGCGGACATCTTCCTGCGCTATTCCGACCGCGTTTCCGACTTGCGACGCCGTCTTCCGGTAGCGGCCTTCCTCGAACGAGGCGCCGCCGGCGATATCGAGATTGCGGCGGACGAACGGCGCGCCGTTCAGGAGATCATCCACTCGATCTTCGAGCTCTATGAGCTCAAGGTGCATGGCTTCTTTCCGGCCGCGATCTGGAAGATCCGGGAGCCCGACATCGAACGGCTGCTGTCGTTGCCGGTTTTTCAACAGGAGCTGGCGAGTCTCGAAGGCCGCTATGCCAGGCATCCGCGTTTGACGGCCTGGCTCGGGAAGATCAAGGCCAGTCAATCCTGACTTGCATCGCGAGGCAGCGACCTCGCCTCACCGCCACCCCAGCGCCGGCGCCACATGCTTCAGGATCGCCTCGATCGCATGGGCGCAATAGTCGACGCCGAGCTGGTTCGGAATGGTCAGCAGCAGCGTATCGGCTTCCGCGATCGCCTCGTCCTGCCTGAGTTGCTCGATCAGCACCTCAGGCTCCGCCGCATAGGAGCGGCCGAAGATCGCCCTTGTCTGTGGGTCGATGAAGCCGATCTGGTCCTCGCCGCCGCGCTCGCGGCCGAAATAGGCGCGGTCACGATCATCCATCAGCGCGAAGATGCTGCGGCTGACCGAGACGCGGGGCTCTCTGGCATGACCGGCTTCTGTCCACGCGGCGCGATAGGCACGGATTTGCGCGGCTTGCTGCACGTGAAAGGCTTCGCCGGTCTCGTCGTTCTTCAGCGTCGAGCTCTGCAGGTTCATGCCGAGCTTTGCCGCCCACACCGCGGTCGCGTTCGAGCCGGCGCCCCACCAGATGCGCTGGCGCAAGCCCGCCGAATGCGGCTCGAGCCGCAACAGGCCCGGCGGGTTCGGAAACATCGGCTGCGGATTTGGCTCGGCGAAGCCTTGGCCGCCTAAGAGGTCGAGAAACACCTCCGCGTGGCGCCGGCCCATGTCGGCATCGCTCTGGCCCTCCGCCGGGCGATAGCCAAAATAGCGCCAGCCGTCGATCACCTGCTCGGGCGAGCCGCGGCTGATGCCGAGCTGAAGCCGTCCGCCGGCAATGAGATCGGCGCTGCCTGCGTCCTCGACCATGTAGAGCGGGTTCTCGTAGCGCATGTCGATCACGGCCGTGCCGATCTCGATCGTGCTGGTCCTGGCGCCGACGGCGGCAAGCAGCGGGAAGGGCGAGGCCAGCTGCCGCGCGAAATGATGGACTCGGTAATAGGCGCCATCGGCGCCAAGCTGTTCGGCCGCCACCGCCAGCTCGATCGATTGCAGCAACGTGTCTGCCGCCGAGCGCGTCTGAGACTGCGGCGAGGGGGTCCAATGTCCGAAGGACAGAAATCCGATCTTTTTCATCAGCGTCATTTAATGCTGGCAGCAGCGGCGTCAACCGCCTGCGCCGGCGGCCGCATGAGGCTGTGTCCTCATTGAGGCTGGCCGCCCGGTGTCCGCTCACTCCGGAAGAGCAGCGGCATCGCTCAACCGCTGCCTGGTGATCCACGCACAATCAATCTCCTACCTCGGGTATTCTGGTTTCCTTCCATGGATTTTTTGCGCGCTTGAGCTTCTTTGCGATATCTGTACCGCCTGTCAGCCTTTGAAGAAGGTACTTCACCAAATCCTCGCGCTCTGATTTTTTCTTGAGCGAGTAATGCTTGATGGTGATTTCGAGGCGATCCCGCTTGGGATGGTATTCATGATGAATGGACGGCCTTTTCGACATTGTTGACCTCCCCGCGAGGGACATGAACCGATCATCCGTCATGCATGCTTGACTGTACGATCGGCAGCCGTTCGGCACTGTGATTTAGCTTACATTTGCTCGAGCGAAGTCCTGCTACACAAGACCTGCTGAAAGAGCACCGGGGCATCGACCTTGGGCCGGGCTATGCAGTCGTCCGCGGCCACGCAGCTGAAAAGGCAAGAATTGAAATCACGGAACGTCAGGAATCTTCGCGTGCTACAGCGATCACGCGAGGAGGACCCGTGTTCTATCCCCCTTCCGGGAGCATTTTGATCATGAACGCCAAGGTGATTTTGGTCATGCGGCACGCCGAGAAGTCGGACGATCCGCTTGATCCTGACCTCACTCCCGCCGGCAATGCCCGCGCGCAACGGCTGGCACAATACATTCCAGCGACATTCGGAAAGCCGAAGTGGCTGTTTGCAACCGCTGCTTCAAAGCACAGTCGGCGTCCAATTCAGACGCTGGAGCCTCTTGCCAGGCAATGTCACCTGACAATTGATGAAACCTACGCCGATCAGGACTACGGCGCGCTGGCGCACCACCTTCGCAAGAGCGATGCCTTCGATGGGGCGCTAGTCGTGGTCTGTTGGCATCACGGAAATATCCCACCGATGCTTCATGCGCTGAAGGCATCGGCGGACGATTATCCGGACCCTTGGAAGCGCGATGTTTTCGATCTCATTCTTCAAGTCGAGTTTGCGAAGGATCGGGAAACGCCCGAGGTGACGAAAGTGCGGGAGCCGTTCTGACGTTGCGCCTGGCGCCGAGGCCGGTGAGTGAAGGTCAGATCGGCGGTCGCGGTTAACAATTTCGAGAGGAAACAATGGGTCGGTTGCCGAAGGAGCGAACGGCTATTCTGGTGACAGCAGCGCTTTGTCTGGCCGCATTGGCTGCGGCTAATGTGCCAGCTCCCTTGCGCGCCGCGCCGGCCGGTTACGAGATCCAGAGTTTTCCAGTGCCCGAAGCGCTCCAGTCGGAGGGCCGGTCACTTTCAGCGGACAGCAAGGATTGGATGAAGAAATGGAGGGGAATGAACCTCGAGGACAGCGCCGTCTATACATTCAAGGAGCTGTCCGGCTCGACGTCGATCAATATGAAGATCGAGAAGATCGATGCGTCGGATCCGAAAGGCTACAAGTCACGCGGATCCTTCGTTCCGCGGAATAGTTCCGCCAATCCCGACGTCGAGATCGCGGCTTTCAATCTCAGTGCCATCCTTGGATACGACCAGATCTATCGCCCCGCCGCACGCTACGAGCTTGGTCCGGTCGCGAGCAAGGCGTTGAAATCCCTCATCGGAAAGTACAGCTTTCATGGTTCCGCACGGCTGGCCAACAAGGCCCGAATATTGAAGGCCATAGACTCCGGGTCACCCTTGAAGGGATGTGTCAAAGCCAAGAAGGACGACACGGGCGTCGCGTTCGACGCGATCGCCAACACCCACGCCGCGTCAAATGGCGCCCCGAACGCCGGTCACCCGATCATTCGGTTCCTGCAGGCGGCGAATGAGAAACCGATGGCAGGCAAGAGCCTGACTTTGAAAACCGGCTATGACGGCGACGAACTCGAGCTCGCGCGAGAGTATTCGGTCATCATGACGATCGACGCCGTTACCCAGCAGTGGGACCGGTACAGCGGCGGCAACGTGGCGATCCGGAAAGACGATCAAGGTCGCGCTCATTTCTACATGACCGATAACGGCGGAGCCGATCTCAGCGACAGTTGGAACGCGCGGAATCTGACCTGGTTCAGCCGCTTCGATCGCGGTGTCATCCAGAAACTGGACGATCTGAAACGATTCCTCGACACCCCCGCGACCGGCTATCTCGGCTATTCCGATCCTGAAGTGTTCGTCACTGACCTTGGTCTCTACTCCCAGAACAGCGCGGCTATCAATGTTCAACGGCTCAGAAGGAACCTGGGCCTTGTGCTGGACTATGTCCGAGCGACCGAAGCCAAGTTCGGCGACAAAGCCTTCTTCGACTGACTCTGCCATGGACAATCAAATGGCGCAGCTGATCGGATTCGCCCGCGGCTGCTGCGGCAGCGGAGCTCTCACGGCTCGCAACTCGTGACTTTGACGCTCTGGGTCGAGAAATGGGCCTGCGGATCCAGGTCGAGCTTCAAGACGCCTTTGAGGCATGCTTGATGCAGCTTGGCCGCAAGGTCCTTCAGATTCCTTCGGATGTTGGCGTAATCGTCGGCAGTAAAAGCCAATTCCCGAACGAAGAAATCCTTCGTTTCAGTCGAATCGGCAACGGCGTCAAATTGCTGGAGAAGCAGGTAGGTCTTTGGATCGATGTGCGCGATACGATCGACCAGGCCGACTCGATTTGCAATATTCTCCTTTGCGACCCCGCAGTCATTGTCTTTCAGGAGCATCTTCTTGAGCTGAACAGCTCCCAGTCTTCCAGCCTCTTCGGGCGTCAAGTCCTTGCTCGACTTCAGCTTGGGGCTGCCATCCCCCTCCGGGTCCGCTGCGTCGAGGTAGTAGTAGGTCGTAAGATAGTGGATGTTGCCGAAGCGATCCTGCTGGTTCATCAGCGTGTCGAGCACGATCATATCAGCGGCATCCTTGAGCTGCACCATCTTCTGGACGTTTTCGGTGGTGAAGCTTCGTCCCACCAGCGTACTGACGTCGACGTGGCGGGCCAGCATCTGCACGACCGGGTTCTTGTCGCGGAAATTCAAGGCGCGGGCCACGTTGTTGGCCCCGCCGTTGAAGAACTCCTTGTAGAAGCTTTCATGCTTTGGATTTTCACTGAGGGCGCCGTACGATTGGGTGAGGTCGTCGGTCAACAGAAAATCCCGCCTCTTGCCGTTCGCGCCTGCCGTCAATTGCGCCATCAGGCTTGCCCAGGTCTGATGAATAAGACTGCTCGAAGGGGTCTCCGCCAGAGCCGCGCGACCGAGGGTGATATGATTTTGCAGGTCGAACGTGCGCAGAACTGCCGGAGGTACGTCAGTGATGCCACCAAGCATGCGCGACAGATGGTAGTAGCCGAGGATGGATGGCGTGTAGCTGCAGCTGGAGCTCAGCTTGTATTTGGCTATCTTGTGGGCGCCGGCGATGTTGCAACGAGCGGCTTCCACCTGTTGGGGAGTGCCTCCTTCGGGGAGTGAATAGAGGTCAAGACCCGGATTCGTGCTGTTGAGTTTCGGACAAACAGCCGAATTCTTGTGCTCGTCGATATTGCAAAGCCAAATCTCGATCTCAACGTCCTTGTCGAAATATCTCCCCGCAGCGATATGCTTGGGAACGACGCAAATCTCGGCATGTCTGCCCGGCACCGGAATCTGCGTGGTCTGTTCGCCGCGCACAGGGTCGATGGATAAGCCGGCATGGGCGTATGCCGAACCGAGGAGCTGCAGCGGCAGCAGTAGAAGCCGAGTGAAACGCACAGGTCTCATGGCGTGTCGTCCCAGTCTCGCGTGGCACGTGGAGGAAAACCCGCTGGAGCGAGGTCTCCGATCGGTTTGCATGCGCAACGTCCATGCGCTGCGCCGACCGCGGCGACTGACTCCAGGTCAGAGCGGAGCGCCAGCGGCGAGAATTGGTTCGCTTTCCGCGGCTCCTTTGCATGCTAGCGATGCGCGCATGGAAAACGCTCCTGGAAGCCTCAATGATATTGCGGACAAACGCGAGCCGCGTCCTGCTCGGAGATTTGCAGCTCCGGATCGGTGAATCGGACGAAATTCGCGACTTCGTCGTGCTCCTTTGGATAACGAATCTTGGGCGGGATCACGCTATCCCAATATTCGGCTGCCTTGCGGGAATCCCATCCCGCTGGAGCGCAAAATTGAGCGAGGGAAGCGGCCGAGATAAAACCGGAAGCGTGCAGGCCATACCAGCAATGGACGTACATCGCACCCTTGCCTTGAGTGATGATCTCATGGAGCTTGGTGAACACCGTTTTCAAGGCCGCGCGATTGTCCCACTGGTGATAGTCATATTGGAGCGAATTGCCGGCGCAGCTGACATTTTCCGTTCCGTTCCATCCGGTTCGATACGCGTACACCGCCTGCGAGAAGCCGGCTTTGCAAAGTGCCTGAAGAGACTGATTTTGCAGCGGTCGGCGTGGACCGTCGACACCAGCGCGAGACCCTTCGGTGCCGCCGCGGTAGAGGACCCCGGGCATGACGACTCGAAAGTGCGTCAGCCCTACTCCGTTCCCAACTGGAAAGAGCTTCTCTTTCTTCATATCGGCGTCGTCGGTTCCCGCAGGCTGCGCAAGAGCGCTCGCTGCAACTGACAGTCCCAACAGCACAACCGAACAAAATCCAGGGATCTTGGACATGGCGTCTCCTCACCGAAGATAGTCAGTCTTGACGTCGCGTCGGACCTTGATTCCCTCCTGAAGGCGAAAAGAGCGAGGTGGCTCCAGCGCATCCTGGGCAGTTAAGAGATCACGCTGGTCTGCAACGTTAGAGCAGCCTGCGACTAACAGTTGTGAGCCACTTCACAGGGCCGGAAAATGCGATTGAGCTAAAGTTGCAATCTCAAGTGAAGGTCGTTTGGTGCAGACCTAGGTTCATAGGTTTCGCGAGGACCGGACATGCCAGCAACGCCCAATTTGCCGACGCCCGATTTCAGCTTCGATGCCGACCAGCCCGGCGCATGTATCGCTGGCGTACGGCCGTATCGCAATGGATCCTACCGTCTCGACGCCGAGACGATCTCCAGCAAATTCTTCGTCCATAATTACGGGCATGGCGGCGCCGGCATTACGTTGAGCTGGGGCTGCGCCTCCAAGGTGCGGGATATCGTCAGGAGCCATCTGGTTGGCTCGCCCGATACGAAGGTGGCCGTCCTCGGTGCAGGGGTGATGGGCCTGACCGCCGCCACGCTGCTTGCCGATCTCGGTCTGACGGTCAGGATCTATTCGGACCGCCCGCCGCTGCAGACCACGTCATCCAAGGCCGGCGGCCAGTGGGCGGTGTCGGTGGTGGAATTCGCGGGCAAGCAACAGGAACTCACTGACATCATCAAGTTCGCATACACGACCTTCAAAGCCAGCATCGGCCAGGGCTTTGGCGTCAGCGAGCGGCCGAACTATTCGGCCACGCCGTCGCATAATCTGGATGTCGTGATCCAGCTGGCGCCCGGTCTCATCAAGCCAAGGCAATCGCTTCCAAGGGAGCCGTTCGAGGGCCATACCAAGCCTGGCTTCGTCTACCAGACCTTGTTGATCGAACCGCCGATCTTCCTTGCGAAGCTCGAAGCAGACCTGCGGGCGCGCGGCATTACGTTCGTGAACAAGAGATTCGTCGACAGGTCGGATATCATCGCGTCGGTGCCGGAAACGATCGTCGTCAATTGCACCGGGCTCGGGTCGATGATGTTGATGAGCGATCCGAAGATGGTCCCGATCAAGGGGCAGTTGGCGATGTTGCCGCCGCAGCCCGCGTTGCAATATTTGTATGGTCAGGACGGATATTTGTTCCCGCGCGCCGATCACGTCGTCATCGGCGGAACGTTCGAGGTCGGCGTGAACAATGAGACGGCGGATAAATCGGTGTGCCGGGGTCTCGTGAGTCACATCGCTTCCCAGTTCGGCAAGGCGTCGGCGAAACCTCTTCCGGACATCCATATCCACAACCCGGACCACGCGCCGATCGTCAATCCGCAAATCCCGGAGGTCTGAGGTGCGAGGTCTCGTAGGGTGGGTTAGCCGTGAAGATGCGCGGAGCGCATCTGCAGGGCGTAACCCACCAGCTTCGGCGAATTGCTCGAACTATCGCGCCTCCATCCAGCGTGGAACGGGCAAGTTCTTCTGGCGCAGGAATTCCGGGTTAAACAGCTTGGATTGATAGCGCTGTCCGCCGTCGGCGAGGATGGTCACGATGGTCTTGCCGGGACCGAGGTCCCGCGCAAGTCGCATGGCTCCGGCGATGTTGATGCCGCTCGATCCACCGAGCACCAGTCCTTCGTGCGCGATCAGGTCGAACAGAACCGGCAATGCCTCCTCGTCCGCGATCCGGTACGCCGCATCGATTGGTGTGCCTTCAAGATTCCTGGTCACACGCACTTGTCCTATCCCCTCGGTAATGGAGTTTCCTTCGCTCGTCAGCTCGCCCTTGGTGAACCAGTTGTAGAGCGCGGCCCCCATGGGATCGCTGAGCGCAATCCTGATTGCTGGATTTCGCTCCTTGAGGGCTCGTGCGACCCCACCCAGCGTTCCGCCACTGCCGACGGCACAGGTAAAGCCGTCGATCTTTCCGCACGTTTGTTGCCAGATCTCCGGCCCGGTCGTGCGGTAGTGGCCCTCGCGGTTGGCAACGTTGTCGAACTGATTGGCCCAGAACGCACCGAGCTCTTCGGCGAGTTGACCGGAATAGCGCGCGTAATGACCGGGATCCGAATAGGGAACGGCAGGGACCAGGCGCAGGTCTGCGCCGCACAGGCGCAGCATATCCTTTTTCTCCTGACTCTGCGTGTCAGGCATCACGATCACGCTGCGGTAACCGCGTGCATTCGCCACGAGCGCAATGCCGATGCCGACATTGCCGGCCGTGCCTTCGACGATGACGCTGCCCGGTGCGAGCTTGCCGCTTCGCTCGGCATCATCGATCATGGCGAGCGCCGCACGATCCTTGATCGACCCACCTGGATTGAGAAATTCGGCCTTGCCGTAGATCTCGCAGCCCGTGGCCTCCGACGCCATTCGCAGCCTGATCAATGGCGTATTGCCGATCGAGTCCAAAAATCCGGTTCGGATGCCGTTCATCGCCTGCCCCCCTTCGCGCGCTCGCGCAACTTTAGGCTGGCAAGCAGACAATTCCGTTCCCTAGTTCGGGCGTTATGGGCAACGACTTTGGCGTCCAAGCTGCTCGATCGGCAATTCCATTCCTGCGCCGTCTTTCACTCCGCTGCCGACCCAAAGCCGCTGCGTCCGCGTGTCCAACAGGCGCGAAACACGAGCGCTGCGCCGGATTACGACATCGTCGACGGCCTGCCGCCTTGCGGGATGCACCGCCTGGTTCGCCTGCAAGGTCACCCGCCGGGTCGATGTCGGCGACCCCACGCTGATCATCACCGAAGCCTGTATGCGGTCACCATGCGGTGAGGCGGGGAGCGTCCCTTACGCCGCTTTTTCTGACTGGGCGAGATTAGGCTGTGTACTCACCAAGGCTAGCCGTCTGATGTCCGCTCCCCCCGAACGGCAGCGGAGAACCGGACATCTCCGGATGTCGCAGATGGGCCAGCAGCAGACTTAAACGGTCTGCAAACCTTGTTCCTGGAGAGGCGCGAACCTAGGCGACGTTGTGTTACCATGCGAGCATGTTTCGCTTCAAAATCCCGCCCACCGTTTTGCTCGTCCTTATAGTTGGAGGCGCGTCCTGCATTTTCGTGTTTTACGGCCTCTACCTACTGATCGCGCTGATTGCGTTGAACCTGGCCTGCCTGCTGTTGGCCCCGATCGCGAAACGGCGCGGATGCGGCGCTGAAGGGCGGCTGATGAGACATCTCAGTCGTCCCCGGTTCGAAGACGAAAGCCGCAGAGCCAGTTAGGCGCGAGAGCGTACGCACCCCGAAGGAAGAGGGATGACTGTTTCAGAGGAAATCCGAGTTTGGCGGTTACGAGCGGGAGGCTTTGCGGTTGCGGGAGCTGTATGTCTCGCCTTGATTTTCTTGCTGAAGATTCTCGATCCAACCGAGTTCGCGAAAAGCTTCATTCGTCCGCTTGTTCTAGTTCTCGTCTTCCTTTGGCTGTACGGGCTATATTGCACCTACCGATATTGGAAAGATTTTAGAGAAGATGAAATACGGCGCGGCGGATCAGCGGAAACCGCTCGTGCAAAATGGCATAAACTGCACCCGCCCCCAGGCTAGATGCTGGTGGGCCGCTTTGGGTCATCAGCGCCGTTTGACCAGCGCTGAGGCACTTCCGCTTTACCCCCCGACCCCGGACATCTCGCCGCAACGCCCTAGCGGAAGCGAAGGGCCAAGAAGAGAAGTGCAATCTAACTGCTCGTCGCGGCGCGATAGAAGGCTTCTACCTTCCCCAGGTCTTTGGAGTGAGTGCCCTCCTGATCGGTTCTTGTTTTCGAATCGACACCGGCAGGTCGCACCGACCGAATAGCTTCTTTGACATTGTCTGGTCCGAGTCCACCAGCAAGTATCACTGGCGTACGAATACTCTCCACTATCTTTCGACTGATGCTCCAGTCATGCGTCACGCCCTGCGCGCCGATTTGCACATCACCTGTGCGATGACTATCAAGCAGGATCCAGTCCACAACTCCATCATATGCTTGCGCCACACCTATCGCCTCAGGTCCCGTGACAGGTACGCTCCGCATGAACTTGCTCTTTGGCAGAGACTTTCGCAGCGCCACGACAAGATCAGGTGTGAGCAATTCGCTTGATGCGCCGAGATGGACGATGGGCGGATCAAGCTCCCCCGCCATCCGTTCGATAAGAGCGACGTCCGCCGAGAGGAACAGCGCGGAAAGTACGGACGGCGCCCGGATCATCTTCATAACGGCCGACGCCTTCCGAACCGGAAGCTCCCGAGGGAAGGTGCCATCGCCAACGAGTACGCCGACATGGTCCACGCCGATTGCCGAGATAGCCACTGCTTCGGCAGGGGTCGCAACTTCGTAAATTTGCGTCAGCACCGTCTTGCACCCGCTTCCCGCAACTCAGGTGAATAGACAGGATGGCCTGGTCTTGGGTCAATGGCAGTTTCGGGTCCAACAGCGCCGTTTTGACCAGCGGTGGGGAGCTTCCGCATTAATCCCGATCCCCAGACATCCCGCCGCAACGCCCTAACGGAAGCGAAGAGCCAAAGCCGACCTCGCGATTGGTTTATGGGCCTGGCACCATCATGGTCGGCTCTTCGAGCAGGGAAAAGTCGTAGCCCTCGCAGCTAACATTCGGGTTGGTGGGCGCAAACATGCCGAGCGGGTTCTCCTTGAACAACCAGGCATGCAGATCATAATGTACAAACTCCTTTGGAATGAGCGGCCAGTGTCCTTCCATCGGGCCCATGAAGGGTTGGTCGAAGAGAGAGGGGCGCTGCTTGGTATCTGCCGTCAGAGGCACCAGCCACTCGACAGCCACGAGCTTCAATTCCTTGCCCACGGGTTCGTAGATCAAAACGTTGGGCTTCATCGGATCGGGAGCGCCCTGCACTGTAACATTGGCGAAGTGCACTCCCATAGCGCCTTTGGCATACTCCATGTGGTGCGGTAGTTTCTCACCAGAATAGTGCACGCAGCCCACCGTCGACAGGTAGCGGTCGCGCACGGCTGCCTTGTAGTCCTGATATTTCTCCAGCGATTTTCGCAACGTGTCGAGTTGAGCCTCGTAAGGCTCTTCGGCTGCAATTGGTCTGAGGGTTGCACCGATAAAGGCAAGACCTAGCACGGCGACAAAGGTACCACGGACAGATTTGCGCATGTTCCCTCCTGGCTTTTCATCAATGCGATGTCGGAATGAGCTGGCCTAACGAGACCGCGCCCCAGCGCTAGCAATGGCATCAGCTGAAGCTCCATAGCCGCGATCAGCGAAATCCAACCCCAGGACCAGCACGCCACAAGTCCCCCTTGCAGTCCCCGAACCAATTATTGCGCCTATGAATGTGAGTATGTTTCGGCTGCTGCGAGGTTCACGTATCAACTCAAGGCGCAGCACCCGTTGCGATTTCGACCCGACTGATGTCGGCTCGGGGTCAACAGCGCTGATTTGACCAGCGCTGGGGCGCTTCCGCTTTACCCCCGATCCCGGACATCTCGCCGCAACGCCGAAATGGAAGCGATGGCCATAAGCGGTCGTAGCGTCCAGTCAATCCATCAGCAACCATAAGGAAGCAGACGCGCGCGGTTACATCTAAACAAGAATGGATTGCTTCTCCATCTCTGGGTAGTCTCGGCTGGATTTGGGAAGGCGGAAAGCATGGTGCCAGCAGACTACGTCTTTGGCTTCGCTATCGCGTTTGTCGTCGGCTTAAACCTGTATCTTGGCCCGCGTATCGCAAGCGAGCGTGTCGCCATGCAATGGGGTCCCAACGGCGAGCCGACTTGGTACGCCCCAAAATGGCTTGCAATGTGGGGGATGATCGCCTTCATGGCGGCCGTTCGGCTCTTCATTTGGGCGGCTTCAACCTATGCGCCGCAGCATGTGCACGGTGCTGAATTGGGAATAGTCATTTTCTCGTTGATCGCCGCCGGTTCTCACCTGTTTGTCTTGATGAAGGCGAGAGCCACTCCCTGAAAATCTTCTAAAGTCCGCTCCGGATCGAGCAGTGAAAGGTTGAGCTGATCATTATGGGCACATTCTACAGCGACGATCAGATACAGGAAGCGATTGCGGCCTTGGAGGGCTACTCTCCGAGTATTTGGGAAACCATGAAGAAGATGGCTTTCATCACGGACCCGCAGAGTGAGGAAGAAAGGTTAGCAAAAGCGGCCATCTCACGTGCGCTGACTGTTGTTTTGCCCGAGGTCTCCTTCGTCGCTCAGGCCGAAGACAAATTCGAGGCCGAGAACCGTCTGATCATAGACGTGGGCAATGCTCTCAGGGGCGCAATCGATGCAGCTGGGTCCCAGCACAACTGAACGTCCGCTTGGTTCAATCGCGCCGTTTTGGCCCGGTTTAAGTTAGGTCCGGTCTACGCCTGACGGCCGACATATCCGCGGCCGTGGGATACGGTAGTGATGGGCCACAAGGAGACGCCGCCGAACGAGAGAGGCCGGTGCGCGATATAATTCATGATTGGAATCGATTAACTAATTTCAATTCATTTAATTTGGTGGTACGTTAATATCTGCCGTCTGACAACCATAGGATGGTTCCCATGCCCTCGGAAGACGAAGATCGGCGCGAGTTTTTGAAGACTTGCGGAAAATTCGCAGCGGTCACACCGCCTGCCATGACCATGCTGCTGTCGACCTCCCTCACATCAAACGCAATTGCGCACTCCGGAGGTGGAGGCGGCCGGCACGAGCACCACGAACACCATCACGACCGCGACTAGTGACAGGTAATCTTTCTGAAGGGATTATGAGGCCTTGCAGGGGCGGCCTTAATCAATTGGGGCCGAGTTCTCTCGCGGGCGACTTCGCGATCTCATCCGGGTCATGAGCCGAGTTTTCCCGATGCCCTTCCCCAAGAGGGCGACCCTAATCGGCCCCAGCTTCATCCCGTGCCAAAGCGGCGGCGGCGTAGGGCGACCTTAGTTCTTCGTTAGCGGTTTTTTTGGCTCTTGGGCGGACATCTCAATATCAACGGCGGGCAACTCGCCCGTGCGATCCTTCAGGTCGGCCGCTCGCTGGATCAATCCCGACGCGACCTGCGGGTCCTTTGTTGTCTTGGCCATTCGCAGCAGCGTTGCTGCCGCCTCTCGGGCGAAGGAGGTGTAACGCGGCACGTCTTTTTATCCCGTCGAAGTCCCCCTGAGATGAGTCAGAAACCCGGATTGGGTTCCGGTGCTTTGTGCAAAAATGTACACAGGCGACAAAAAGGACCTCAGCTCCGGGGCTGGCGCCAAGCTGAGGTTCTTGTGTCGGCATCACATTGTCAAGGCGTGAGCCGGGACGATCAACTTAGCTCCGGCCATTCGGTTCCCGCCCGCAAACGTTCGTTCTGATATGCCTTCGCGCGCGGCACAGAATAGGCGGCCGATGTCGGCTCGGGGTCAAAATGCAAAGAACTCAGGTTGAGCAAATCTGGTCCGCTCTGTCGCGATGAGCGGACCTCCGACAGACGCGGCGCAACTTCGCAGTTGGGCCATAACCGGAATAACGCCATTGGCTATTCAATCACTTCGTCGGCGCGGGTGAGGACGGTTGGAGACAACTCAAGACCCAAGGTCTTGGCGATCCGCAGATTGATCCTGAGCTCGAATTTTGTGGGTCGTTCGAAAGGTAAGTCACCTGGCTTTACGCCTTTCAGAACGCGATCAACCTGTGCAACCAAGAGACGCGTTGCGTCCGAAAAATCGGGCCCAAACGACATAAGGCCGCCGTTGGCCACCCAGTCCGGTGCAGCAAATATCGCAGGTTTTCTGCTCAGGCCCACTAGCCGAATGATTTCGGCCATGTGGGCATTGAGTATGGCATCCGGAACAAAAACAAGCCCGTCAAATCGGGCGAGGATTTCTGGGCTAAGGATTTTCTCGATGTTGGCGGGATCATCGATGTTGATCGCTTCAACCTCGAAACCCAGCTTCCGCCCGGTCTCAAGGACTGGCGCAAGGCTCGTTGCGCCGCTCGTGAGTGGTGTCGTCACCGTACCAAGGCGGACGGCCTTCGGAAGAACTTCCCGCATCAGCTCGACCCGCTTGACGGTGGTTTCTTCAGAAAAAACCGCGATGCCGGTCACGTTGCGACCTGGACGGGCTAGGCTATCTGCCAATCCCGACGCGACTGGATCAACTGCGGCAAAGGCCACGATCGGAATTGTCCGAGTTGCCTTGTAGGCCGCGAGTGCGGCTGGTGTGCTAATCGCGATCATCACGTCCGCGCGGCTATCTCGCACGATTTCCTCTGCCAGCGCCGGCAGCGCGTCGGCATTTCCGCCCGTGTTACGAAATTCAAGTTGAATATTGCGCCCTTCAACATAACCAAGCTCGGCCAGGAGGCGCCTGATTCTGTCATTCTGCCCAGGAATGTTGACCGGTCCCAGTTGGACAACGCGCGTCATTCCAGCCAGCTTTTGGGCGCGTGCAACGAGCGGGCAACTTATTGCTCCTGTCACGAGCCCGATGAATCTGCGTCGTCGCACCTGACCTCGCTGGTTCCTGTCATGCGGTGGCGAGACTATCGCAAAATTAGGGTGCTCGCGAGTGAAAGGACCGTTGGTCACGTCCGGTTCGGGTCAAAATCGGCGGTCCAGATCGCTGCAATCAGTTTCCGCTCTACAACCGACAGCCGACGTCCCAACGAGCATTCCGCTGGACAGCGATGGGCTAACTGCAGACCTCGGCGCCCCAGAGGTGCGTCAGGATCGAACTGGCTGCCCGATCCCAAGAAGATTGCCTTCGCTGTCGCGGAACCACGCGCCTCGTTCACCGATACCCTTGCTGGCGTAATTCCCGGCTATCTCGGCTATCCCATCGACCGTCTTCAGACCGGGCAGGTCATACTCCTCGAACTTGACGCCCCGCGCACGAAGCTCGCGCACCGTTGTATAGATATCCTCGACTTCCCAGCCCATCTGCGTGTGTGTGCCGGGTTGCGCTCCGACCGAGACGAATATCGCAAACTCGCCCGCTGCGCAGACGTAGCGCAGTCCACCTTGGCGCTGTTCTACCGGGTCGAGGCCCAGTTTTTCGGAATAGAACCTCCGCGCCCGATTTAGGTCCTTCGCTGGAAGACGGGCAGCCACCTTCGCTTTCCCAAGCATCAGTCTCTCCTTCAGCGTTCAATTGAATGGGCGCGTCGTTACTCGTCAAGCCGAAGTCCGTTAAGGCCAAACTGAGAAAGCTCAACGCGAGCAATTTGGGTCCGCTTGACCCGGCGGAGCAGACCTCAAATCGGCGAACCGCGACTTCGCCGAAGGGCCAGAAGGCGAACTCCCGGTGACCATTGAATATTTCCCGCGGCGACACGGTCAGGGTAGCTGTCGTTTCGCGTAGGCCTCCGCTTGGAGGTAGTGCGAGTTTGTTACCGCCCGTGATCCAGCGTACAAATGTGCCAGGCAGGATTTGTCGGCCATGGTGCAAGAGCGGTCAGTTCGGGTCGAGCGAAGATTATCGGCGATACTGGCTGCCGATGTGTCGGGATATTCGCGCCTTATGCATGAAGACGAAGAAGGTACGCACGCCAAGCTGATGGTGCTTCTCGCCAGCGGCGTCGAGCCCGCAATCGCGGAACACGGCGGTCGCATCGTGAAAAACACCGGCGACGGGTTCTTGGCAGAGTTTCCAAGTGCCGTCGAAGCAGTTCGGGCTGCGATGCAATTCCAAGCTCACATCCGCGAACTTACCAGTGCAGACCGGGAGGACAGCCGTATCGCTTTTCGGGTGGGCGTCAATATTGGTGATGTAATCGTCGAACCCCACGACATCTTTGGGGATGGCGTCAATATCGCGGCACGGCTCGAGAGCGTCGCAGCTCCCGGCGGCATCTGCATCTCCTCGGCTGTTTACGATCAAGTCCAAGGCAAGATTGGCGATAGGTTTGCCGATCTTGGCGAACAGGAATTCAAAAACATCGGCCGTCCGGTTCGAGTTTACGGCGTAATGGATCAATTCAGCCCAGCGACACTGTCTCAGCGCGTGGGTTCGCCACCTCGCCTTTCCATCGTTGTGCTGCCCTTCGCCAATCTCAGCGGCGATCCCGAGCAGGACTACTTTGTCGATGGCGTGACCGGGAACCTCACTACAGATTTGTCACGCATCAGTGGCTCTTTTGTTATCGGCCAACACACCGCGTTCACATACAAAGGCAAATTGGTCGATATCAGGCAGATTGGTCGCGAGTTGAACGTCCGCTACGCGCTTGAAGGCTCGGTACAGCGTTGCGACAATCGTCTTCGGGTAAACGTTCAATTGATCGACGCGAAGACGGGCAATCACCTGTGGGCCGACCGCTTCGACAAACCTATCGCCGATCTGCTCGATATGCAGGACGAAATTGTAACCAGGATTGCGCGGACATTAGACAACCAACTCATACTGGCCGAAGCGCGGCGCGCGGCAAGAACGCGGAATCCCGATGCCATGGATCTCTATTTCCAAGGTCGCTATTCCTGGAGCAAAGGACTGACGCTCGAATATTTGACAGAAGCTCGCGGTTCTTTTGAACAGGCTCTAGCGATTGATCCTAAAAATGTCGACGCTATGAGCTGGGCCGCGACGGTCGAGGCCGCACTCGGAGTGTTGTTCTTAACCGACCATCCCCACGAGCATCAGGCAGCGGCAGAGACAATGGTGTTAAAGGCGCTAAGCCTCGCATCGGACCATGCCTGGGCTCATTGCATCTTGGCAGGCCTACTCATGTGTACGAATCGAGTGGCCCAAGGCGTCGCGGAGTGCGAGCGAGCCCTGGCCCTGGATCGCAATTTGGCTGACGCGCACGAGATGATGGGCGCCGCCAAATTTTACATGAGTTGCGGAGCAGATACTGAGTCCCACATCAACGAAGCACTGCGCCTATCCCCTCGCGATATCTCCGCCTTCCGATGGATGAATACGGCCGGCTATGCCAAGCTACAGATCGCAGCAGACGCTGAAGCCGCCGCTTGGTTTGCTCGAGGTATCGAGGCCAACCGAAACTATCCGAACCTGCATTTTGGCTACGCTTCGGCGCTCGCGCTTCTTGGGAAGCTGGATGAGGCGCGAGTGGCCGCGAAAACGGGACTCGCACTTGATCCAACATTTACTATCCGTCGCTTCAGAAGCTTTCCCGTGCGCGGCGATGCGAAGTTCGTTGCAGGAGCCAAGCGCATGGTTAAGGGATTGCACATCGCCGGAGTACCGGAGGGGTGATGTCCGTTCAGGGTCAAAATGCGAAGAACTCAGGTTGAGCAAATCTGGTCCGCTCTGCTGCCCTGAACGGACCTCGGTCAGGCGCGGCGCAACTTTGGAGATGGGCCAGCTCCGGACGGCGAGGATATTGCCGCGCCCCGGAGCTGCTATGATGATGCGGTCTTGGGGATAGATCGTCCAGAAGAGGTAATGATCATGTCTTCAGAAGGATTGTCGAGCAGCGACTCCGAACGACTGCGGGCTTTCGAACGCCAAGGTCATGACGCTTTGGCAAGGAGTTATCACGAATTTTTTGCGGCGGTGACCACTCTAGCTACTGAGCCGCTTCTCGACGCCGTACATTTGCATCCTGGCACAAATCTGCTGGATGTCGCGAGCGGGCCCGGTGCTCTTGCGGCGGAGGCGGCAAATCGCGGCGCGCGCGCCGTGGGCGCTGACTTGTCCCCACGGATGGTAGAGCTCGCACACCAACTGCATCCTGCTGTAGAATATCGTGAGGCAGACGTAGAACATCTCCCATTTCTCGATCGCACGTTCGATGCGGTCGTCTGCGCCTTTGGGCTTGGACATTTTCCCCAGCCGGAGCTTGCTGTCGCAGAGTGCGTCCGAACCTTAGCGCCAGGCGGACGCATTGCGTTCGCTTGGTGGGATGATCCAGCGCGCCAGCGAATCCAAGGCCTCTTCCGTGAAGCCATTGCCGAGATCGGAGTAACGGTGCCGACGGAGGTCCCGCAGGGCCACAATGTGTTTCGTTTCTCCGACTCGGGCGAATTTCTTCGGTTACTAAACGGAGCTGGCCTCACGGCGGTGACGGTCAGCGAGCACGCCGCCTCTTTTTTCGTCCCTGACACGGAAACTCTTTGGCAAGGTGGGTTGGGCAGCCTCGTTCTAACCGGCGCTGTCATCAGGCACCAGGACCAGGCAACTCAAGACTTGATCCGAACCGCGTTCGAACGTCGCGCCAGGGTCTACGAATCGGCCCACGGGCTGACGCTGCCTATCGCGTTTAAAATTGGTTCCGCCCAGCGACCAACTTGATGGGTGCTCAAGCGAAAGGTCGCCTTTGGCTCAACTGCGACTTCAACTCTGTTCGAGCGCTGTCGGACGCAGCCAGGTTCGCGTGGAGATCAGCAGCGGGCCAAGCTAGACCTTTTGAGTTAACACCGCTAACTTTAGGTTGAATTCGAGCTTGCCCAGTTGAATCGCGGAGCGAATTTTGAGCGTTGAGCCGGTCATGAGGATTGAAGTGGTGACCCCGGAAGATTGCACGGGCACCGTCATCAGCGACCTGAATGCGCGGCAGGCCCGGATTCGGGGCCAGGACGTGCGCGGCAACGCAAACGTCATCACTGCGATGGTGGCACTCGCTGATATGTTCGGCTACGCCGATAGCCTGCGCTCTTTGAGCCGAGGGCGTGCGACTTTCACGATGGGTTTCGACCACTATGCTACCCCCAAGCCATCGAACGACGCTTAGGCCATCGAATTCCGACGCCACATTTGATTGGACGCGCGACTAGCGAGAGCATGATGTTGATAACCAAAGGACGGAATTTTCCCTCACTGTCCACAAAACGCCTGGTGCTGCGCGCCATGAAACCCAAAGATGCCACCGCCTTCGGAGCACTCCTATCGATACCGGAAGTAACCCGTCATTCAAACTGGCCGGATAAACCCAGCAAAATTCAAAGCGAACGGTATGCAAGGTGGATGGTGAAGCTTTACGCCTCCGGCAAGGGCTGCGCGTGGATCATCGAAGACCGAAAGTCGGTATCCCTCATTGGCGCGATCCGCTTCAATAGCTTTGATAGAAAATGGAGTTCCGGCGAGATCGGGTACGAGTTACACCCGCAATTTTGGGGAAAGGGCCTGATGTCCGAGGCGGTCTCCGCCACGGTGGCATGCGGTCACGAGATTTTTGGGCTTAACCGCATTGAGGCTTGGACGCTTCCCGGAAACTCGGCGTCAGACCGGGTCCTGGAAAAATCCGGATTTCGATACGAGGGCACCCTTCGACAGAAGGCTTGGTTCAAAGGCGCGTATCATGATTTCCGAATGTTTGGACGGATTGCGGGCGACCCACCGAATTAAATTGATCGGTTACGCGGCTCTTTTGCGGAACGGCGCCGACAACTTCTCAGGCGGAATCAGGGTCGTATTCACCTTGGAATTTGTCTCACTCGTCCGGTAGCAATTCGGACAATGGAATAGATGCGCGATGGTAAATGTCCTCCGAGGTCAGATCGCGACCCTCGCTGTTGTCGATCGATCCCGAATGCGTGACATGCTCCGACATGTTCTGTCTCGACATGACGTTGTGCGGGGCCGCCATCACGCCGACATTTGCAGCGAGTGCATATTCCTCGCCGAAAGTGGATCGGGAAGTGATCGCCAGTTCAAATGCCGGTTCTTCCGGAAATCCGTTTCCTCAAAAGACACATCATTGCTGTGCAGCCATTTTGAAGGGAAAACGCCGAGCACTGTCCCCACAACCGAATAGCCCCCGGGTCGGTTTCGGGTCAAACAGCGAAGAACTCAGGTTTGAGCGCAGCCTCATAGTCGCGCCCTGACCGGATCTGGTTGATCCTACTCGCCGTCATGTCGAAGGTCTCTCAGATGGGGCCGGCCGGAATGCGGCTCGGCTCATCACCCATTTGCGGATTGGATTTGGCGAGCAGATGCGTGTCGAGCTGTCACGAGCGGGCCCTTGCCGCACGCCGCGATGATGCCATCCTACACCTGTTTTGCCCGACGCCTCAAGCAATTTTCGGTTTTACGGAAAATTTTACGCGGGGCCGAGCCGTTCGGGCGCGATGACGACGCGGCTCGACCTCGTTGTGCTTCAAGCCCTTGATTTCGCTGTCGCCGGCTACAGTGCATGGGGTTGTTTTCGACTTTTCGTCGCGAGGGTGCAAATATCTGCCCGAGCCCGAAATGGTCCGGCGCTCGCGTTTTTCATCAATGCATTTTCGGGAGACGCACCATGCAGGTTTACAACGTGGTGAAGTTCAAGGTGAAGGCCGGTGAGGAGGCCGCCTTCCTCGATGCGCATCGAGACGGCAAGGCGAAATGGCCGGGCCTCGAACATGGCGTCATCATCAAGACCGGCGAGCAGACCTTCTGCCTGATCGGCCGATGGTCCGGCCAGGACGCGATGGTCGCGGCACGGCCGGCGATGATCAAGACGCTCGACAGTTTCAGGTCGGTGCTGGAGGACCAGGGCCAGGGGCGCGGCGTCACCGATGCCGTGTCAGGCGCGGTGGTGCTCGATCTCTAGCAGGCGCGACGCCTGCTACTTCATCAGCCGTATGCCCTTGGTCGTGAACTTCTGCGTCCTGCCGCCTGATCGAACGGGGCGCCTGGTGCCGGCGGCCTTGCCGGTGCCGGGCGGCTGGTGCGCCGGGACCAGCTGGTGCGGTTGCGAGCCGATCAGGTCGCGGCGGTCCATCTCGATCAAGGCCTCGCGCAGCACCGGCCAATTATCAGGGTCGTGATAGCGCAGGAACGCCTTGTGCAGGCGGCGCTGGCGCAGGCCCTTGATCGCATCGACCTTGTCGCTGCCGCCATGGCGGACGCCGCGCAAGGGATTGACGCCGGTATGGTACATCGCCGTGGCGGTCGCCATCGGCGAGGGCAGGAAGGTCTGCACTTGATCCGCGCGATAGCGGTTCTTCTTCAGCCACAGCGCGAGGTTCATCATGTCCTCGTCGGTCGTGCCCGGATGCGCCGCGATGAAGTAGGGAATGAGATAGTATTTCTTGCCGGCCTTTTCGGCGGCTTCATCGAACATCCGCTTGAACTTGTTATAGGCGCCGATGCCGGGCTTCATCATCTTGTCGAGCGGGCCGCGCTCGGTATGTTCAGGCGCGATCTTCAGGTAGCCGCCGACGTGATGGGTGACGAGCTCCTTGATGTATTCGGGGCTCTCGACCGCGAGGTCGTAGCGCACGCCCGAGGCGACCATCACCTTCTTGATGCCTTTGGTCTCGCGCACCTTGCGATAGAGCCTGATCAGATCGTCATGCGAGGTGTTGAGGTTCGGGCAGATCTCAGGGAAGACGCAGGACGGCCGCCGGCACGCGGCCTCGACCTTCGGGTCCTTGCAGGCCATCCGGTACATGTTGGCGGTGGGGCCGCCGATGTCGGAGATCACGCCGGTGAAGCCGGGCGTCTTGTCGCGGATCTTCTCGATCTCACGCAGGATCGATCCTTCCGAGCGATTCTGGATGATGCGCCCCTCGTGCTCGGTGATCGAGCAGAAGGTGCAGCCGCCGAAGCAGCCGCGCATGATCGTCACCGAGAACTTGATCATGTCCCACGCGGGGATCTTGGCATCGCCATAGGACGGATGCGGCGCGCGCGCGTAAGGCAGGTCGTAGACCGCGTCCATCTCCTCAGATGTCAGCGGGATCGGCGGCGGGTTGAGCCAGAGATCGCGATCGCCGTGACGCTGCACCAGCGGCCGCGCATTGCCGGGATTACTCTCACGATGCAGCACGCGTGAGGCGCGGGCATAGGCTTCCTTGTCCTGCTCGACCTGCTCCAGTGCCGGCAGGCGGATCACGGTCGGGCCTGGCTTCCGCGTTGCGCCTTCGTCGGCGGAATCGAGATCGTCGGCGTGCAGCTCGGTGTAGTCTTCAGGCACGCGGCGGAACAGCGCGACTCCCCTGATGTCGTCGAGCTCGCGCGGCGCCTCGCCGGCGGCGAGCCGATGCGCCACTTCGACGACGGCGCGCTCGGCATTGCCGTAGAGCAGCAGGTCGGCCTTGGCGTCGGCCAGCACCGAGCGGCGCACCTTGTCGGACCAGTAATCGTAATGCGCGATCCGGCGCAGCGAGGCCTCGATGCCGCCGAGCACGATCGGTACATCCTTGAACGCCTCGCGGCAGCGCTGGGCGTAGACGATGGTGCAGCGATCCGGCCGCTTGCCGCCTTCGCCGCCAGCGGTGTAGGCGTCGTCGCTGCGGATGCGCCGGTCCGCGGTGTAGCGGTTCACCATGGAATCCATGTTGCCGCCGGTGACGCCGAAGAAGATCTTTGGCTTGCCGAGCGCCTTGAACGGTTCGGCCGAGTGCCAGTCCGGCTGCGCAATGATGCCGACCCGGAATCCCTGCGCTTCGAGCAGCCGGCCGATGATGGCCATGCCGAAGCTCGGATGGTCGACATAGGCATCCCCGGTCACCAGCACGATGTCGCATTCGTCCCAGCCGAGCGCGTCCATCTCGGCGCGGCTCATCGGGAGGAACGGCGCCGGCTTGCGCGGGCGCGCGCTCGCCATCAGGGGCTTTTCGGCGGTGATGATCTGGGTGTCCATGGCGCCAAGGCATAGGACTCCGGACGCGCGAATACAACCGACGCTCGCGTGAAAGATGCCGGTTCCGTCCTCATTCGGGCGCATTAACCCTTCGCCTGCCCCCGGTCGGGGCTCGGGCGCCGTGGCTGGCTCGCCTGCCGCGGTTCATTTGCAGGAACGATCCGGCTCCGCGCACATTCTGACTTAAGGGATCGTGGCGAGCCCCGCTTGCGCGCGCCCGTGCCCGGGATCTGCCTCGATATTCGCCTCGGGCGATGGGGGAACTGTGAGTACAGTCATAGAGAACTTGCTGTCGCGGAAGCAGAAGCTTGTCGAACAGCTCGAGAAGGCGCAGTCGATCGAGGACCGCGACAAAATTGAGCACCAGCTCGAACAGATCAACACAGCGCTGGATTTCCTCGACAGGCCGGGGCCGGAGAGCGGGAAGTAGAAGCCGCTCAATTCGCCGGCGTCTCCACCTTCAACGCTTTGGCGTAGACCACGCCGGAATTCGTGATGTGCGTCGTCATCGCCGCTTCGAACGCCGCAAATTCGCCGCGCGCGAACAGATCGAGCAGCTTGCGGTGCTCATCGAATGACGAGCGGGTGCGGACGTCGATCGGCGAGGTCAGGTTGGTGCGCAGTGCCGCCACGCGCCCCGAGACGAGCTGGTAGGATTCGGCGAGGTAGCGGTTGCCGCAATGCGCGAACAGACCTTCGTGAAAAGCGGCGTCGGCGCGGCCATAGGCGATGTTGTCCCTGGCCTCGACCGCCGGCTCCATCGCCGCGATCGCATCGCTCAGCGTCGCGATGGCGCCGTCGCGATCGTGGCGGAACGCAAGCTCTGCGGCCTTGGGCTCGAGCGCGATTCTGAAAGTGCAGAGCGCGGTAATGTCCTCCGCGCTCGGCGTGAACACGAAGCTGCCGACCTGGGGCCGGATCACGACCAGGCCCTGCGCCTGCAACTGGCCCATCGCCTCGCGCACCGGCGTGCGGCTGACTCCGAAAGAGTTCGCCACCATCTCCTCGGAGATGGCAGCCCCGAGCGCGAACTCGCCGTCGATGATGGCCTGCCGCAGCCGTAGCATCACCCGCTGCGACAGCGATTTCGGCGTATCGAGCCTGAGCGATCGCATCGATGCTCTCAGATCACCTTGCCGGGGTTGAGCAGATGATCGGGATCGAGCGCGGCCTTTAGCGTCCGCATCAAGGCGATCTCCGCCTCGCTGCGGGCGTGGCCGAGCCATTTCTTCTTCAGCGTGCCGATGCCGTGCTCGGCCGAGACGCTGCCGCCCAGCTCGCGCACGAGGCCATAGATGATCGCGTCCATCTTCTCCTTGGGCTGCTGCTCGACGGGAAGGCCCGTGACCCAGGAGACGAGGTGCAGATTGCCGTCCCCGATATGGCCGTAATAGACGCTTTCGCAGCCCTTGATGCCATCAGCGAGCGCTGTCTTGCAGCGCGCGACGAACTCATCCATCCGCGCCACCGCAAGACCGATGTCGTAGGAGATGTGCGGCCCCAGCACCTGGCCGAACTCGGCGCAGATATCGCGCACGCGCCAGAACGCCTGCGTCTGCGCGAGCGATTGCGCCACGGCCGCATCGACCAGCAGCCCGCGCTCCATCAGCTCTTCGAGCCAGGCCTGGAAGCGCGGCGCATCGATGCTCTCGTCGGTGCCCTGCGCCTCGACCAGCACGCAGAGACCCTGGCCCGCGGCGACCGGCGGTTTGACGCCGGCGCGGGTCGTGATCACGTCCCAATAATCCGGCCACATCACTTCGAATGCAGAGAGCAGCGGGCCCAGTCCGCTGCGGGCGGCATCGAGCAGCGCGATGACGGCGGCATAGTCCTTCAATGCGCACAGCGCAGCCATGGTCGAGCGCGGCTTCGGAAACAGTTTCAGCACGACGCGGGTGATGATGCCGAGCGTGCCTTCCGAGCCGATGAAGAGATGCTTCAAATCGTAGCCGGCATTGTTCTTCATCAGCTTGTTGAGGCTGGTGACGATGGTGCCATCAGGCAAGACGACTTCGAGGCCGAGCACCAGCTCGCGCGTCATGCCGTAGCGGATCACGCGGTTGCCGCCGGCATTGGTGGAGAGATTGCCGCCAATGGCGCAGGAGCCGCGCGAGCCGAGGTCGAGCGGAAAGAAGAAGCCGGCCTCGTCAGCGGCTTTCTGGATCGTCTCGAGCGGCGTGCCTGATTTGACGGTCATCGTCATCGACGCGCGGTCGATCTCCTCGATGCCGGTCATCCGCTCCAGCGAGATCGCGACCCATCCCGCCTCAGGCGAAGCGCCGCGGCAGAGCCCGGTCAAGCCGCCCTGCGGCACGAACGGCAGGCGCGCCTGCCGGCAGGTCGCAATCGCATCGGCAACGCCCTGCGCGTCGAGCGGGCGGATCACCGCAAGCGGCGTTTGCGGCAGGCTCGCACTCCAGTCGTTGCAATTGCGCGCGGGCACTTCGCTGCCGGTCAGCACGGTCGCCGCGCCGAGCTTGTCGCGGAGGGCGGCAAGCAACGGCTCCGGATGTCCGACGGGGCTCACCATATTCATGCGAGACCTCCTCCAAATTTGGCTGCGCCTCATGCGCGCCGTGACGGCTGAAAGGATTTGCGTCCATCTTGTATGTAAGGTACAAGACGAGAAGTAAAGCAAAAACAAGGCTCGATAAGCCCTCGACGATCCTGAGTTTATTCGGGGAGCTGCAACAATGGGTGGCGCTATGACGGAGGCAATTCGCGGGTTCTGGGTGGCGTCGGCAACGCCGCTGGCGGCAGACGGCGGTGTAGATTCCGTCAAGCTTGCCGCCCATGCCAAGCAGCTGTTCGGCAAGGGCGTGGACGGCGTCGTGCTGTTCGGAACCACCGGCGAGGGCACCTCCTTCAATGTCACCGAGCGTGTCGCGACCATCGAAGCTGTGCTCAAGGCCGGCGTGCCGGCGGATCGCATTGGCATCGGCGGTGGCTTTCCTGCGATCAGCGACAGTATCGCACTGGCGCGCGCCGTGCTCGGTCTTGGCCTGCGGCACATTCTGATCCTGCCGCCGTATTTCGATCGCAGCGCCACGCCTGAAGGTATCGAAGATGCCTTCGCCGCCGTCATCGACGGCGCAGCCGATGATCGCCTGCGTGCCTATCTCTATCACATCCCACAGATATCAGGCGTCGCGATCCCGACACGCGTCGCCGCGAGTCTGCGCAAGCGTTACGGCAAGGTGGTAGCGGGCCTGAAGGACTCCAGCGGCGATTTCAAACAATTCCAGGCCTTCCGTGCAGCGGCGCCCGAGCTCGCCATCACGGTCGGCAACGAAACCGACATCGCGCGCGCGATCGCTGGTGGCGGCGCCGGCACCATCTGCGGCATGGCCAATATCGCGCCGGAGCTGGTCAAGGCGATGATCGACGGCAAGGACGTCGAGGCGCGCATGCAGGCCGCTGTCGATATCGTGGTGAAGTCGCCGTCTTTCCTGACGACGTTGAAGGCCATCCTCGCCGCGCAGACCGGGGACGCCGGCTGGCTCCGCGTGCGTCCGCCGCTGCGCGCTTTGTCTGACGGAGCCGCGCTCAAGGCGAAGCTCGACGAGCTGACCCGCCCTGTGCTCGTCTAAGATCGGGCAAAGCTGCGACACGTTCCCGCGAATTCGCGAGCGCGTGTCGCGATAGCCTTTTCGCGCTGATCTCAGTCTTAGAACCATTCAACACTAGAGCTATTCAAGTCCGCGGACGGTTCTCTTCATTCGCAGCCGCTGCTAGATGCGCGAGCGTCAATGCTGTGACTTGGAAGTGAATCGAAAGTGCGTGCCCTTGCGGATGGCTCTCGCGTCAGAGGTCATCGAAATCGCGCCGGCAAAAGCGGTGCCAGCCTTTTCATCGGCGCAGCCCTGCTGCTCCCTGAAATTCCTCTCAACCCCGCGATCGCGCAGGCGCAAACAGCGCTCCCGCCGGTGAATGTGGACGCACCGGCGTCGCGGCCGAAACCGTCGCGCGCGTCGCAGCAGTCCCGACAACGGACGCAGGCGCTTGCGCGCCGCACCCCAACGGTCATTCCGCCCGCGCTCCCGACATTGTCGGAAAGCGCCGCGGCGGAAGCTGCCGCACAACAGGCCGCAAAGCTCGGTTATCGCGCGATGCCGAGCGCGAGCACGTTGCGCTCGGGCGCATCGCCGCTCGACACCTCACAATCCGTCAACGTCGTGCCTGCGCAGGTCCTGAAGGATCAGTTGCCCCGCAATATCGACGATGCGCTGGTCAACATCAGCGGCATCACCCAGACCAATACGCTCGCCGGCACCCAGGATGCGGTGATCCGCCGCGGCTTCGGCGACAACCGCGACGGCTCGATCATGCGCAACGGCATGCCGCTGGTGCAGGGGCGAAGCCTGAATGCCGGGGTCGAGAGCGTCGAGGTGCTGAAAGGGCCGGCCTCGCTGCTCTATGGGATCATGGATCCCGGCGGCATCGTCAATACCATCAGCAAGCGGCCGGAGTTGTACCAGCACGGCTCGGTCACGCTGCTCGGCTCGACCTATGCGAACAACCGCAACGGTGCCGATGGCACGCTCGACATCACCGGACCGATCGGCGATGGCGGGCTCGCATATCGCTTCATCGGTTACGGCGTCAGCGAAGACTATTGGCGCAATTTCGGCCGTCACCGGGAAATGCTGGTGAACCCGTCGCTCGCCTGGTACGGCGAGACCACGACGGTCCAGCTCACCTATGAGCATCGGGAGTTTATCACCCCGTTCGATCGCGGCACCGCTTTCGTCAAGGGCGCGCCGCTGGCGATCCCGGCGACGCGCCGGCTGGATGAGCCCTTCAACAACATGTGGGGCACGTCCGATCTGGTGCAGGGCTCGGTCGAGCAGAAGCTCGATGATCATTGGAAGGTCACCGCGGCCTACAGCTACAACACCGAGACCTACAGCGCCAATCAGCTCCGGATTACCGGCGTCAATGCTGCGACCGGTATCGAGACCCGCAGCAATGACGGCACGCAGAACTCGCTGAGCAATGCCAGCTACGGCACATCCTACATGCAGGGCGACGTCTGGGTCGGCGGCTTCCGCAACGAAATCCTGTTCGGCGGCGAGGCGATGTATCGAACCATCGATCGCCACGATTTGATCCGCCAGGCGACGCCGAGTTTCAATTTCTACAACCCGGTCTACGGGCGCGTCATGCCCGGCACGACCATCTCGGCGACCGACAGCGAGCAGACCGACAAGCTCGGCACCCGCGGCTTGTTCGCGCAGGACACGTTCCATCTCACCAACTGGCTGACCGTCGTCGGCGGCGTGCGCTGGATGGAATACGAGCAGCTCGCCGGAAAGGGCCGGCCTGTCTTCGTCACCAACACCAACCTTTCCGGCGACAAGGTGCTGCCGCTCGGCGGTGTCATCGTCAAGCTGAACGACGAGCTCTCTTACTATGTGAGCTACACGCAGTCGCTGAAGCCGACCTCGACCATTGCGCTCTTCACCGGTGCACCTATCGGCTTCGTCGTCGACTCCACCATTGCGCCTGAAGAAGGCACGCAATGGGAGACCGGCGTCAAGTTCGACGCCAACAAGCGGCTGTCCGGCACGCTTGCGGTCTACGACATCGAGAAGAAGAACGTGCTGGTCGCCGATCCCTTTAGCAGCGGTACGGTCTTGGTACGAACATCCGCGAAGGCGCGGTCGCGCGGTGTCGAACTGGACGTCACCGGCCGGCTGACCGACGAATGGAGCATGATTGGCAGCTACGGCTATACCGACGCGCGCCTGATCAACGATCCCGTCGCCGGCAACGCAAAATTGCTGAACGCCGCGATGAACACGGCCTCGCTCTATCTGGTCTACGATTTCGGCGGCCGGCTCCCCGGTCGCCTGCGACTCGGCGGCGGCGCACATTATGTCGGTGACCGGCCCGGCGACTCCGCCAACACGTTCTTCCTTCCCGCCTATACCGTCGCGGACATCTTCGCGACCTACGACACCAGGGTCGACAAGGTGCCCGTGACCTATCAGTTCAACGTCAAGAATCTGTTCGACAAGGTCTACTACACCTCCACCACCGGAAACGCCCTGAACGTCGCGATGGGCGATGGCCGCCGAATCTCGCTGTCGGCGACGGTGAATTTCTAGCCATGGCGATACGACATCCGGCCGGACGCAAGATCAGGGCCGCGCTGCTCCAGGTCCATTCCATCGCGGGCCTCGGGCTCGCGCTGCTGCTCTCCTTGATCGCGCTCACCGGCGCGGTCATAAGCTTCGAGGACGAGATCGTCGACCATCTGAACGCAGACGTCATGCAGGTCGCGCCGCGCGCGATGCCGGCGCTGTCACCGGACGAACTGGTGTCGCGCCTGAAGGTCGTGCCAGATGTTGGCAGGGTCGCCGGCATGACGCTCTCGAGCGATCCTGCGGCCGCCGTGCACATCCGCTTCGCGCGCGACGAGCCCGGCGGGCGGCCGTCGTCGCTCTATGTCGATCCCTATGACGGCCACGTGCTGGGTGTCCCGCGTGGCGAGGAATTTTTTGCGACGGTGCGCCGGCTGCATCGCTGGTTGCTGATATCGGGCGATGGCAAGGGATGGGGACGCCAGATCACAGGTGTTGCGGCGCTGGGCCTGATCCTGATGCTGGTCTCGGGCCTCGTTCTGCGCTGGCCGCGCCGCGCGAGCAGCATGAAGATGTGGCTGAAGCCGAATCTTGCGCTCACCGGCCGTGGCCTGCACCATTCGCTGCATGCCGTCATCGGCACCTGGGTGCTGCCGGTCTATCTGGTGATGGCGATCACCGGGCTCTGGTACTCGTTCGACTGGTACAAGGACGGCGTCGTCTGGTTGCTGGCACGCCCGCACGTGGCGGCGGCGAAGATGCAGCCGAAGCAGCCGCGTCCAGCCGGCAGTGCCGAGACGGCGGAGGCCGTCGGGTTCGATCGCGCATGGTCGACCATCCAGCGAGAGGAGATCAGCGGTTTCGCCAAGGTTCAGCTTCTGCATCAGGCAGGTCCGGGCACGGTGATGCGGATCCGGTCGTGGCCAAAGGGCTCCACGCTCGAAAGCGAGCGCGACGAATTCCGCATCGACGCAGCGACAGGCCAGGTGATCTCCTCGGAACGCTACGCCGACAAGACGCTGGGCGAAAAAGCCATCGCGGGCGTGTTCGACATCCACCGCGGCGCGATCCTGGGCTGGCCCGGCAAGCTTGCGTTCATGATTGCCGCGGCGCTGATGCCACTGTTCGCGGCTACTGGCGTGCTCCTGTACCTGTCGCGCCGGAAGCTGCGGCCGTCACGCCAGCGCGCAGCGCTCGGCGATGATGCCGCCGATGGCGCGGGTGAACGGCAGGTTGCAGCCCTCGGCAATACCAAGCGCTAGCTCGACGGCGTTGAGCCGCGGCAGGCCCGCCAGATCGCTCGCCTGCTGCAGCGATTTGCGCATCCCGAGCTTGACCGGAAGCGCCGCATAACCAAGGCCGGCTTTGACGGCGCCGACCAGCGCGGAAAGGCTGCGCGCCTCGCAGGCGATGCTGCAATCCCGCCCCATCAGGCGCAGGCTGCGCAGGGCTTCGCCACGATAGGCGCAGCCGTCCGCAAAGGCCACCAGCGGAACGGCATCGTCGGACCGGTCTGGCGCCGGCGCCTTGCCGAACCATGCCATTGGTTCGAACGCGATCGCGGCGTCCGCGGCGTTCGAGGGAGCGCGCTTGTAGAAGGCGAGATCGAGCCGCCCATGGTCGACGTCTTCGGCGAGTCGAGCCGACAGTTCGGTGCGTACCGATAGTTGTGCCCTGGGAAAGCGCGAGCGGATCTCGCCGACGGCAGACGCGAAATCGCGCTCGAGAAAATCGGCGGGCATGCCGAGCCTGATCGGCGCGTCCGAGGCTGGCCGGCGCATCGCGTTAACGGCACGCTCGTTGAGCGCGATCATCTCCCGCGCATGCGCGACGAGCTCGGCGCCCTTCACGGTTGGCCCGAGCACCCGGCCGCGCGCCCGCTCCAGCAAGGGATGGCCGACCATGGCTTCGAGCCGGGCGATCTGCAGGCTGATCGCGGATTGCGATCGCCCCAATCGCTCCGCCGCGCGCGAAAAGCTGTTGAGCTCGACGATGGCGAGCAGTGCGCGGAGCGTATCGAGATCGAGGGTCGTCGGCATGGAAAGCTCCGGCGCGGCGGACGGTCAGAATGAGATTTATCAATCAAGCCATTGCAGAAATCAATTTCTCCCATGAGGCAGGCTCGCGCTATCAGGCATGCGCGCCAGTCGCAACCAGAGGCGCGGGGGAAACACATGCAGCGCCGCAACGTCCTGAAGGGTCTGGGTCTGACCGCTACCGCCGCTATCACGAACACTGCGGCGTTCGCGCAAGGCGCGGGAAGCGCTGCCGGCACTTCGCCATCGCCCTGGCCTTCACCGCAACTGGCGACCGGTAGCCGCCTCGGCCATTGCCGCATCGGCAACGGATCCACGGTGTGCGTGGTGCTGCACGAATGGCTTGGCGATCACGTCAATTGGGAGCCGGTGCTGCCTTATCTCGATCCGGCACGCTGCACCATCGTGTTTGTGGATCTCAGGGGTTACGGCTGGTCGCGCGGCGTGAGCGGCAGCTACACGCTGGATGAGGCTGCGGCCGACGTGCTGCGTACCGCCGATGAGCTCGCCATCACCCGTTTCCATCTTGTCGGTCACTCGATGTCCGGTCTGGTGGCGCAGAAGATCGCGCTTCAGGCCGGGAGCCGGCTTCAGACCGTGACGCTGTTCTCGCCGGTGCCGCCGACCGGCTTCCGCGCTGACGAGGCGGCGATGAAGGCGCTCAACGCCGTCATCGATGAGGACGAAGCGGCCGGGCGCGCGATCACGGCCCGCACCTCCAGCCGCTATGGTGCCGGCTGGTTGCGCCGCAAGCTCGCCATCGCGCGCCAGGCCTCGACGGTCGAGGCCAAGCGCGGCTATCTCACCATGTTCACGTCCTCCGCCATATCAGGCGAAACCCATGGGCTGGCCGCACCCGTGCATGTCGTGACCGGCGCGCTGGATATTCCGTTCTATCGCGGCGAGCCGCTACGCGATGCCTTTGCGCTCGCTTATCCCCGCGTCACCTTTGAGACCATCGACGACGCCGGACATTATTCCATGCTGGAGACCCCGGTGCGGGTTGCCAGCATCATCGAGAAGCAGTTGGCGGGCTGATCGGCCGCCATGCGGCCGAGTGACTAGCCAAGCTCGCTGCAATCGTTCAAAAGCCCATGGCCTGTCCTTACCAGGGTTCACGCCATGAAGCTTACGACCGTCACTCCCGCCGATATCCGCCGCGCGCTCTTGCTGCGCGAGGAGATTGCGCTGCTCGATGTCAGGTTCGAGGCCGCCTTCGCCACCGGCCATCCGCTGTTTGCCGCCAACATGGCCGTGGACCGGATCGCGATCGAGGCCGAGGTGCGGCTGCCGCGCAAGAACGTGCCGGTGGTGCTCTATGACGATGGCGAGGGGTTGGTCGCTGCAGGCGCCGAACGCCTCGCCGCGCTCGGCTACAGCAATGTCCGCGCGCTCGATGGCGGGCTGAGGTCCTGGCGTGCGGCGGGCTACGAGGTGTTCGAGGACGTCAATTCCTATTCAAAGGCATTCGGCGAGCTGGTCGAGGCGCGCCGTCACACGCCCTCGCTCGGCGCCGACGAGGTGGCAAAGCTGATCGCGGACAAGGCCAACATTGCCATCCTCGATGTCCGTCGCTTCGACGAATATGCGACCATGAATATCCCGGGCTCGATCAGCGTGCCCGGTGCCGAGCTGGTGCTAAGGGCCGGGCAAGCTGCGCCCGATCCAGACACCACCATCATCGTCAATTGCGCCGGGCGCACCCGCTCGATCATCGGCACCCAATCGCTGATCAATGCCGGCGTGCCCAACAAGGTGCGGGCGCTGCGCAACGGCACGATCGGCTGGACGCTGGCGCGGCACACGCTCGATCACGGCGCGGACAGGCGCGGCGCGATCGGCTCGTTCGAGGGCGGCCCGGCCAATGCGCGCGACGTCGCCTATCGCGCCGGCGTCCGCCATATCGGGGCGAACGAGATGGCGGCGCTGGTTGCCGATAGCAGCCGGACGCTCTATCGCTTCGACGTGCGCGGCGCCGAGGAATATGCGGCCGGTCACCTCCAGGGCTTTCGCCACTATCCCGGCGGCCAGCTGGTGCAGGAGACCGACATGGCAGCACCCGTGCGCGGCGCGCGCATTGTGCTGACCGACGACAAGGGTGTGCGCGCCGACATGACGGCGTCCTGGCTCGCGCAGATGGGCTGGGAGGTTTATGTTCTTGAAGGCGGCTATGATGGCCCGCTCGAGGCCAGCCCGCCGCTGGTGCTGCCGAAGCCCGATCCGGCGCATCGCTACCGCAGGCCCTATGAGGGCACTGATGTTGCGGAGACGGCGATGCAGGCCTATCTCGACTGGGAATATGGCCTCGTCGAGCAGCTGCGCCGCGACGGCACGCACGGGTTTTATGTGATCTGACTACCACCAGGCGACGATATCCCCGTATCCAAACCCTATTGTGCTCAGCCTCGTCCACGGTCTAAGAGCTGCGGCAAAGCCGTCATTTCAGGAGATTCCATGCCAGCCCCAGGCCAGAGCCCTGAGCGGAGCGCGAAGGCGCTGCTGCTTGAAGGTGTCAACGATAGCGCCGTGGATCTGTTCAAGAGCGCAGGCTTCACCAATGTCGAGCGTCTGACCAAGGCGCTGGATGGCGAGGCGCTGCGCCAGGCGCTCAAGGGCGTGTCGCTGCTCGGCATCCGCTCCCGCACCCAGATCACCGACGAGGTGCTGGAAGCGGCCGACGGGCTGCTCGCGGTCGGGTGCTTCAGCGTCGGCACCAACCAGGTTGATCTGCTGGCGGCGCGCAAGCGCGGCATTCCCGTGTTCAACGCGCCGTTCTCCAACACCCGCAGCGTCGCCGAGCTCGTGATCGGCGAGATCGTGATGCTGCTGCGGCAGATTTTTCCACGCTCGGTATCGGCCCATGGGGGCGGCTGGGACAAGTCGGCGGCCGGCAGCCGCGAGGTGCGCGGTCGCACGCTCGGCATCATCGGCTATGGCAATATCGGCTCGCAGCTCTCGACGCTGGCCGAAGCCATGGGCATGCGGGTGATCTATTACGACCGCACCGACAAGCTCCGCCACGGCAACACCGAGCCGGTGGAGAAGCTGGAAGAGCTGCTGGCGCAGAGCGACATCGTCAGCCTGCACGTGCCGGAGACGCCGGAAACCGCGGGCATGATCGGCGAGAAGGAGCTGCGGGCGATGAAGCCCGGCGCGTTCCTGATCAACAACAGCCGCGGCACGGTGGTCGATCTCGATGCGCTCGCGGGCGCCTTGCGCGATGGCCACATCGCCGGTGCCGCCATCGACGTGTTTCCGGTCGAGCCGTCGTCGAATTCGGAGCGCTTCAAGAGCCCGGTACAGGGCCTTGGCAACGTCATCCTCACTCCGCATATCGGCGGCTCGACCGAGGAGGCGCAGGAGCGCATCGGCGGCGAGGTGGCGCGCAAGCTGGTCGACTATTTCATCACCGGCTCGACGATGGGCGCGGTGAATTTCCCGGAGGTGCAGCTGCATCTGCGCCCCTCGGGCGCGCGTTTCAGCCACGTCCATCGCAACGTGCCGGGCATGCTGCGCCGGCTGAACGAGGTCTTCCTCCAGCGCGATATCAACATCGCCGCGCAATATCTGGAGACTGCCGGCGACCTCGGCTATGTCGTGCTCGATGCCGACCTTAACGGCGCGGACTCCGGCGCGCTGCTGGCGCAGATCCGCGCCCTCGAAGGCACGGTCGGCGCGCGGCTGGTGTTCGAGCACTAGGCATGATCCGGACCCGAAGGGCCGCGTTAGCGCAAAGTGTGAAGCGATGTTCCGGAAAGATCATGCTCAAACAAAGAGCTAAAGCGCGATGACGATTCAACCCAATCTCATCGCGCTTTAGGTCCCGTCACGTTCCGGTTGCATTGTCCGGCCTAAACTCTCTAAACTGTACCGGCTTCGACGTGTTCCAGTCACGTCGGATTTGAGCTTCAGTTGCGCGAGTGTCCGCCATGGAACGCGACGCCGTCCTGATCGATCTCGCACTTCAAGGCGGCGGTTCGCACGGCGCTTTCTCCTGGGGCGTGCTCGACCGCCTGCTGGAGGAGGAGTGGCTCACCATCGCCGCGATCTCCGGCACGTCGGCCGGCGCGATGAATGCGGCGGTGCTGGCGGACGGCTGGACCGCCGGCGGCGCCGAGGGCGCGCGCAAGGCGCTGGAACGATATTGGCGCCGAGTCTCGAAGGCTGCCGCCTTCAGCCCATTGCAGCGCTCACCGCTCGACCGGTTGATGGGACGCTGGACACTCGATACCTCGCCCTTCTACATCCTCACCGACCTGATGTCGCGGGTGCTGTCACCCTACGATCTCAATCCGACCGGCTACAATCCGCTGCGCGCGGTGCTGGCGGAGAGCATCGACTTCGAACGGCTCGCGCGCTCGCCGATCCAGCTCTTCGTCACCGCGACGCGCGTGCGCACGGGTCGCGGCCGCATCTTCCGCAATGCCGAGATCACCGCCGACGTGCTGCTCGCGTCGGCCTGCCTGCCGACCATGTTTCGCGCGATCGAGATCGACGGCGAGCCTTACTGGGACGGCGGCTATGCCGGCAACCCGACCATCACGCCGCTGGTTCGCGAGAGCGACGCGCATGACACGATACTCGTTCAGATCAATCCAACCGAACGGCCGGAAGTGCCGCGCACCGCGGCGGAGATCCTCAACCGGCTCAACGAAATCTCCTTCAACTCGCCGCTGATGAAGGAGTTGCGCATGATCGCGCTGCTGCGCCAGGCCGCCGATCCCGGCAGCGGCGAGGGGGCGCGCTGGGCGAAGATGCGGACCCACCGGGTCAAGAGCGACATGCTGGCGAAGTTTGGCGCTTCGTCGAAGCTCAATGCGGAATGGGAGTTTGTCTCGCTGCTCCGCGCCGAGGGACGCCTGGCCGCGGATGCGTTTCTCCGCGAGCACGGCGCCGATGTCGGCCGGCAATCGACAGCCGATCTCGATGTTCTCCTGGCGGAGTGTTGAGGCATGGGTCTTCTCGGCCTGCTCGTCGGGCTCGGCCTGCTGGTGCTGTTCGCCTTTCGCGGCTGGAGCGTGCTTCTGCTCGCGCCCTTCGCCGCGCTGGTGGCCGCGTTGTTTGGCGGCGAGCCGCTGCTGGCGAACCTCACCCAGGTGTTCATGACCAATGCGGCAGCATTCCTTGCGCAGTTCTTTCCGATCTTCCTGCTCGGCGCCGTATTCGGCAAGCTGATGGATGACAGCGGCGCGGTGACATCGGTGGCCGACTTCATGGCCAAGCGTCTCGGTGAGCGCCGCGTGATCCTGGCCGTGGTGCTGGCCGGCGCCGCGGTGACTTACGGTGGCGTCAGCCTGTTCGTCGCGTTCTTCGTCATCGTGCCGATGGCCCGCTCGCTTTTTCGCGCGGCTGAAATTCCGCGCCGTCTGATTCCCGCTGCCATCGTGCTGGGGACGTCGACCTTCACCATGTCGGCTTTGCCGGGCACGCCGTCGATCCAGAATGCGATCCCGATGCCGTTCTTCGGCACGACGCCCTTTGCCGCGCCGGGCCTCGGGATCGTCGCATCTCTGATCATGCTCATGACCGGTTTGTGGTGGCTGCATCGCGCGGAGGCCAAGGCCAGGCGCGCCGGCGAGGGCTATGGCGACGAAGTCGAGGATGTGACCGAGCGCGCCGCGTCCGACGAGCTCGTGCGCGAGCGTGCGACGACGGCGCGAGAGTTCGATCCGGCGGAGCTGCAACATGGCCATCGCAGCGACCAGGCATCACCGATCCTGAACGCCGTCCTGCCGTTGATCGTCGTCGTGGCCGCCAATCTCTTGATGTCGCTCGTGGTGCTGCCGCGGCTCGATGTCAGCTACCTTGCCGAGCAACGCTTTGGCGAGACGTCGCTCGCAGCGGTTGCCGGCGTCTGGTCGGTCGCCGTTGCGCTAACCGCCGCCATCGTCACGACCATCGTGCTGAACTGGTCCCGCCTGCCGGCATTGCGGCAGACCATGGACGCCGGCGCGAACGCGTCGGTGCTACCCGCATTCAGCGTCGCGAGCCTGGTCGGGTTCGGCGCGGTCGTTGCCGCGCTGCCGGCGTTCACGACCGTGCGCGACTGGGTGCTCGCGATCGAAGGTGGCCCACTGGTCTCGCTGGCGGTCGCGACCAACATCCTGGCCGCGCTGACCGGCTCTGCGTCGGGCGGCTTGACCATCGCTCTCGACGCGCTCGGCCAGACCTATGTGGAGCTGGCGTGGCGCACCGGCATCGACCTTGCCCTGATGCATCGCGTCGCTGTGATCGGCTCGGGAACGCTCGACATCCTGCCGCACAACGGCGCGGTGGTGAGCCTGCTCGCAATCTGCGGCCTGACGCATCGCGACAGCTATTTCGACATCGTGATGGTCGGCATCGTGACGTCGCTGCTCGCACTGGTGGCCGTGATCGCCTTGGGCAGCGTGCTGGGTTCGTTTTGAGACGATTGCGCAGGCGGTGGCGGGCGGCCTCGGCGGCCGTCAAGCGTGACGGCCGCGACAATTTCGTGGTTGTTTTCTGCTAGTGCGCGCCGCCCCCGCCGGCCGCCTTCACCCGCCGCGTCAGCAGCACCGCGATCGCGGCCAGCACCAGCACCACGCCGATCACCGCAAAGGTGTCGGAGAAGCCCATCACCAGCGCCTGACGCTTCACCGTCTTGCCGAGCGCGATGATCGCCTGCTCGCGTGCGGCGTTGGGGTCGGGCACGCCGTGGGCGATGAAATAGTCCGTCATCTGCGCGATGCGGGTGCGGACTTCCTCGCGGCCGAGCGTCACGGAATGGCCGATGATGTTGGAGTGGAACTGTTCGCGCTTGGTGACGATCGTCGCCAGCACGGCCGTGCCGATGGCGCCGCCGAGATTGCGCATCATGTTGGAGATGCCGGAGGCCGCGGGCGCGTCCTGCGGCGCGACGCTGCCGAGGCTGAGCGCGGACAGCGGCGCCAGCGTCAGCGCCTGGCCGACGGCACGCACGACGTTCGGTATGAAGAACTGGTCGCCGGAATAGTCGAGCGACATCTCGATGTTCAGGAAAGAGCTCACCGCGAACAGCAAGAGGCCGACGGTCGCGATGTAGCGCGCGTCGAAGCGCTGCATCAGCTTCGGCACCAGCGGAATCAGCAGCAGCTGCGGCAGGCCGGTCCAGGCCAGCACATTGCCGATCTGCTCGGCATTGTAGCCCTGCACCTGGCCGAGATAGGCCGGCAGCAGATAGACCGAGCCGAACAGCGCAAAGCCGAGGAACACCGCGGCGATGGTGCCGACGCCGAAATTCCACTGCGTCAGCAAGCGGAGGCGAAGCAGCGGCTTCTCGACCACGAGCTCGATGGTGATGAACAGCGACAGGCTGATCGCGGCGATGACCGCAAGCCGCACGATGAAGGGCGAGCCGAACCAGTCGTTCTTGTTGCCTTCCTCGAGCACGGCCTGCAGCGAGGCGAGGCCGACGGCCATGGTGGCGATGCCGAACCAGTCGCCTTCACGCAGCAAGGTGAGATTCAGGGGCGCACGTTCCAGGGTGAGGAACAGAATGCTCACCATGACTGCCGTCGGCAGCACGTTGACGAAGAAGATGGTCTGCCAGCCGTAATTCTCGGTGAGATAGCCGCCGATGGTCGGGCCGATCGCCGGCGCGAACGTCACGGCCAGCGAGAACATCGCGAGCCCGATCGGCTGCTGGCCCTTCGGCAGCTTGGTGAAAACCAGCGTGAAGGCCATCGGGATCAGCACGCCGCCGAAGAAGCCCTGGAAGCCGCGCATCGCGATCATCGACGGCAGATCGTGGGTGAAGGCACAGGCGACCGAGAACGCCGCAAACAGCGAGGCAAAGCTCAGCATGATATTGCGGAACGAGAACACCCGTGACAGATAGTCGGTCAGCGGAATCACGATGATCTCGCCGATCAGGTACGACGTTGAGATCCAGGATCCGTTGTCGACACCGGTGCCGATGCCGCCCTCGATATTGAGCAGCGAGGCGTTGGTGATCTGGATGTTCAGGATCGCCATGAAAGCGCCGATCATCGCGGCGAAGACGGCGATCCAGACTGTGGCACTGGCCCTGTTGGGATCGGCGGCGACGCGATCAGGCGTCGCGGCCGGTATGGTGGGCGCTGGCGTCGAGATTGCGAGGCTGTTGGACATGGCACGACCCTCCGGAAACAAGCTTGGCTTTGGACTGCGTCGAGGGCGTCGTTGCCGCTTGCGCGGTCGGCGCTGAACGGGTTGCGATCGTCGGGATCACGGACATGCCGGGTCGCAGCTCGATCGCTGGCTGCGTTTCGGTATCCAGCGCGATCTTCACGGGGATGCGCTGCACGATCTTGGTGAAATTGCCGGTGGCGTTGTCAGGCGGTAGCAAAGCAAATTCCTGGCCGCTGGCCGGCGCGATGGAATCGACGTGGCCATGCACCACCTGGCCCGGGAACGTATCGACCTCGATCTCGACCTCTTGTCCGGCGCGGACGTGGGTGAGCTGCGTTTCCTTGAAATTGGCGACGACATAGGCGCCCTCGGCGGGCACGATCGACATCAGCTGCGTGCCGGCCTGCACGAACTGGCCGACGCGCAAGGTGCGGTTGCCGATGACGCCGTCGATCGGCGCGACGATCGTGGTGTAGCCGAGATTGAGCTCGGCCTGATGTTGAAGCGCGGCGGCGCGGGCGGCGGCGGCATTGGCCTGCGCGATCTCGGCCTTCAGCAGCTCGACCTGCTTGAGCGCGGAGGCGAGATTGGCGGTGTCGCGCTGGATCGCAGCCTCGGCGCCGGCGTTGCGCGACTGCGCCTGCTGCGCATTCTGCACGCTGCCATAGCCGGTCGCGGCGAGATCGGTGTAGCGCTTGTTCTCCTGTTGCGCGAAGATCTTTGCGGCGGTGTCGACATCGATGGTCGCCCTGGCTGCGGCGATCACCGCATCCTGAACCTCGAGCTGCGCCTGTTTGCTGGTGATCGTCGCATTCGCGGCGGCGACATCGGCCTTGGCCTGGTCGAGCGCGACGCGGAAGTCGCGTTCGTCGATCCGCGCCAGCACCTGGCCGGCTTTCACATGCTCGTTATCGCCGACCAGGACACGGTCGAGATAGCCGCTGACCTTCGGCGCGATGGTGGTGTTGTCGGCCTTCACATAGGCGTCATCGGTCGAGACCAGGAAGCGGCCGACGGTCCAGTATTCGTAGCCGTACCAGCTCGCGCCGGCGAGGGCGACGACCGCCACTCCCGCAAGCAACAGCTTGCGAAGGTTGAGCTTTCGGCGTGGGGCGGACACCGGCGTGGTGGGCATAACGCCCTCCGGCACGGGCGTTGGAACCACGGCGGCTTCGGATTTCGCTGGGTTGGTGTGGACGGTCATGGCCGCCTCCCTGAATTAGGAAACTTGACGATTTCCAAAATAGGACTAGCTTTGAGACTGTCAATGGAATGACAGGCGTCATTTAAAAACATGGCTCAGACAAAACCGTCATCAGAGTGTCGCCCACGCGGGCGGCCGCCGGTGCGTAGCGACGAGGAGACGAAGCGGATCGTCCTCGAGGCGGCGCGGCACGCCTTTGCCGTCGATGGTTACGCAGCAACCAGCACCGAGGAGCTGGCGCGTGGAGCCGGCATCTCGACCAAGACGCTGTACCGGTTGTTTCCGGGCAAGGCGGCGCTGTTCGAGGCGATGTGCGCCGACAGGCTCGAGCGGCTGCTCTCCGACGTCAATCTTCAGGCCAACAACCAGGCCGACATCGAAACAAATCTTGCTGCCGTCCTGGTCGCTTGCGCCGATCTTGCGCTCGATCCTGAAGTGGTGGCGCTGCAGCGTATGGTGCTGCAGCAATCGGCGACGTTCCCCGACCTTGCCGCGAATTTTTATCGGGATGGCATCGCCCGCACCGCGGCGGCGCTCGTGGGCTGGCTCCGCGATCAGGTCAGGAAGCAGCGCCTCGCGCTCGACAATGTCGATGAAGCGGCCGGCATGATGATCGGCATGATGGTGTCTGCGCCGCAACGCGCAGCGATCTACGCAAGCGTGACGCTGCCCTCCCGCAAGGAGATCGAGCGGCGGGCAAAGGCATGCGCCGCAATTCTGCTTGACGGCTGCCGCGGGCCGTCGCGCTAGCGACGGCAGGCTTTGACAATCCGACGAAGCTGGATTATCTATTTCGCATGCGAAATAAATCGTCTGAGGCGAAGCATCATCGGCTGATTTATTTATTGAACGTTGCGCAGCGGCGCTTGCAGCGCTGGATAGCGGCGCAGCGCTCGAGCGAAGTGACGCCGGCGCAGGCGGGGCTACTGTTTATCCTCGGCAGGGAGAATGGCGTTCTGATGGGTGAGGCGGGCGCCGCCCTAGACATGGGACCGGCCGGCATTTCTGGTCTGGTCGATCGCAGCGCTGCGGCAAGATTGGTCGAGCGGCGAGCTGACCGCGAGGACGGTCGCGCCTTTCGCGTGTGGCTGACGCCGAAGGGCCGCACTGTGCTGGCGCAGGCGAGGGCCGATACGGCTGCGATCAATGCCACCCTGACGGAAGGATTTACCAGCGCCGAGATCGATATCGTCGCGCGCTGGTTGACCAGCATTCAGGACAAGTTTCCAAGAGACTCCATAAGAGACATCGCAAGAGATCCAGAGGAATAAGAGGAGACACTCATGACCGAGCATGTGCGAGTTGAAAACAACAACGGAATTCTCACCCTTACCCTGGCGCGCCCCGACAAGAAGAACGCGCTGACGGACGCGATGTACGGCAAGCTCGCCGACACCATCGAAGCCGCCGAGTCCGATCCCTCCGTGCGCGTGCTGCTGATCCGCGGCGAGGGTGACATGTTCACCGCCGGCAATGACGTCGGCGAGTTTGCGGCCGTCGCATCAGGCAAGTCCGAAGGCAGCCGCAATGTCGGACGCTTCATCCAGTCGCTGGCGCGTTGCACGCGACCTCTTGTTGCAGCCGTGCAGGGCCGTGCCGTCGGCGTCGGCACCACAATGCTGCTGCATTGCGATCTGGTCGTGCTGGCCGAGAATACGCAGCTGTCGACGCCCTTCGTCAGCCTCGCACTGGTGCCGGAAGCTGCCTCCAGCCTCCTGATGCCGGCGCGCATCGGTTATGCCCGCGCCTATGAGATGTTCGCCCTCGGCGAGACCGTGCCGGCCAAGTCTGCGCTGGAATGGGGCCTCGCCAACCGCGTCGTGCCGCTTGACAGGCTCGATGCCGAGGCGCTCGCGCTGGCCCAGCGTCTGGCCAAACAGCCGGCCGGCGCGCTCATCGCGACCAAGAAGCTGATGCGCAATGGCGAGGCGCTGGTCGCGCAGATGAATGCCGAGGGCGAGCAGTTCGCCAGGCGTCTGCGCACCGCCGAGGCGCGCGAGGCATTCACGGCCTTTGCCGAACGGCGCCCGCCTGATTTCACGAAGGTTTCGTGACGTTCGAACCTGCCTTAAGGGTTTGGCAAAGCGGGACCGACCCGCATTTGACCAAAACCTTAACCGAACATTGGCATGTCGCGATGCAAGGTGGCCTCTCCTGGACGAAGGCCCCTTGTGACCCATGGCAATGTTTAAGAAATCGGTAAGCTCGCTGCTCCTGACCCTGATGGCCCTGTTGGCGGCCGGCGCGCTGGCTTCGACGGCGATCCAGATGGTCGGGGCCTTCGGCCGCTACAACGACAGTCTCGAGACAGCGCGGCTTGCCGCCGCCGACAAGGCGATCTTCCACGGCGTGGTAGCGCTCCGCCAGAATCGCGGCGACGCCCAGAGCGCGATCCTCGGCGAGGACGATCCGCGCGCAAAGCTCGCCGAGGCGGAGAAGGCGGAGCAGGGCGGCTATGAAGGCGTCATCGCCGCGATGGCCAGCGTCGACTTTGCCCGCCGGGACGAGCTGGCGAGCAAGCTGAAGCAGGGCTGGAGCGAGGCCGCGCCGCAATTCCAGCTGTTCTATGATGAAGCCAAACGTCCGCGCGCCGAGCGGAAGATCGAGCGCGCCAACCCCTGGTACGATGCCGTCACCAAGGTCATCGACACGGCGAACCTCGCCTCGACCGCGGTGTCGAACCGGGCCTGGATGAACGATCCCTTCATCGCCCGCATGGTCCAGGTCCGCCGCCTCGCCTGGCAGGTGCGCGACCGCTATGGCATCCATTGCTCGTCGCTGCGCTCGAACGTCAACAGCAGCAAGCCGCTCGACGACACTCAAAAGCGATCAGTGGCACAGTGGGACGGTACCATTGCCTCCGGCTGGGCCGGCATGGCCGAGTTGCTGGCAGCCCCCGATGTTCCGGCAGAATTGGTGAGCGCAGCAAGGGACGCGCAGGCCAAGACCGACGGTGTTCTCAAGCAGATCGGCGATCTCACCAGGAGTTTTGACGGCAGCGGCAAGCCTGCGATGGCAGCGGCGGATTGGAATGCGCTGTGCCAGTCGCCGTTTCCGCTCATTGTCGGTATCGCGACCACGGCGCTCGACCAGTCGATCGTGCGAGCCGAGACCGTTCAGGCCAAGGCGCTGACCAATCTCATCGTGCAGTCGCTCGCGTTCCTGCTGGCGCTGTCAGTGACGCTGGCCGGTGTCTATGTCGTGCGCAACCGCCTGATGCGTCCGGTGCGGGCCATTCTCGACGCCATCGCCCGGATCAGCGCGCGCGATTACGCAACGCCGGTTCCGCAATCCCGCTATCCCGACGAGTTCGGCACCATGGCCGCCGCGCTCGAAAGCCTGCGCGAGAGCGCGGCCATCGCGGAACGGCTCGGCCGGGAACGCGAATCGCAGCAGGCGCTGCAGCTCGCCCGCTCCGGCGCCGTGGACGAGGCATGCCGTAGCTTCGATGACACCGTGCAGGCGGTGATCCAGAGCGTCGCGGCATCGGCCAAGGAGCTCGATGCCACTGCGACCGACGTGCGCACGCTGACGTCGGAATCGAGCAGCCAGACGGCCGCGGTGTCGTCCGCCGCCGAGCAGGCCACCAACAATCTCGAAAGCATCGCGGCCGCGACCGAGGAGCTCTCGGCCTCGGTCGGCGAAATCTCCGCGCAGGTGCAGTCCAGCGCACGCGATGCGCGCGAGGCGGTGGCGCAGGTCGAGCAGACCAACGCCACCGTCGAGATCCTCGACCAGACCGCCGGCCGCATCAGCGAAGTCGTGAAGATGATCCACGCCATCGCCGGCCAGACCAATCTGCTCGCCCTAAACGCCACCATCGAGGCGGCGCGCGCCGGCGAGGCCGGGCGCGGCTTTGCGGTGGTTGCCGGCGAGGTCAAGAGCCTGGCGTCGCAGACCGCGACCGCCACCGAAGAGATTTCGCGCCAGGTCGAGGAGATCCAGAGCGCGACCGGCCAGGCCGTTGCCGCCATCCGTTCGATCGGGGGCGCCATCGGCGGCATCGACGAGAAGATGACGGCCATCGCCGCCGCCGTCGAACAGCAGCGCGCGGCCACCACCGAGATCTCGCGCAACTTCCAGCATGCGGCCCAGGGCACCCGCGAGGTCACCGACACCATCGGCAGCGTGGCCCAGCTCAACCAGGAGACCGGCAATGCCGGCACGGTGCTGTTCCAGTCCGTGACCAAGATGTCGGCCGACGCTGACCGCCTCCGCACCGCGGTGGAGGGCTTCCTCGGCGCCGTGAAGTCCGCCTAGGGCTTCTTTCCCAGCTTGATGGAACGTGGATCGGCATTGCCGGCCCTGCCCGCGACCTGTAAATGGTAGCGGTACCAAGCTCCAACGACAGGACGACAGGGAGATAATTTCGATGCCGGTCACCCCACATAAGGCTCAGCGCCCCTATCGCGGCGTGTTTCCGGTCGCACCCACCATCTTCGATGAGCGCGGCGAGCTCGATCTCGAGGGCCAGCGCCGCTGTATCGATTTCATGATCGACGCCGGCTCGAACGGCATCTGCATCCTCGCCAATTTCTCCGAGCAGTTCGTGCTGACCGATGCCGAGCGTGAGGCCGTGATGCATGTGGTGCTGGAGCATGTCGCCGGCCGCGTGCCCGTGATCGTCACCACCACCCATTTCAGCTCGGCGGTGTGCGCGGCGCGCAGCAAGCAGGCCGAGGCCGCCGGGGCCGCCATGGTGATGGTGATGCCGCCCTATCACGGCGCCACCTTCCGCGTGCCGGAGAAGGGCATCGTCGAATTCTTCAAGGTGCTCTCGGGCGCGATCACCATCCCCATCATGATCCAGGATGCGCCGGTTGCGGGCACGCCGCTGTCGGTCGAGCTGCTGGCGCGGCTGGCGCGCGAGCTCTCCAACATCCGCTATTTCAAGATCGAGGTGCCGGGCGCGGCGTCAAAGCTCCGCAGCCTGATCGAGGCCGGCGGCAAGGACATCGAGGGCCCCTGGGATGGCGAGGAAGCCATCACGCTGATGGCCGATCTCGATGCCGGCGCGACCGGCGCGATGACCGGCGGCGGCTATCCCGACGGTATCCGCCAGATCATCGATCCCTATTTCGCGGGCGACCGGGAGAAGGCGAAGGCCGCCTATGAACGCTGGCTGCCGCTGATCAATTACGAGAACCGCCAATGCGGCCTGATCGCCTGCAAGGCGATGATGCAGGCCGGCGGCGTGATCAAGTCCGACGCGGTGCGCCATCCGCTGCAACCGCTGCATCCGGCAACGCGCGCAGGATTGCTGGAACTAGCCAAGGAGCGCGACGCGCTGGCGCTGCGCTGGGGAAAGTAATTCTCTCCCTCGTTATTGCGAGCGGAGCGAAGCAATCCAGGAATGTGTCCGCGGAGACAGTCTGGATTGCTTCGCTTCGCTCGCAATGACGGGGTCTGCCAATTTCGGCTGTGAGGCGTCGAATTATCGCGGTTACGCCAGTTTCGCGCAGCCCGGCGATGGCATATTGTACGCTCGCCAACCGGCCCTGCGGAGAATCCCAAGTCATCGCGTAACAAGTCATCGCGTAACAAGACATCGCGCAACAGCTCTTCTTTTGCCGTTATCCCGAGCCAGGTTGGAGCGAACCGACAGAACAGGGAGGCAGTGCCATGACGATGAGGCCGGATCCCACCTTTCACGCATCGCCCAGGCTTGCGATGGAAGCGCCTGCGGAGAACTTTGCCTACACCTTGCTGCTCAGTCCGGATTTCTCGAAGCCGGACGCTCTCGCGGTCATCGACGTCAAGCCGGGATCGCCGACCTATAGCCAGATCGTCCACACCGTGACGATGCCCAACAAGGGCGATGAGTTTCATCACTTCGGCTGGAATGCCTGCTCCTCGGCCTTGTCGCCGCTGGCCGGACACGCCTTCATCGAGCGGCGTTATCTCATCATTCCCGGGCTGCGCTCGTCGCGGATCTACATCATCGATACCAAGCCCGATCCGACCAAGGCCAAGATCCACAAGATCATCGAACCCGAGGAAGTCTTCAAGAAGACCGGCTACTCGCGGCCGCACACCATTCATTGCGGGCCGGACGGCATCTATGTGAGCACGCTGGGTGGCGGGGGCAAGGATGGCACCAATGGCCCTCCAGGCGTCTTCATCATGGATTGCGAGACATTCGAGGTCCTTGGACGATGGGAGATCGACCGCGGTCCGCAGACGCTGCACTATGATTTCTGGTGGAACCTGCCGCGCGACTACATGGTGACGAGCGAATGGGCGTTACCGCCGCAGTTCGAGAACGGGATCGTCCCGGAGGATCTGCTGTCGAACAAATATGGCCATCGTCTCCACTTCTGGGATCTCCGCGCCCGGCGCAACGTCCAGACCATCGACCTCGGCGCCAATCATCAGATGGCGCTGGAGGTGCGGCCCGCGCACGATCCGGTTCGCGAATACGGCTTCGTTGGCGTTGTGGTCGACACCACCAACCTCGAAGCATCGATCTGGACCTGGTGGCGCGAGGGTGGAAAATTCCATGCCGAAAAGACGGCCACGATCCCTCCCGAAGCCGCGCCAAAGGAGAAGCTCCCGCCGCTGCTGCAGGGATTTGGCGCCGTGCCGCCGCTGGTGACGGACATCGACCTGTCGATGGACGACCGGTTTCTCTATGTCTCGTGCTGGGGCACGGGTGAAATGCGCCAGTACGACGTCAGTGATCCCAGAAAGCCGAAGCTTGCGGGCTCCGTCCACATCGGCGGCATCGCGCGGCGCACGCCCCATCCGAACGGCAAGGCCTTTGCGGCGGGTCCGCAGATGGTCGAGATCAGCCGCGATGGCCGGCGCGTATACTGGACCAACTCGCTCTATTCCACCTGGGACGACCAGTTCTATCCCGACGGGGTTCCGGGCGTGGAAGTCATGGCCAATGTCGGTCGCAACGGCGGCATCGAGCTCGACAGGGACTATTTCGTGAGCTTCCCCGACGGATATCGTGCGCACCAGATCAGGCTCGAGGGCGGCGACTGTTCGACCGACTCCTTTTGCTACCCGTCGGTCTAGATGGGACGCATGCGGGCCCGGCGGTTGGCTGGCTGTGGCTCGCGCTTGCTGCGAGCGGTTTCTACCACGGAGTCAATCCGGGAATGGGATGGCCGCTCGCAGTTTCAGCCGGGCTCATGGACAAGAGCCCGCGCGCGCTCTTTCGTGCATTGTGGGCTCTGGCGGCCGGGCATCTCCTGGCAACGCTTCTCGTGCTGCTGCCATTCGCGTTTCTGTTCGTGCTGGCCGAGTGGCAGCGTCCAATCCAGCTCGGTGCGAGCCTTCTCGTCATCGGCTTTGGCGTCTATCGGCTGATCGAGCGTCGTCATCCGCGCGCGCTGGCCCGAATTCCGCCGACACAACTGGCGCTCTGGTCGTTTGCCGTCGCCATCGCTCACGGCGCCGCCCTGATGCTGGTGCCGATCTATCTCGGGCTCTGTCAGGCCTTCGATCTCGATGCCGGCCATGAGGCGGCGGGCGCGCTGATGAAGGCAAGCCTTATTGAGTCAAGCCTCGGGATGGCGGTGCTGGTGTCCTTGGTGCACGTGACCGCCATGGTCGGCGCCAGCGGGTGTCTGGCGTGGCTAGTCTACCGCCATCTGGGATTGAGGTTCGTCTCGCGAAGCTGGTTCAATCTCGATGCAGTCTGGGCGACCAGCCTCGTTCTGGTCGGCGCGGTGGCGCTCGCTTTCAATCTCGTGAGCTGGCGCTGAGCTCCAGCCGCGCCAGAGCCCACTCGCCGATGATGCGAAAGCGCGCCTTGGCATCATCCTGCCTGAACAGCGCGATGCGATCGATCGCCAGCTTTTCCAGCTTCAGCCTCGCAAAACTTGCCCGCAACATCTCCAGGATCGGGCCGCGCCGCTCGGCATCGAGCCGCCCCGTCAGCGTCATGTGGAAGCGGAATTCTTCCATCACGTAAGGGTAGCCCCAGCGATCGAGATAATCGCGCTGGCGCTCGCTGAGCTTTTCCGGCTTGCGCCGCGCGCGGTCTTCCGCGTTCAGGGACTGGCGGAAGCAATCGAAATCGCGGACGCCATCGGCGGCGAGCTGTTGCAGCGCGCCAACCGGCTCGGCTGGAATGACGGCGATGAAGCCGCTGACGGAATCGACGATTGGGCGGATCACCGGGATCTGGCGCGCCTTGCCGGCGAATGTCGCGCAGGCCGCGGCGAGTTCGGCCTCTGTCTTGCCCGCTGCCAGCGCCATCGGCGCCTTCAGCGTGCCGTGAAAACCGTATTTGCGGGGATCGGCGGTGACGTCGCGCCAGTCGGCGGCGACGCCCAGGGCGTCGCCGGGAAAGGGCAGTTCGTCGCCGGTGTAGGCATCATAGCCGAGCAGCTCGGCGCCGAAGCGGGAGAGCGCGTGGTCGGCGCCGGCGGCAAAATAGATCGCGTAGCGGGGAAAACCTGTCATTGCCCAAGCATAACTAATTTATGCTGCAACGATAGTCTCGCGCGGTGTCGCCGCGATGCCAGCCAGACGCGTCGCATCGGTGAGATGGACGAGCTTGCCGGCCGCGATCACCGCGACCAGCCGCGGCCGCAACGGCATGCTGTCGTCGACGAGCACAATGTCGGCACGATGGCCTGCGGCGAGCGTGCCGCGATCGGTGAGGCCCGTTGCCTGCGCCGGCGCCGACGAGATCAGCTTCCAGGCCGCTGCCAGCGGCAGCACGCCGTCGGCGGCGAGGCGGAATGCGGCGAGCAGCGGCGCCGGATAGTAATAGTCGGAAGCCAGCACCGTGCAGAGCCCCTTGGCGATCATGTCGGAGGCTTTGGTCCAGCCGGTATGGCTGCCGCCGCGCACGACGTTCGGTGCACCGTAGACGATGGCATCGCCATGATCAGCTGCCTCGCGCGCCGTCTCCTCGGTTATCGGAAACTCGGCGAGCCTCACGCCCATGGCGCGAAAATTCCGGCGCATCGCCGGCGTCGCATCGTCATGCGACAGCATCCGCACCTCGGCCGCGCGGGCCGTAGCAGCGAGCCGGACGATCGAGGCCGGAACCTCGGCTGCGCGCGACACGATATGCGCGACAAGCTTGTCGAAATCCTCGCCCGACAGGCCGGTGCGCTCCACCATGCGGTTGCGCTTGCGCGGATTCGAGATGTCGGCAACGACCCCGTCCATATGGTCGTTGAAGGCGAACAGGTCGACGCGGCCCTCGGCCAGCCACTGGCCGATCTCGTCTTCGGCATCGAGATTATAGGTCTCGTGGCGCAGGTGAAAACGGGTGTCGGCGGCGAAGTGCGGTCGTCGCCGCTCGATCGCCTCGAGCAGGCGCCTGGCATTGTCGCCGCTGCGCAGGCCCGGCTCCCACGACCAGGTGGTGGCGTGGAACACCGTGGTGATGCCGTTGCTGATGACCTGGCGGTCGGTGTCATCAAGCGCGACGTCGATCGGAAAATCGACGCCGGCGCGCGGCATCATCTGCCGCTCGAAGGCATCGCCATGCAGATCGACGATGCCGGGCAGCACCAGCAAACCGCGCGCATCGATCGCCAGCCGCGGCCGGCCGCGAGACGCATCGATCTGCACAATGTCGGCTCCGGATACGGAGAGGGAAGTTTCGGCAAGCTCGGAGCTAACAAGGGTCCGGCCACCCTCGATGAAAATGTCTGTCACGCGACCGCGCTTGGTTTGCTGGAAGGGAGACTTGGCTCTGCTTCGTATGCCGACGGGAAATCTTCAATTGCGAGCGTGCGGAAATCGGGCAGCGCCGCACGCAATTTGTCGTGATCCCAGTCCCACCATGCCAGCCTGGCCAATGTCGCATCTGTTCGAGCGGCACAATGACGGTGTCATGACGATACGATGACAGGGGATGAAGTGTGCAGGATCGCCACGCCGCATTGCGCGTGTCATACAAGTGTCAACCGCCGGGGATAGCGGTGGGGTCCAGCTACTCTGGAGCCCTGCATGCTGGTGGTTGAAGGTCTGACGTGCCGCTTTGGCGCAAAAGCCGCGGTGGACGAGGCTTCGTTTCAAATTTCCCCCGGCGGCTTCGTCGGCGTGATCGGGCGCTCCGGCGCCGGCAAGTCGACCCTGCTGCGCGCAATCAATCGTCTGGTGACGCCGACGCGGGGCCGCATCCTGTTCGACGGCCTCGACGTCACCGCGCTGCGCGGCAAGGAACTGCGGCAGTGGCGGGCGCGGTCGGCGATGATCTTCCAGCAGTTCAACCTGGTCGGCCGGCTCGACGTGCTGACCAATGTGCTAATGGGCCGTCTTGCCACCATGCCGGCCTGGCGCTCGCTGTCGCAAGTGTGGCCCGAGCAGGACAAGGCGCTGGCGATGTCGGCGCTGGAACAGTTCGACATCGCCTCGCTCGCGGCGCAGCGCGCCGATCAGCTCTCCGGCGGCCAGCAGCAGCGCGTGGCGATCGCACGGGCGCTGGTGCAGCAGCCCGACATCATCCTCGCCGACGAGCCGATCGCCTCGCTCGATCCGCGCAACACCAAGATCGTCATGGATGCGCTGCTGCGCATCAACAAGCATTTCGGCATCACCGTGCTCTGCAACCTGCATTCGCTCGATCTGGCGCGCAGCTATTGCGATCGCCTGATCGGCATGGCGGCGGGCCGCGTGGTGTTCGACGGCGCGCCGTCCGCGCTGACCGACCTTGTCGCGCGTGAGCTCTACGATCTCGAAGCCGCCGAAATCCTGGGCGGCACGCCTGCGCCGGTGCCCGAGGGGGTCCCGGCACTCGGAACGGCTGCGGCGGCCTGAGCCGCGTCGCATCCGTCATGACCAGTTTTGCGTCAACCGCTCCTATCAGATGAAGAGGGCATCATGATCACTCGCAGATTAGTTCTTGCCGGCGCCGCCGCGCTGACCTTTGCCGGATCCGCTTCCGCCGAAGACTGGAGGGCGAAATATCCGGAGATCACCTTCGCCGCGATTCCGGCCGAGAACGGTTCGGGCGTGACCGAGCGTTACGCCCCCTTCATCAGCTATCTGTCCAAGGAGCTCGGCGTCAAGGTGACGCTGCGTGTCGCCAACGACTACGCCGCCCTCATCGAGGGCCAGCGCGCCGGCAACATCCACATCGGCTATTACGGCCCGGCCTCGTTCGCGCGTGCCCGGCTTACCGGCGTCAAGACCGACGCCTTCGTCATCGACGTCAACTCCGACGGCTCGAAGGGTTATTACTCGGTGTTCTACGTGCTGGCGAAATCGCCGTACCAGAAGATCGAGGACCTCAAGGGCAAGAATTTGGGCCTGGTCGATCCGAACTCGACCTCGGGCAACAACATGCCGCGCTTCAAGCTGAACGCGCTCGGCATCGATCCCGATGCCTATTTCTCGAAGGTCGTCTTCACCGGCAGCCACGAGAATGCCGTTCTCGCACTCGCGCAAGGAACCGTCGACGTCGCTGCCAATTGGTGGAACGCGGACGACGATTCCAACCTGACCCGCATGCTGAACAAGGGCATGGTGAAGTCGGCCGATGGCACGCCGATGAAGAAGGAGGACTTCCGCATCGTCGTGAAGTCCGACCTCATCATCAACTCGCCCTACGCCTATCTGAGCGACCTGCCTGAGGACATGAAGGCCGCCATCAAGAAAGCCTTCCTCGATGCGGCGCAGAAGGATCCCGAGGCGTTCAAGAAGCTCTCCGACGGCAAGAACAAGCCGTGGGAGCCGATCGCCAACGACGATTACAACAAGACCCTCGATCTGATTAAGTTCGTCGATAATCTGCGTAAGAAGGCGTCCTGAGCTCGTCGGGACGAGGCTACTCGAGCCGGGTCGATGGACCCGGCTCTTTTCTTGATGGATCTGTTTGTGATGGATCTGTGCCTTCGATGACGGTTGCGGTTTCGATCCTTCCCGAGCAGCAGCTCGCCGCCCTCAACGCCGCCTATCGCAAAGCGGTCGCACGCAAGCGCCTGCGCCTGCTGGCGGGCTTCACGTTGTTCGTCGCCGCGCTGATCGTGGCCTCGATCGGCGCCGAGGTGAATTTGCGCACCTTCTTCACTTATTTCGGCAACTTCGTCAGCTACTTCAATCGCATCCTCACCCTCGACAGCGGCCAGCGGGTCTGGACCGATCTCGGCGAGTGGTTCTGGGGCCTGCGCAAATGGCTGAAGCTGCTCGGCGAGACGCTGCTGATCTCCTATGTCGGCACGCTGATCGGCGCCGTCCTTGCCTTCCTGCTCAATTTCTTCTCCGCCGAGAACACCTCACCCGCCCCTTGGCTGCGCTTCACGGTGCGCCGGTTGCTTGAATTCGCGCGCACGGTGCCCGGCATCGTGTTCGCGCTGATCTTCGTCATGGCCTTCGGCCTCGGTCCGGTGGCGGGCGTGCTCGCGATCGCGATCCATTCCACCGGCGCGCTCGGCAAGCAGTTTTCCGAGATGGTCGAGAACGCCGAGATGAAGCCGGTCGAGGCCATCCGCTCCACCGGCGCGAGCTGGGTGTCGTGCATGCGCTTTGCGATCCTGCCGCAGGTCTCGGCGGGTTACGCCAGCTACGCGCTGCTGCGTTTCGAGATCAATGTGCGCGAGGCCTCGGTCATGGGCTTTGTCGGCGCCGGCGGCATCGGGCAGGAGCTGATCGTCGCGATCCGAAAATTCTACTACTCCGACGTCAGCGCCATCCTCGTCACCATCATCGTCACGGTGTTCCTGATCGACATCACCACCGGCTGGGTGCGCGGCCGCCTGTTCGGCAAGGAGGCGCGGAATTGAATAATCCGCAGGACGTCAACACCGAGGAGCTCCGCGCGCGCTACCCCGACGTCTTCAACCGTCCGGCATCGGCGCGCCTGGCGACGCCGGCGATGCTCGTCGCGGCGCTTGCGATCTTCGTGTTCGGCCTTGTCGATCTCGATTTCTCGCCGGCGCGCTTCATCACGGGCTTAAGCCAGCTCGGCTGGATCAGCATGATGATGATGCCGCCCGATCCCGGATCGTCGCTTCCGCTCTATCTCAAGGCGCTGGGCGAGACGCTGTCGATCGCGCTGCTCGGCACAACGTTGGCCGCCTTGCTGGCGCTGCCCGTCAGCCTGGTTGCGGCCCGCAATATCGTCCCTAACATCGTCCGTTTCCCGGTGCGGCGGTTCCTGGATTCGATCCGCGGCGTCGATACGCTGATCTGGGCGCTGGTGTGGATCAACGTGGTCGGGCTCGGCCCGTTCGCCGGCGTACTCGCGATTGCCGTGGCGGATTTCGGTGCGTTCGGAAAGCTGTTCTCGGAGGCGATCGAAGGCGCCGATCGGAAGCAGGTCGAGGGCATCCGCGCCTGCGGCGGCAGCGCGCTGCACGAGATCCGCTTCGGCCTGATGCCGCAGGTGCTGCCCGTCATCGCCGGCCAGGTGCTGTATTTCATCGAATCGAACACGCGTTCGGCCACCATCATCGGCATCGTCGGCGCCGGCGGCATCGGCCTCCAGCTCGCCGAGCAGATCCGCGTGCTGGAATGGCAGAAGGTGTCGTTCCTGATCCTGATGATCCTGGTCGCCGTCGCTGGAATCGATTTCATCTCGGGCAAGCTGCGCTTTGCGATCATCGGTGAGCGGGCGGTTGCCTGAGCAACGATGCGTAGATGGGGTAACGGGCACGGAGGCCTCCCAAGCCAGCCGCGCTAGCTACGGCGCTATTTGAAGGCGCGCGTCGCGCGGCTGGCTTGGGAGGCGGTC